>CCMO02000001.1:3521484-3852355 GCA_000751295.2 bacterium YEK0313
AGCTGTTGATCCTGACCAAGGAGCAGGAGCGGCTCGCCCTCACCTACCAGCGCTTCCTGAAGCGGATCGGCGTGACCGCCCGCGTCCGAACGGTCGACGCGGTTCAATATGACCGGCGCGTGCGCGACTACGACTTCGACATGATCGACTATCGCTGGTGGAACATCACGCTCTCCCCCGGCAACGAGCAGGCCTTCTACTGGGGCAGCGAGGCGGGCCGATCCCCGGGCAGCCGCAACGTGGTCGGCATAGCCGACCCGGCGGTCGACCGCCTGATCGCCTCGATCGTCGAAGCCCGCTCCCGCGCCGAGCTGACGACCGCGGCGCGCGCGCTCGACCGCACGTTGATATCCGGCTTCTACTGGGTGCCCCTGTTCCATGAGCCGGCGCAATGGATCGCCCGCTGGAATACGATCGGAATTCCCACCGAATCATCCGTTTTCGGCTATCTCCCTGAGACATGGTGGCGCGAGCGACCGTGAACGGGTGAGGCGGCGGTGATCTTGGGCGAGCAACGAGCCGGACAGGCCACGACGGCACCGGCTGGCGCGACGGGCCGGATGACGCTCGACGCGCTGCTGCGCCGAGCGGCCGAGAACCGGCCGCAGGCCCTGGCTCTCGTCGACGCGCCGAATCGCCCGCATATCGTGGGCGGCGAGCCGCGCCGCTTCGACTGGGCCGGTCTCGACGCCGCGGTCGACGCTCTCGCCGGGCGCCTGCGCGCCCATTCCTTTCCGCTCGACAGCGTGATCGCGACCCAGTTCCCGCTCGGCGCCGACGGGATCGTGGCGCTGCTCGCCGTGATCCGGGCCGGCCTCGTCGCCGCGCCGCTGCCGCTCGGCTGGGGCCGGCGCGAAATCGTCCGGCACCTGCAGCGGCTCGGCGCCCGCGCCATCCTGACCGCCGGCCGCGCCGGTCCCGTCGACTGCGCCGACATCATGCGCTTCGCCGCCGCGGAGGCCTTTTCGGTGCGCTTCGTGATGTCGATAGGCGCCCCGGTTCTCGATGGCGTCGTCGCCCTTGACGACGCCCTGCTCGCCGGCGCCGCGAGCGACCGCATCGAAACGCCGAGAACCGGCAACGCCGCCGACCATGTGGCGCTGGTGACGGCCGATGCCACCGCGGACGGGCATCTGGCCGTGGCGCGCAGCCACAACCA
Organism: bacterium YEK0313; assembly: GCA_000751295.2. Lineage (NCBI taxonomy): Bacteria > bacterium YEK0313. The sequence continues at coordinate 3,522,644 of CCMO02000001.1, forward strand.
GCTGATCGCGGGCGGCCTTGTCGCCTATATGGCCGGCGCGCCCGACGAGGCCTCCGTCTTCGCCGCGACGCTCTCGATCGATGCTTTCACCGGCCTCGCGCTGCAGGTCGTGCCCTGGCTGATGTCGGCCGGCACCCTGATCGCCCACCCGCCTTTCGCGCCGAGGGCCTTTGCCGACAGCCTCGTGGCGAGCGGCGTCACCCATGCCGTCCTGCCGGCCGCCGCCGCGGCCTGCCTCTTCACCCCGGCCGCCGCCTCCCCGGCGCTGCGCCACCTGACACTCCTGACCCGTCGCCCCGGCGAGATCGCGCCCGCGCTCGCCATACGACCCGACGGAGTCGCCGCCGACGTCTTCTTCGGCCTCGGCGAAACCGGCATCGCTCGCGCGCTGGCAACCGGCGCGGCCGCCGGCATCGCAGCCGGCCCCGACACGTTCGCGACCGGTGCCGGGCAGGCGCCGGTGCTGGTCGAGACGCGCCGCAGCCCCGCCGGGAGCCTCCAGTTGCGCGGCGCCATGGTGCCGGTGTCCGCCTTCCCGCCCGGCGCCGAGCACGGCCATTCGGCCCGGTCGGCCGCCGACGCCGATGGCTTCGTCGAAACCGGCATGGCGGTCGCGGCGGACGACACGGCGCGTCTTCTCGTGCCCGCCGGCGATCCTGCCGCCGTCGTCTCGATCGGCGGCCGCCGCTTTGCCGAAGCCGAGCTGCGCGCTGCCTATGCCGAGGCCGGTGGCGAGATCGCGCCGGTACTGCGCACCGATCCGGTGCTCGGCCAGCGCGTTGCCGGCATTGTCGGCGACGGCCGCGCCATGATCGGCCTTGCCGGGCGCCTCGCCGAGACCGGCATGACCCCATTGGGCGTGCCCGGAGGCCAGCGCCAGCAGGCCGACCCCCTGCCCTTCGAGGACACCGGGCGCCCAGAGCCGGAACTGCAGCCGCAGCCTCTGGCCGAAACCCAGGCGAAGCTCGAACAGCTTCTCGGCCTGATGCGCACCGCCGCGGTCGGCTGAGCCTTCAGGCCGCATCCTGCAGCGGGCCGGCGCTCACGCCAGCGCGAGGTCGACCGCGCTCAGCGCGTGAATTTCGGTGGTGTCGAAGACCGGCACGGCGCTGTCGGCCTGCGAAATCAGCAGCATGATCTCGGTGCAGCCCATGATGACGGCCTCGGCACCGCGCTCGACCAGACGGCGGATGACCCCACGGTAAGCCTCCCGCGATTCGTCCCTGACGATGCCGGCCACCAGCTCGTGATAGATGATCCCGTGAACAGTCCTGCGGTCCGGCTCATCCGGAACGATGACGTCGAGGCCGAACCGCGCCGCGAGCCGTCCGCGGTAGAAGTCCTGCTCCATGGTGAAGGCGGTGCCGATGAGCCCGACGCGCCGCAATCCGGCCGACACGATCCGTTGCGCCGTCGGGTCGGCAATGTGGAGGAGCGGAATGGCAACCGCCGCGGACACGGCATCGGCCATGCGATGCATGGTGTTGGTGCAGATCACGATGAAATCCGCGCCGCCCGCTTCCAGCCGCCGCGCCGCAGCCGCCATTTCCGCGGTCAGGGCCGGCCAGTCGCCGGCATGCTGGAGCTGCTCGATGGTGCCGAAATCCATCGACCACATCAGGCTGCGCGCCGAATGCACGCCGCCGAGCCGCCGCCGGACCTCCTGATTGATGATGCGGTAATATTCGGCCGAGCTCTCCCAGCTCATGCCACCGATCAGGCCGATGACTTTCATGGATCCCGCTTTCACCCGAGGCTGCGCGCTGGCGACCCGATCACCCCCTCGGCCGCGCGTCAATCCGTCAGCGCCCAGGCCGCCTCACGGCGTAGACGACCATCGATTGTGCCGCTGCCCACCATCCCCTGTCGCGTGTATGCGCGTCATCACCCGCCCCAAAAGAAAAGGAGGGCCGGTCGAAACCGTCCCTCCCTCATTTCGAGCCTGTTGAACAGTCAGTTGCAGCCGCAGCCGTGTCCGCCGCCCAGGAGGCCGCCGACGATGCCGGTCACGCCGTTCAGCGCCTTGATGTTCAGGACGTTGTTCAGGACGTTGTTCCGGCTGCCATTCAGGATCGGCACGTTCACAGTATTGCCGCTGGCAATACCGTTCAGCGCGGAGATCTTGATGCCGCCGACATTGAGCAGACCACCACCGGACCCGCTGTGTCCACCACGACCGCCAGCAAAAGCCGGAGAAGCGGCAAGAGTAGCGAGGGTAACGAGAACAAGAGTGCGTTTCATGACTTTCCTCCAGGTTATCGCCGGGAATTTCCGGTCGACGAAATCTGTTTTAGTTTGAGACATAAAATTCGACAATCTTTCGATCTTTTTAACCATACCACGTATTGTTAATGCGTTCTCATTACTTTACGTAATCAAAATCACCTGAAGGACGTCACCGAGCCATCATGCTGCCAGCCGGCGCCGATGCCGATCACAACTGATCATTTACCAAGAATTAGCAATGAATGACTGATCCTTCGCACCATCCGCAGGGATGAACTCTGGCCGTGGTGGGGCGTGGCGATGCGGCAATTCTTGGCACTGAGCGGGGCCATCGCGCTGGGGTTCGCCTCCGCACTATTACCTGCGAATGCTTCCGATCCTTCCGTAAAGGAATATAGCGCGGCATCCTTTGGATTGCGCGGCGGATTCGACTCGAATCCGATGAATTATCAAGGCGGACCGAGCAGCGCCTTCATCACGCAGAGCGCCACCTGGGATTATTTGCGCGGCAGCGAAAGAGACGGCTATGCCATCTCTCTCGCCACGAACAACACGGTCTACGAAAGCCGCGAGGTCGACCCGGCGACAGCGCTCGGCCTCACCTTTCGCCACGCCATGAGCCTTGGCGACAATCTGCTCCTGCGCAGTTCGCTGAGCGCGACCCACGACCAGACCTGGTCGCGCCGCTCCGACGCGCTCGTCTGGCGCGAGCGGCTCGACTATGACATCGGGCAGTTGCGACTGTTCACCGCCGTCGACACCAAGGTGACGACCCTCAACGAGCGCAACATCTTCGTGCAGGGCGGCTTCCTGCCTTATCCGGAGAGCTTCGTCACCATATCGGTGCTGCCGGGCGTGATGTACCGCCTCGGCTTCGGCGAGATCGGCGTCTCCGTGACCGCCTCGCGCTCGATCTTCCGGTTCGAGACCGACTATCTCGGCCTGCGCCGCAACAACGACCGGATCCAGCCGAACCTGTTCGCCTCGGCCACCATTGCCGGCATCAAGCTGGAAGGATCGCTGTCACTCGGCCGCGTCACCTTCCCGGCGCGCGATTTCGACAATCTGCAGCGGCTGCTCTACACCGCCAAGGCCACGGTCCCGCTCGACCGCATCGGACTGCCGTTCCAGAGCCTGGCGCTCGAGCTCTCCTCGGCGCGCACCTTCGAGGACACCACCCTGCCGTTTTCGGTGATCAACGTCTCGACGCTCAGCGAGGCGCGGCTGGTGGCCAAGTTCAACGCGGCCAATACGCTCACCACCTTCGCCCGCCGCAAGGAGGACGAATATGTCGGCCTCGGCGCGCGCGCCATCACCACCTGGCTCGGCGCCGAATATGGCTACACCTTCGACGGGGGCCTGACCGCGGTGCTCGCCGCATCCTGGCGCCGGACCCAGGAGACCGGCAATATTCCGGTCTCCAGCTTCAACATCCAGATCGGCATGTCCAAGCGCATCGAGTTCGAGCGCACCACGACCGCCGCCGCCACGCCGGCCGCAGCGCCGCAGGTCACCACCCGCTGATCGCGCCCGAGCTTGCCTCCCGGTGCCCTGCCCCCCAGATTGGGGGCTGGCCGGTCCTTGCCGGCGCGACCCGGGAGGCCGAGATGCCGGACACAGCCGTGACCATCGATGTCGTTTCCGACGTCGTCTGCCCCTGGTGCTTCATCGGCAAGCGCCGCCTGGAAAAGGCGGTGGCCCTGGTGCCCGACATTGCCGTCGAGGTGCGCTGGCGCCCCTATCAGCTTGCGCCCGACCTGCCGGCCGCCGGCGTCCCGCGCGACCAGTATCTCACCCAGAAGTTCGGCAGCCTGGATCGCGTCAAGGCGAATTTCGCGCGCATTGCCGCCGTCGGCGCCGAGGACGGCATTGATTTCGCCTTCGACCGGATCACCGTTTCGCCCAACACGCTGAACGCCCACCGACTGGTCCTCTGGGCGCGCTCCGGCGGACATCAGGACGCGGTCGTCGAGGCTCTCTTCAGCGCCTATTTCGTCGAAGGGCGCAATCTCGCCGACATTCCGACGCTGATCGAAATCGGCGCGGCGCACGGCCTCGATGTGGCGCTGCTGACCGAACTCTTCGCCTCCGATTCGGATGTCGAGCGCACCCAGCGTGAAATCGCCTCTGCCCAGCGCATCGGCGTCACCGGCGTGCCCTTCTTCATCGTTGGAGAACGGTTCGGCATCGCCGGTGCCGAGGCGCCCGAAACGATCGCCCGGGCGATCCGCCAGGCGGTGGATGCCGAGGCTTCCGCGGATGCGGCGGCCGGCACCGCCGGCCACGCATAGATGCGGCCTTCGAGCCCCGTTGCAGAGGCCGGCGCGACCCGGTAAGCCCGCACCATGGCGCAAGGACGAAATCTCACTCATCTCGATGCCGCGGGACAGGCCAACATGGTCGACGTCTCGCACAAGCCGGCCACCGAGCGGATCGCCGTCGCCGAGGGCTGCGTGGTGATGCGCGCCGACACGCTCGCCATCGTCAAGGCGGGCGAAGCGAAAAAGGGCGACGTGCTCGGCACGGCGCGTCTCGCCGGCATCATGGCGGCCAAGCGCAGCCACGAACTGATCCCGCTCTGCCATCCCCTGCTGCTCACCAAGGTGGCGGTCGACATCGTGCCCGACGATGCCCTGCCCGGCGTCCGGGTTACGGCGACCGTCAAGGTGTCCGGCCAGACCGGCGTCGAGATGGAGGCTTTGACCGCGGTCTCGGTCGCCTGCCTCACCGTCTACGACATGGTGAAGGCGGTCGACCGCGCCATGCGGATCGAGGGTATCCGGCTCATCGAGAAAACAGGCGGCGCCTCCGGCGCCTATCGGGCGGACTGACATGGCCGGACTGCTGCCTGTCGCCGAAGCCCTGTCCCGCGTGCTCGCCGGCGCCGAGCCCCTGGGCGAGGAATGGCTGGCGCTCGCCGACGCCGACGGCCGCGGGCTGACCCGCGACATCGTCGCGACGCGCTCGCAGCCACCGGCCGACGTCTCGGCAATGGACGGCTATGCCGTGCGCGCGGTCGACCTGCCGGGGACGCTGCCGGTGATCGGCGAATCGGCCGCCGGCCGGCCCTTCGCCGGCCTGCTGCCGCCGGGCGCCGCTCTGCGCATCTTCACCGGCGCCGCCCTGCCGGCCGGCGCCGATACGATCGTCATCCAGGAGGATGCCGAGCGCGCCGGCGATCGGGTGACGTTCGCCACTGCCGCCCCGGTCGGCCGCCATATCCGCGTCGCCGGCCTTGATTTCACCGCGGGCCTCGCCGGCCTTGCCGCGGGCACGCGGCTCGATCCCCGCAAGCTCGCCCTTGCCGCGGCCATGAACCATGCCCGCCTGCCGGTGCGGCGCGCGCCGCGGATCGCGATCCTGTCGACCGGCGATGAGCTGGTCGAGCCCGGCACCGTGCCCGGCCCCGGCCAGATCGTCTCGTCCAATGCGCTGGCGGTCGCCGCCATGGCAAAGCGCGAGGGAGCGGTCGCGATCGATCTCGGCATCGCACCCGACCGTCTGGACGAGACGCTCGCCGCGGTCGGCCGCGCGCGGGCCGCCGGCGCCGACATTCTCGTCACCTCCGGCGGCGCCTCCGTCGGCGAATACGACCTGATGCGCGAGGTGATCGCGAAGGAAGGCGCCGAGCTTGGCTTCTGGAAGATCGCCATGCGGCCCGGCAAGCCCCTGATGATGGCCGATCTCGGCGGCATGCGGCTGCTCGGCCTGCCCGGCAATCCCGTCGCCTCCTTCGTCTGCTCCACCATCTTCCTGATGCCGCTGATCCGGAAGCTTTCCGGCCGCAGCGATATCGAGACGCCGACGGAGCCGGCCGTGCTCGGCACCGATGTCGGGCCCAACGACCAGCGTGCCGACTATCTGCGCGCGACGCTGGCGATACGCGATGGCGCGCTTGTCGCAACGCCCTTCCCGATCCAGGATTCGTCGATGATCCGTGTGCTCGCCGAATCCGACGCGCTGGTGCTGCGCGCGCCCTTCGCCGAGCGGGCCACGGCCGGCAGTCCGTGCCGGATCATCCGGCTGCCGCGGTAAACGCGACGGCGGCCGCAACCGCGCGCCACGCCAATACTTCACGAAATATCAACGCTTGCGGAACACATAAAGAACAGATAGGGACTGTTCATGATCTGTTCGAGTGAGTCGGACGGCTCGTAATCAGGGGCACACACCCGATGCTGACGCGCAAGCAACACGAACTTCTCCGCTTCATTCAGGAACGGCTGAAGGAAAGCGGGGTGCCACCGTCCTTCGACGAGATGAAAGAAGCGCTGGATCTGAAGTCCAAGTCAGGCATCCACCGCCTGATCACGGCCTTGGAGGAGCGCGGCTTCATCCGCCGCCTGCCCAACCGGGCACGCGCGCTGGAGGTGATCAAGCAGCCGGAACAGGCCGCCGGGCCCGCGCGCCAGCGCTTCGCGCCGGCCGTCATCGAAGGATCGCTCGGCCGCAGCCGGCCGGTCGAGGACGACACTGTCATGCCCGTCTCGGTACCGGTCATGGGCCGGATCGCCGCCGGCGTGCCGCGCGAAGCGATCGAGAACCGGATCAACACGCTCTCCGTGCCGCCGGAAATGCTCAGCCGCGGCGAACATTATGCGCTGGAGGTGCGCGGCGATTCGATGATCGAGGCCGGCATCCTGGAAGGCGACCTCGCCCTGGTGCGCAAGACCGACGCCGCCGATACCGGCGACATCGTGGTGGCGCTGATCGACGACGAGGAAGCCACCTTGAAGCGCCTCAGGAAGCGCGGCACCTCGATCGCCCTCGAAGCCGCCAATCCCGCCTATGAGACGCGGGTCTTCGGACCGGACCGGGTCCGCATCCAGGGCAAGCTTGTCGGCCTGTTCCGGCGCTACTGACCCGGTTCGCCATCCTCGGCCGGCTCGCGCTCCTCGGCGGGCGGCGCCGCGGGCACCTCAATGACCGCACCGGGGCGGCGCAGGAGCGGCACGACGTCACCTGGCGGCCGTGGCCGGAACCAGGGCCGCATGCTTACGGGATCGCGGCTCGTTGCGATGCGATAGCCGTCCGCGCCCGCAAATATCGTCACCGCACCGGTCCAGGCCAGGCCCTTCAGATCGACGACGGTTGCGCGGCAGGCGGCCGGCGCCGGGAAGCGCGTCACGACGATGCGCGCCTCACGGCAATCGTCGGCCAGCGCTTCGGGATCGCGCGCGAAGGCGGCGCGACCGCCGCCCGCCAGTGCCATGGCGCAGCCCACCGCGTCACAGATGACGCCCGCTATCAGCGACTGATCAGATGCAAGGCGCGGATCGGCATCCGCGCCCAGCCAGCGCTGCAGCGCGAAGCGGTTGGCGCGCGGCGACAGCGCACGCAGGCGCCCGTCCGGGCCGCGGGCCGCGACCGTCAGTCCTTCCGCATCGATGGCAATGAGCGGCCGCTCCTTGAGCGGCGCCAGGCCGAGGCCGAGCGCGACGAACAGCAGCCCCGCCCATCGCAGCGGCGTCGACAGGGCGGCCACGAGAATGAGGCCGACCGACAGGAGGCCGAGCGCGACCGGGCCGAAAGCTGGGACCGGCACCTTGCCGCCCGGCCAGGAGGCAACCCATTCGGCGACGCGGATGAACAGGTCGATGCTCGTGCCGGCAAGCGCCCAGACCGGCTTGTCGAGGCCGAATGGCCAGAGCAGCAGGGCCAGCATTTCGAGCGGCATGGTGACGAATTCGACGATCGGCGCGCCGAGCAGATTGCCCGGAACGCCATAGAGCTGGATCTGGTTGAAGTGATAGGCTGCATAGGGCGTCGTCGCGAGCGAGGCGACGAACGAGCTCATGGCGAGGCCGGCCACGCCGTTGGTCGCAGCCAGCAGGCCGCGCGCGAGGCCGCCGCGGTCGCCGGCATGGCGCTCGGCCCAGGGCCGCAGCATGACATAGCCCGAGACCAGCGCGAGGGTTGCCGCGAACGACATCTGGAAGCTCGGGCCGAGCAGGCTTTCCGGCGCCAGCGTCAGCACGGCGAGCGCGGCCAGCGCCAGGGTCCGCAACGTCAGCGCCCCGCGCCCGAGGATGACGCCGACCAGTACCACGGCGATCATGATCCAGGACCGCTGGGTGGCGACCTCGGCGCCGGAAATGACCAGGTAGCAGGTAGAGACGACGAGCGCGACCGCGGCGGCCCAGGCCTTGACCGGATGGTGCAGGGCGAGCGCCGGCACCAGCGCCAGCGAACCGCGCACGACCAGGAAGACCAGCGCGGCGACCAGCGCCATGTGGAACCCCGAAATGGACAGGATGTGATAGGTCCCGGCCGCCCGCATCGCCTCGTTCAGCCCTTCCGGAATGCCGTCGCGCTTGCCCGTCACCAGCGCATCGGCGACCGCGCCGGCATGGCCGGGAATGGCGCTGCGGATGCGCTGGCTGATCCCCGACCGGATCTGGTCGAGCCAGGCCCGCAGCCGGACGCCCGACGGCGCTTCGCCAAGTTCGGCGCGGCGGACCTGGCCGATCACGAAGCCGCTCGCGCCGATGCCGGAAAAGAAGGCGTCGCGGCCGAAGTCGTAGAGGCCCGGGCCCGGCGGATCGGCCGGCGGTCTCAGCCGCGCCGTCAGGCTGACGGCTTCACCGGTCTTTGCGCCCGTCGCCTGCCGGCTGGTGACCCTGACCCGCTCGAGCGCTTGCGGCACGGCCGGCTCGCTGCGCACGAGGCGCAAGGTCAGCCGGTCACCGTTCTCGCGCCGCTCGAAGATCTCGACCCAGCCGGTCAGCGTCACCGATCCGGTCGACGCGGCAAGGACCGGATGGGCGGCGAGCGCCGTGCGCAGCGCCGCCGCCGCAAAGCCGGCCGCGACCGCCGCGATGCCGGCCGCGACGAAAAAGGCGATGCGCCGCTCGCGCAGCGCGAAGGCCAGACAGCCGCAGACGATCGCCGCAAGGCCCACCGCCCAGAGGTTCGGTTCGTCGGCCGCGGAGAAGTAGACGAGAATGCCGGCACCATAGGCGACCGGCAGGAACAGGAAGGCGCGGCCGCGCTCCTGTTCGAGCGCCAGCCATTGCCCGAGCGTGGTTCCGACCGCCGCGACAAGCGCGCCGAGACCGCCGCCGCGCGCCGGTCCGGCCACCTGTCCGAGCGTTGCCGCGATCGCCTGCGCCCGCCCCCTCACACCAGCCCCCTCGGCTGCTGGCGCGCCGCCTTGGCACCGCCACAAAGCCGTGTGCAATCGCGGTTCGCCAAACCACGGCGAGCGTGCTACAGCCACGCCCTTTGCGATACCAAGCCTATCGCGATCCCGCCCACTCTGTCGTCTTCGGATGAATCATGACGGTCGTCACCCGCTTCGCACCCTCCCCGACCGGCTTCCTGCACATTGGCGGCGCCCGCACCGCGCTGTTCAATTGGCTCTATGCCAAGAAGACCGGCGGCCAGATGCTGCTTCGGATCGAGGACACCGACCGGCAGCGATCGACCGACGAGGCGATCGCGGCGATCCTCGACGGCCTCTCCTGGCTCGGCCTCGAATGGGACGGCCAGACCACCTACCAGTTCGCCCGCGCGGAACGGCACGCCGCCGTCGCCCGCGAGATGCTGGCCGCCGGCAAGGCCTATTATTGCTATGCGACGCCGCAGGAGCTGGAGGAGATGCGCGAGCTCGCCATGAAGGAGGGACGGCCGCCGCGCTATGACGGCCGCTGGCGCGACCGCGATCCGTCCGAAGCGCCGGCCGGCGTCAAGCCGGTGATCCGCCTGCGCGCCCGCCAGGACGGCGAGACCGTCGTCAACGACCTCGTCCAGGGCCGCGTGGTGATCCCGAACAAGGACCTCGACGACCTCGTCCTGCTGCGCTCCGACGGCACCCCCACCTATATGCACGCCGTCGTCGTCGACGACCACGACATGGGCGTCACCCATGTCATCCGCGGCGTCGACCACCTCACCAATGCCGCGCGCCAGACGCAGATCTACGAGGCGCTTGGCTGGCCGGTGCCGGCCATGGCGCATATTCCCCTCATCCATGGGCCGGACGGCGCCAAGCTCTCCAAGCGCCACGGCGCGCTCGGCGTCGACGCCTATCGTGCCATGGGTTACCTGCCGGAGGCCCTGCGCAACTATCTGGTACGGCTCGGCTGGAGCCATGGCGACCAGGAGATCTTCTCGACCGAGGAGATGATCGAGGCTTTCGATCTTGATGCCATCGGCCGCTCGGCCGCGCGTTTCGACTTCGCCAAGCTCGAGGCGACCAACGGCCACTACATCCGCAATGCCGATGACGCGCGGCTGATGCGCGCGATCGACGAGGTGCTGCCGCATATCCCCGAAGGCGCCGCGATCGCGGCCAGCCTGACGCCTGAAGCGCGCGCACAGGTGCTGCAGGCCATGCCCGGCCTGAAGGAGCGCGCCAAGACCGTGCTGGAGCTGATCGACGGCGCGGCCTTCATCACCGCCAAGCGGCCGCTCGCGGTCGACGCCAAGGCTGCCGCCCTGCTGACCGACGAGGCGCGCGGGCATCTCGCCGCGCTCCATCAGCGGCTGGCGGCACTCGGCGAATGGAGCGCCGCCGCGGCCGACGCGGCGGTACGTGCCGAGGCCGATGCCAGAAATGTGAAGCTCGGCGCCCTCGCCCAGCCGCTCCGGGCCGCCCTGACCGGCCGCACCACCTCTCCGGGCATTTTCGACGTGCTCGAAGTGCTCGGGCGGACCGAGAGCCTTGCCCGCATTGCCGATCAAATGCGCACGCCCGCCTAAACCTTGGGCAAAGCCGCGCGTTGCGCTCTCGGCAGGGCGTGGCCGGTGGCCGCGCCCGGGGCGACCGCTTGCCGCCCCCTCAAAAAGGGGCTATCCGAACGACCTGAGCCCGTCGCCTGGCCGGACAGGTCACATCGCGCGTGCACACAATGATTTTTGTGGAAATACAAGAGGTTGCCCATGTCCGCCAGCGGTAAGACGGCTACATTCAGCTTCGGCGACAAGACGGTGCAGTTCCCGGTTTCCGACGGTACCGTCGGGCCGTCGACGGTCGATATTGCCAAGCTCTATGCCCAGACCGGCATGTTCACCTACGATCCGGGCTTCACCTCGACGGCAAGTTGCGAAAGCAAGATCACCTATATCGACGGTGACGAGGGCGTTCTGCTCTATCGCGGCTATCCGATCGAGCAGCTCGCCGAGCAGGGCGACTTCCTGGAATCCTGCTACCTGCTGCTGTACGGCGAGCTGCCGACGGCCGCCCAGAAGGCCGATTTCGATTACCGCGTCACGCGCCACACCATGGTGCACGACCAGATGTCGCGCTTCTTCCAGGGCTTCCGCCGCGACGCTCACCCGATGGCGGTGATGGTGGCCGCGGTCGGCGCGCTGTCGGCCTTCTATCACGACTCCCTCGACATCGCCGATCCGCACCAGCGGATGGTCTCCTCGATCCGGCTGATCGCCAAGCTGCCGACCCTGTCGGCCATGGCCTATAAATATTCGATCGGCCAGCCCTTCGTTTACCCGCAGAACAACCTCGATTACTCCTCGAACTTCCTGCACATGTGCTTTGCCGTGCCGGCCGAGGAATACAAGCCGAACCCGGTTCTGGCGCGCGCCATGGACCGCATCTTCATCCTGCACGCCGATCACGAGCAGAACGCCTCGACCTCGACGGTGCGCCTCGCCGGCTCGTCCGGCGCCAACCCCTTCGCCTGCATTGCTGCCGGCATTGCCTGCCTCTGGGGCCCGGCGCATGGCGGCGCCAACGAGGCGGCGCTGAAGATGCTCGGCGAGATCGGCCATGTCGACAACATCCCGAAATTCATCGCCAAGGCGAAGGACAAGAACGATCCGTTCCGCCTGATGGGCTTCGGCCATCGCGTCTACAAGAACTACGATCCGCGCGCCAAGATCATGCAGAAGACCACGCATGAGGTGCTCGGCGAGCTCGGCATCAAGGACGATCCGCTGCTGGACGTCGCGATGGAGCTGGAGCGGATCGCGCTGCACGACGACTATTTCATCGAGAAGAAGCTCTACCCGAACATCGACTTCTATTCGGGCATCACGCTGAAGGCGATGGGCTTCCCGACCTCGATGTTCACCGTGCTGTTCGCCCTTGCCCGCACCGCCGGCTGGATCGCGCAGTGGAAGGAAATGATCGAGGATCCGGACCAGAAGATCGGCCGGCCGCGCCAGCTCTATACCGGCGCCACCCGCCGCGACTTCGTGCCGATCTCGCGCCGCAAGTAAGCGGGAACCTATCAAAAGAAGCGGGGCGCCTTTCGGCGCCCCGTTTCTTTTGAGGGGCTAGCGAGTGGCGAATGGGGATGCAGCCGCACGCGTCGCCTCGTCCCCACTCGCCATTCGCTATTTCGCTATTCGCTCGAAGCGACGGCGAGTGTCATCGGGCGATCGGAGCGCTTGGCGGCGGCCGTATCGAGGACCACGCGCGCGGCGCGCATGCTCGGATCCTCGCCATCGAAAGCCATGATCGCATCGAGCCTGGCGAAGGCTTCGAGCTGGGCGCGCCGCTCGGGCGTGTCCTTGATGATCGCGGCGAGCGGCGGCGCCACCGTTTCCACCGAGCCGTATTCCTGCAGGAATTCCGGCACCACCTGCTCGTTCAGGATGTGATTGGCGAGCACGGCGGTCTTGGTGATGATGATGCGCCGGCCGATCTGCGCTTCCAGCCAGCCGGTGCGATAGGCGACGACCAGCGGGATCCGCGCGATCGCGAGTTCGAGGGTCACCGTGCCGGAACAGGCGAGCGCGGCCCGCGCCGTGCGGAAGGCCTCGAACTTCTCGTCCTCGGTATCGACGATGCGCGGCTTGACCGGCCAGTCGGCGATCTCGCTTTCGATCAGCCCGCGCAGATGCGGCACGGCCGGCAGCACCAGATCCATCGGCCCGACCATCTCCCGCACCTTGGCGAGCGTGCCGGCGAAGAGCGGCGACAGCCTCTTGATCTCCAGCTTGCGGCTGCCGGGCAGGACGAGCACGCGCGGCGGATCGGCGTCGCGCCGGGACTGCTCGACGGCGTTCGGCCTGATCTCATGGAGCCGCTCGGAAATCGGATGGCCGACATAGGTCGTCGGCGGGCCGCCGAGCCTGGCATGGATCTCCGGTTCGAACGGCAGCAGCGCCAGGAGATGATCGACATAGGGGCGCATCTCGGCGGCGCGGCCGGGCCGCCAGGCCCAGACCGAAGGCGAGACGTAGAAGACGACAGGGATATCCGGCCGGATCTTGCGGATGGCGCGTCCGACGCGCCGGTTGAAGCCGGGGCAGTCGATCAGCACCAGCACGTCGGGCGGCGCGGCGGCGAGGGCATCGACCGTTTCCCGCACCCGGCGCAGGATCTTCGGAATGTGGGTGATGATCGAGGTGATGCCGAACAGGGCGATGTCGGTCATCGGAAAGCGCGAGGCAAGGCCCCGGCTGGTCATGCGCGGTCCGCCGACGCCCCGGAACGTCGTGCCCGGCGCGAGATGGCCGAGCGCATCCATCAGATGGGCGCCCAGCTGGTCGCCGGATTCCTCGCCGGCAATGACGAAGACGTCGAGCGGCCGGCCGCGGTCGGTCACGACGTCAGTCATGGTCCGCCTCCCCCGCCGGGTCGACGCCGACGACGAACAGGCCGTGCTGGTCGGCGAGGCGGATGATCTCCTGCGGCTCCACCATCAGGGTCGAGCCGGCGATCACGGCGATGCCGCGCAGTCCGGCCGCGGCCGCCTTCTCGACCGTGGCGGGTCCAATAGCCGGCAAATCGATCCGTCTGTCCTGGTGCGGTTTCGGCGCCTTGACCAGCGTGCCGATCGCCTTGCCCCACTTGAGCCGGCCCGAGGCGCGCATGGCGGCGCAGCGCTCCAGCATGCCGTCGGTGCCTTCCGCGCCCTCCACGGCGACGATCCGCTTGGCCCCGATCACCATGCCCTGGCCGACATCATAGGGACCTAGCGCGCGCATCGCGGCGAGTGCCTGGGCGATGTCGACGAGGTCCTCGTGATCGGGCACCCGGCGCGACAGCGGTCCGACCGGCATGAGCAGTTCGGGAGCAACGTCCTGCGCGGCCAGCAGGCGAAATCCCTGCCGCTCGAACAGCCGCGCGACGCCGCGCAGCAGATGGTCGTCGCCGCCGCGGTAGAGCCGCGCCATTTCCGGAATGTGCTTGAGCGCGACCAGATCCGGCATGGTCGTCCAGAGATTTGGCCGCACCAGCGAGCCGATGAAGACGAGATCCCGGCAGCCGGCGCGGCGGGCCGCCTTCAGGATGGCGCCGAACTGGCCGATGCCGACCCAGCTGTGCGGGTAGATGGTCAGGTCCTGGCCAGCAATGCCCTTCAGCAGCAGGCCATGGACCGCCCGTCCCTGCGCGGTCGCGGCCTTGGCGAGCGCGAGCGGAAAGGCCCCCGCCCCGGCAATGATGCCGAGCGGCGTCGGCTCGGCCTGCCCTGCCCCGGTCTCGGGGCCGGCAGGACTGGTCACGGTCTCGCTCATCGCCTTCACGTCACTTTCGGCCGATGGCGACGCCTGCCGCGTCACGCGTCATCGGCGATGTCGCTGCTCACGCCCCGCGTCGGCGGCCGCATCAGCGGCCGCTTGCCGCCCGCCTCGACGAAGCGGATCACCCGGCCCGCGGCGGGATGGTCGCGATAGGTCTCGGCGGCCTTCTGGCGCCGCTCGGCATAGGTTCCCTCGCCGTCGAACAGCGCCTTGTAGCACGCCCTGACGGCATGCATGTCGGCACGCGAGAAGCCACGCCGCTTCATGCCGACGGCATTGATGCTGACGAGCTCGCCGACCACGCCGTTCGGCGCGAAGGCCATGCCGAAAGGCACGACGTCGTCCTTGACCCCGGTCATGCCGCCGACCATGGCGTATTCGCCGATCCGGGTGAACTGGTGCACCGTGCAGAGCCCGGCGAAAAAGACGAAGTCGCCGACATGGACGTGGCCGGCCAGCGTCGCGACATTGGCCATGATGACGTTGTTGCCGACCCGGCAATCATGCGCCACATGCGAGAAGGACATCAGGAAGCAGTTATTGCCGATCGCGGTGAGGCCCGTGCGGGCGCTGCCGCGATTGACCGTCACGTTCTCGCGGATGAGGCAGTCCTCGCCGATCTCCAGCCGGGTCGGCTCGCCCTTGTAGGACAGGTCCTGCGGCGGCCCGCCAATGGCGGTGAACGGCAAGATCTCGGTGCGCGCGCCGACATGCGTCGCGCCGGAAACGGTGACGTGGCTGTGCAGCGTCACGCCGTCGCCGAGCTCGGCCTCGGGGCCGACCACGCAGAACGGGCCGATGGTCACGCCCGTCCCGATCTTGGCGGCCGGCGCCACCCGCGCCATGGGATCGATGGAAACGGGCTTGTCGGTCATCACCATGCTCAAAGATCGGCCAGCATGGCGGAGAGCTCGGCTTCCGCCACCAGCTTGCCCTCGACGAAGGCCTCGCCGCGATAGAACCAGATGTTCCGTTTCTTGGCCGTCTTGGTCATGTGATACTCAACGACGTCGCCGGGGATCACCGGCTTGCGGAACTTGACCTTGTCGATGGTCATGAAGAACACCGCCTTGCTCGCCTTGCCGCCTTGGGCGAGCAGCGCGAGGACCCCGCCGGTCTGCGCCATGCCTTCGACCATCAGCACGCCGGGCATGATGGGATTGCCCGGGAAATGGCCGGTGAACTGCGGCTCGTTGACGGTGACGTTCTTGATGCCGACACCGAACTCGTCGCCGCGGATCTTGACGACCTTGTCGATCAGCAGGAACGGATAGCGGTGCGGCAGCACGCTGAGCAGTTGCTGGATGCCGGCGGCATCGATGCTGGTCGTCTCGTCCATCGCCTGAACCTTAACTCCTCAATCCGACTGCCGGGCCTTGGCGAGCCGCTCGAGCGTCGCGATCTCGCGGAACCATTCCTTGACCGGCTTGGCCGGCCGCCCACCCCAGCGCGCACCGACGGGCACGTCGCCCTTGACCACCGAGGAGGCAGCGATCTGCGCGCCGGAGCCGATGACGGCGTGGTTGTTGACGCCCACCTGGCCGCCGAGCATGACGAAATCGCCGATCGTCACCGAGCCGGAAATGCCGACCTGGCTGACGATGATGCAATGCCGGCCGATCGCCACGTTGTGCGCGATCTGCACGAGATTGTCTATTTTTGTGCCCTCGCCGATGACGGTATCGCGAATATGGCCACGATCGATCGTCGCATTGGCGCCGATCTCGACATCGTCCTGGACGATCACCCGGCCGATCTGCGGCACCTTGAGGTGCCCCGCCGGACCCGGCTGGAAGCCGAAGCCGTCCTGGCCGATGCGCACGCCGGCATGCAGGATCACCCGGTTGCCGACCAGCGCGTGGGCGATCGAGGCCGAGGGCCCGACCGCGCCGTCGCGGCCGATGCGGACGCCGGGGCCGATCACCGCGCCGGCCGCGATCAGCGTGCCCGCGCCGATCTCGGCACCCGGACCGATGACCGCGCCGGGATCGACGATGGCGCCCTGCTCGATCCGCGCCGTCGGATGGACGATCGCCCCGGGTGAAATGCCCGAGGCGCCGAACATGGATTGCGGCCGGAGCGCCGCCGGATAGAGCCTGCGCGTCACCGAGACGAAGGCGGCGTGCGGATGGGCGACGACGATCGCCGCCGTGCCCTCCGGCACGTCGTCGCGATGCCGCGCGGTGACGAGACAGGCGGCGGCGCGCGTCGCCGCGAGCTGGCCGACATATTTGGGGTTGTCGAGGAAAGACAGGTCGCCCGGCCCGGCATCGGCGAGCGCGGCAACGCCCGTCAGCGGCCGGTCCGGACCGGCCGCGACGAGTTCGCCTTTCAGAAAAGCGGCGACCGAGGCGACAGTCATCGCCTCGGCCGGGGTGAAAAAGATCGGGTCCGTCATGATCAGCCTGCTTGTGATCTCCCTGTGCCCCGCCGTCAAGCGGGGCGCGGTGGATCAGAAGCGCGTGCCGCCCGAGAAGCGGAAGTACTGCGTGCGGTCCCACGACGCCTTCGAGAGGACGAAGGAGTAGTCGAACCGGATCGGGCCGAAGGGCGAGTTCCACAGGAGGCCGACACCGACCGACGAACGGACGATGTGGTCGGACGAACTCCGGCCGCTCAGCGGATCGTTCAGGTTGACCGGCAGGTTGCCGAGCTGGGTGGTGCTGTTGTAGCCCCAGACCGAGCCGGCATCCGCATAGAGCGCTCCGCGCATGCCGAAGTCGCGCGGCAGGAAGTTCAGCGGGAAGGTCACTTCCGCCGACACGCCCCAGTAGTTCGTGCCGCCGATGGCATCGGCGTAACGGTTGTCGACGCCGTAGGCCCGGGCGGACGCGAAGTCGCGCGGGCCGATGCCGGCGGTCTGGAAGCCGCGCACCAGCTCCGGTCCCATGAAGAACTGGTCGACGGCGTCGAGCTTGCCGCCGGTGCTCTTGTTGCTGCCGAGACCGAAAATGTTGCCGGCCTGGCCGCGCAGCATCAGGATCCAGTCGTTGGTGAGGTCGTGATAATAGCGGATCTCACCGGTGGTGCGGACGAAACGGGCATTGCCGCCGAGGCCCGCCACGTCCTGCCGCAGCTCGGCGAACAGGCCCTGGCTCGGGTTCACCGCCCGGTCGAGGTTCGAATAGATCAGCGAATAGCCGAGCATCGAGATGAAGCGCGTCTTGTCGTTGATCGCGCGGAGCGCAACCGAGGCCTCGCCGTCGTCAAGGCAGGTAAACGGAGTTCCACTCCCTCCGTTCAGCGTCGGGACACCGCCTACGTTTGAAAGCTGCCCATCGTCTTTGTAACCCGCATATTTCGCGGGGTCTGACGACACCTCACCCGGAGACAAATACACAACCGATCCATCCGGTCGCGTATATTGATGCAACACGTTGCCATAGCTATTGAAGCAGTTCCGCAGATCCTCGCGCAGCGAGATGCGCTGCATCATGCCGGTATAGCGGAGCTGGACGGCGAACTGCTCGGTGATCGGAACGCCGAGACGCAGCGTGCCGCCATAGGAGGTCGACGAGAACGCCTGGTAGTTCGACACCGACGAATTGCGCCAGAACAGGTCGAAGCCGCCCGACAGGCGGT
This sequence comes from bacterium YEK0313, assembly GCA_000751295.2. Classification (NCBI taxonomy): domain Bacteria; species bacterium YEK0313. Next base: position 3,540,887 of record CCMO02000001.1, read on the forward strand.
AGTCCAGCAGATAGGGCTCGGTGAACGAGAAGTTCACGCCCTGGGTGCGCTGGCCGAGCGTGCCGCCGAGACGGACGAACTGGCCGCGGCCGAGGAAGTTGCGCTCTTCGACGGAGGCTTCCGCGATGAAGCCGTCCGAGGTCGAGAAGCCGCCAGAGATCGAGAACTGGCCGGTCGGCTGGTCCTCGACATCGACATTGACGATGACGCGGTCGGCCGCCGAGCCCGGCTCGGTGGTGATCTTGACGTTCTTGAAGAAGCCGAGATTCTTCAGCCGCCGCTCGGCGCGGTCGACCAGGACGCGGTTGTAGGCGTCGCCTTCGGCCATGTCGAACTCGCGCCGGACCACGCGGTCCTGGGTGCGGGTATTGCCGCGGATGTTGATCCGCTCGACATAGACGCGCGGCCCCTCTTCCACCACGTAGACGAGGTTGACGGTGAGCGTCGACGGGTCGCGCTCGCCGCGCGGGCGGACCTGGGCGAAGGCATAGCCGCGGCGGGCGACCTCGAGGGTGACGTCCTCGAGCGACTTGTCGACCAGCTCGACATTGTAGACGTTGCCCGGGCTGGTGCGAACGACGCGGCGCAGCATGCCGCCGTCGACGTCGCGGATGTTCGACTGCACGTCGACCGAGCCGATCCGGTACTGCGGACCTTCCTCGATCTCGATGGTGATGGTGAAGGCGTTCGCCGCGCGGTCGAAATCGGCGCGCGCCGAGAGGATGCGCATGTCGACGAAGCCCGAGCGCAGATAGAGGCGGCGCAGCGCTTCCTGGTCGGCGTTGAGACGGTCGGCATCATAGACGTCGTTCGAGCGGATCCAGGACAGGAGGCCCGTCTCGCCGGTCGACATCACGTCCAGCAGTCGCTGGCGGCCGAAATGATTGTTGCCGACAAAATTGATCGAGCGGACCGAAGCCTTGCGGCCTTCGTTGATCTCGAACACCAGGTCCATGCGGCCGTTCGGCTGCTGGATGGTCTTCGGCACGATCTCGACGTCGTAGCGGCCGGAGCGGCGATAGACGTCGTAGAGACGCTGCACGTCCGACTGCACCGTCGAGCGCGAGAAGGTGCCGCGCGGACGGGACTCGATCTCGTTGAGCAGCTGCTCGGTCTTCAGGCGCCGGTTGCCCTCGAACACGACGCGGTTGATCACGTCGTTCTCGACCACCGTGACGACCAGCCGGCCGCCCTGACGGCTCACGCGCACGTCGCGGAACAGGCCCGTCGCGTACATGGCCTTGATGCCCTCGTCGACGCGCGCTGCGGAGAGCGGCTCACCCGGGCTGGTGGAGAAATAGGAGCGGACCGTGTCGGCCTCGATGCGCCGATTGCCCTGCACCACAATCGAGCTCGCCGACTGCGCGCTGACTCCCGTCGACAGGGCGGTGCTGGCAAGCATGGCAGTCGCCACGCCCGTCGTAGCCACCGTCCCTGCGATCACGACCGTTCGGACCGTCCGAGCGAAAAGAGTCATGAATCACGCGCCTGTCTGTTCAATTTGTTGGTTTCCGCGCGAACGCGGCCCGCCCACGGAATCCCCAAGGGCGGGTTGCTTGTAGCCGGTTTCAACGACAGTGCAAACTGCACCGCGAAGCGCCTTACCGTTTTTTACTGCCCGTTGCCGCAACGCCACGCACCTCATCATCCGACGAACCTGCCGAACAGTGCCCCGAGGGGTCCCCGCAGGTCGTTCCAAGTCGCAAAAATCATCAAAGTCATGACCATCACGAAGCCGATCCGGAACGCGGTCTCCTGAGCGCTTTCGCTCATGGGCCGGCCGCGGATCGCCTCGATGGCGTAGAACACCAGGTGACCGCCATCGAGCAGCGGTATCGGAAAGAGATTAAGCAGGCCTATCGACACCGAGATCAGCGCGGCGAAGCCGAGCAGCGTGCTGAAACCGACGGAGGCCGCCTCGCCCGCGACCTGGGCGATGCGGATCGGCCCGCCGAGCTGGTCGGCGCTCTGCGTGCCCATGAAGATGCCGCCGATATAGCTCAGCGTGCTGGAGATCACGAACCAGGTCTCCTCGACGCCCATCCAGGCCGCGGCGAGCGGGTTGTAGCGGCGCATTTCGATGTCGCCCGGCTGAGTCGACTTGGAAATGCCGAGCCGGCCGATCCGGTGCGTGCCGCCGAACCGGTCCTTGAACTCGTAGGTCGCCGGTGTCGCGGTCAGGGTGGCCCGGCCGCCGTCGCGCTCCACGACGACCGAAAGCGGGCGGCCGGCGCTGCCGGCAACGATCCGCTGCATGTCGGCAAAATTGTCGATGGCCCGGCCGTCGATCGAGACGATGAGATCGCCCGACTTGAAGCCAGCCGCCGCGGCGGCGCTCTCAGCGACGATCGTGTCGACCCGCGGCGCCGTGATCGGCTTGCCGAAGAGCGAGAAGACCGCAGTGAAGATGACGATCGCGAGGATGAAATTGGCGATCGGGCCGGCGGCGACGATGGCCGCACGCTGGGCGAGAGTCTTGTGGAAGAAGCTCTGCGAGCGCTCCGCCTCCGTCATCGCGCCGGCGGTCTCGAAATCCGGGCGGCTCGCGGCATCCGCATCGCCGAAGAACTTCACATAGCCGCCGAGCGGAATGGCGCAGAGCTTCCAGCGCGTGCCGTGACGGTCATAAAAGCCGGCGAGTTCGCGGCCGAAGCCAATGGAAAAGGCCTCGACGCGCACACCGCAGCGGCGCGCGACCCAGAAATGGCCGAGCTCGTGGAAAAACACCACGATCGTCAAGACGAACAGGAATGCAATGAGGGTCGGGAGAATTCCCAAGCCCCACCCACCCCACGCGGAGATGAAGTTCATCACGATGTCCCACGGATATGCGCCGGCCATCCTGGCTGAGCCCACACCCTCCCAGGGGTGAGGATGCCGGAGCCGGCGTCAGATGCAAGAGGTCCTGGCGCGATCTCTCGCGACATGGTCAATGAATCTTAAGTCATCCAATGTGGCCGCAGCGGGGCCGCTCCCGTGGCTCGCCAGGACATTTTCGACGACCCGCGCAATGTCGCCGAAGCGCAGGCGCCCGGCGAGAAAGGCCTCGACCGCCACCTCGTTGGCGGCATTGAGCACGCAGGGCGCGCACCCGCCGGCCGCCATCGCCTCGATCGCCAGCCTGAGCGCGGGAAACCGCACAAGATCGGGCTCCTCGAAGCTGAGCGAGGCGAGCCTTGCGAGATCGAGGCGCTGCGCCGGCCCGTCGATGCGCTCGGGAAAGCCGAGGCAGGATGCGATCGGCGTGCGCATGTCGGGCGTGCCGAGCTGGGCGATGACCGAGCCGTCGCGGTAGCCGACCATGCCGTGGATGATCTGCTGGGGATGGACGAGCACCTTCAGGCGGCTCGGCTCTATTGCGAAAAGATGATGCGCCTCAATGAGTTCCAGGCCTTTGTTCATGAGGCCGGCGGAATCGACTGTAATCTTGGCACCCATGGCGAAATTGGGATGCTTGAGAGCGTCTGCCGGTTCGGCGCGGGCGATCGCCTCGGCGGTCCAGGTGCGGAACGGGCCGCCCGAGGCGGTCAGCCAGACCGTCTCGACATCCTCCATGCGCGAGCCGGCCAGCGCCTGGAAGACGGCGTTGTGCTCGGAATCGACGGGCAGGAGGCGTGCGCCGTTGCGGCGCGCCGCGGTCATGACCAGATCGCCGGCGGCGACCAGGCTCTCCTTGTTGGCGAGCGCGACCGTGGTGCCCTGCCCGATCGCGGCGAGCACCGGGGCGACGCCGGCTGCCCCCGAGACCGCCGCCACCACCATGTCGCAGGCCCGTGCCGCCGCCGCGGCGACGGCTTCGGGGCCGGCAGCCGCCTCGATGCCCGAGCCCGCCAGGGCCTCCTTCAGCGCGCCATAGGCGGCGGGATCGGCGACGGCGGCGAAACGCGCGCCCTCCGCCCGCGCGATCCGCGCAAGCTCGGCCGCCTGGCCGTTGGCGGTCACGGCCTCGACACGGAACCGGTCACGGTGACGGGCGACGAGGTCGAGCGTCGAGCTGCCGACGGAGCCGGTGGCTCCGAGAATGGTGAGTGCGCGCATGCCCTCTCCTACCAGATCAGGATGCCGGCTGCGGGATTGGCAAATCCGCCGCGCGCGAGCCCGATCAGGGCTGCGGCGAGCGCGGCGACCAGAAAGCCGTCGAGGCGGTCCATCACGCCGCCATGGCCGGGGATCAGGCCGCCGGCATCCTTCGCCTCGAAGCGCCGCTTGATCGCGGATTCGAGGAGGTCGCCGGCCTGGCTGAGCGCGGCGATCGCCAGCGTCACGACGACGAGGCCGGGACCGACGGGCAGACCGGCGATCCCGACAATGGCGCAGCCGAGCAGAGCACCGATCAGCGTGCCGCCGGCGAAGCCCGCCCAGGTCTTCTTCGGCGACAGGCGCGGCCAGAGCTTCGGACCGCCAATGGTGCGGCCGGCGAAATAGGCGCCGACATCGGTGCCCCAGACGACCGCGAAGAGCCAGAGAATGGCGACGAAGCCATAGGCCGCGTCATCGCGCAGGATGACCGGGCCGGCGACCACGGCCGCCGCGTAGAGCAGTCCGCCGATCGCCCAGCGCGACACGCCGGCGGGCGAGAAGGCGAGCGCGAAGCCGGTGCCGATGCCGAGCGCGATCAGGCCGAAGCCCGGATTGAGGAAATAGCGGATCAGCACGACGGCCGCGACCAGCGCGGCGATCTCGCCGGCGAACAGGACCGGCGGCGCATCGGCATGGACCAGCCGGTTCCACTCGAACAGTACGGCGATGGCCGCGACCAGCCAGAACAGGGCGAACGGCCAGCCGCCGAGCCAGGCGACCGCGATGGCGACCGGAATGAGCGCCAGGGCCGACGCGACGCGTCGCAGCAGGTCCGGATCGGAAAAGGCACCAGCCGGCCGCTGGTCGGGCGTCATGAGCTCAGCCGCCCGTGGCGGTGGCGAGGCCGCCGAACCGGCGTTCGCGCCGGCCATATTCGGCGAGGGCCTCGAGCAGCGCTTCCCGGCCGTAGTCCGGCCAGAGGATCGGCTGGAACACCAGTTCCGAATAGGCGGCCTGCCACAGCATGAAATTGGACAGGCGCTCCTCGCCCGAGGTGCGGATGATGAGGTCGGGGTCGGGAATGCCCGAAGTCGACAGCCGTCCGGCAATCGCCTCGGGCGTGATCGAGGCCGGATCGCGGCGCCCGGCCGCCACCTCCTCGGCGAGCGCCCGCGCGGCGTTGGCGATCTCCTGCCGGCTGCCGTAGTTGAAGGCGACGACCAGCGTCTGGCGCCGGTTGCCGGCGGTCAGCGCCTCGGCCTCGACCAGCAGGCGGGCAATGTCGGGCGCGAGATCGTGGCGGTCGCCGGCGATGCGCACGCGCACGCCCGCCTCGTGCAGTTCGGCCAGGTCGTTGCGGATGAAGCGTTTCAGCAGGCCCATCAGCGCCGAGACCTCGGCCAGCGGCCGCGACCAGTTTTCCGACGAGAAGGAATAGATGGTGACGATCTCGATGCCGATCTCGCGCGCCGCCTTCAGGGTGCGCCGCAGCGCCTCCACGCCGCGGCGGTGACCTTCGACGCGCGGCAGGCCGCGAGCGGTCGCCCAGCGGCCGTTGCCGTCCATGATGATCGCGACATGACGCGGCAGCCCGCCCGGCGCCACGGGGGCGTCAGGCTGGCCAGGCTCTGCCTCCTGTCGGTCGGTCATGCTCATCGCCGCGCCAGTCCCCGTCAGACGGTCATGATCTCTTTTTCCTTGGCGGCCAGGAGCTGATCGATCTCGGCGATATGCTTGTCCGTCTCCTTCTGCACCTGGTCGGCACCGCGGGCGTGATCGTCCTCGCTCATCGAGTGGTCTTTTTCCTTGGCCTTGAGGATGTCGAGGCCGTCGCGGCGCACGTGGCGCACGGCGATACGGGCGTTCTCGGCATATTTATGCGCCACCTTGACCATGTCCTTGCGGCGGTCCTGGGTCAGTTCCGGGATGCGCAGGCGGATCACCTGGCCCTCGGTCTGCGGGTTGAGGCCGAGGCTGGAATCGCGGATCGCCTTTTCGACCGCGGCCACCATGCCGCGGTCCCAGACCTGCACCGACAGGAGCCGTGGCTCCGGCACGGAGACGGTCGCCACCTGGTTGATGTGCATGTTCTGGCCATAGGCTTCGACCACGATCGGGTCGAGCAGGTTCGGCGACGCGCGCCCGGTGCGCAGGGTGCCGAGCTCGTGCTTGTAGCTGCCGATCGCACCCTGCATGCGGCGGGTGATGTCGGCAATGTCGAAGGTCGGGGACGCGGCCATGGGATACGCCTCTTGATCGTTGCGCGGGGATGAGCCCGCGGAATGCGGCAGGTCAGCTGGTGACCAGGGTGAAGCGTCCGGTGCCGGTCAGAACCGAAGTGACCGCATTGGGCGCATCGAGTGAGAACACGATTATCGGAAGACGGTTCTCGCGGGCAAGAGCGAAGGCGGCCGTATCCATGACCTTGAGATCCCTGGAGATCGCCTCGTCCGCGGTCAGCACGTCGAAACGCTCGGCGTCCGGATGGGTCTTGGGGTCGGCGGAATAGATGCCGTCGACATTGGTGCCCTTGAGCACGACGTCGCAGTTGAGTTCGACGGCGCGCATCGAGGCGGTCGTATCGGTCGTCACCAGCGGCGCGCCGATGCCGCCGCCGAGCACGACGATGCGGCCGCTGGCGAGATGGCCGAGGGCATGGCGGGCGGTATAGGTGTCGAGCGCCTCCGGCACCGGCTCGGCCGACAGCGCCACGGCCGGATGCCCGAGCGCCTGGATCTGGCCGGCGAGCGCAATGGCGTTCATGACGGTGGCGAGGCGGCCGATGGCATCGGCATCGACCCGCGCGAGGCCGATCCCCGCGATCTGCTTGCCCCGGAAGATATTGCCGCCGCCGACCACCACGGCGATTTCGGTGCCTGCCCTGGCCGCGGCGACCAGGTCTTCGGCAATGGCCCTGACCACGCCGGGATCGAAGCCGAAATCGGCCGATCCTGCCAGCGCTTCGCCGGAGATCTTCACCAGCACACGCTTGTAGCCCGGTCCGGCCATCGCCCCCTCCCGACTCGAAACATTCCACAGAAGCTGTCGGCGACGGGTTTAGCCGAACGAGGCGCCCGCGCAACCGCCCGCAGGGCCGGCCGGCCCCATCGTCCCAAGAAAACGGGCCGGCAAAGCATGCCGGAAGCTGCGCCAATTGGCCACAGAACCAGCCTGCGCCCGGCGCGCACGAAAAAAGGGGGCGGTCGCCCGCCCCCTTCGCTCGATCGGCAAGCGCGGGACCGCTCAGGCCTTGATGCCGGCCTGGGCGGCCACTTCCGCCGCGAAATCGCTCTCCGCCTTCTCGATGCCCTCGCCGAGCGCGAAGCGCACAAAACCGGCGACCTTGATGGGCGCGCCGACCTTGCCTTCGGCTTCCTTGACGGCCTGGGCGACCGACTTGCCGGTGTCATGAATATAGGACTGCTCCAGGAAGCAGACTTCCTTGTAGTAGGTCTTCAGGCCGGACTCGACGATCTTGGCCAGGACATGCTCGGGCTTGCCGGCATTCTTCTCGGCCAGGATCGCCTGCTCGCGCGCGACCACCGCGGGGTCGAGGCCGCCGGCGTCCAGCGCCAGCGGGTTGGCGGCGGCGACATGCATGGCGAGCATGCGGCCGAGCTGGGCGAGTTCCTCCTTCGAACCGGTCGATTCGAGCGCGACGAGCACGCCGATCTTGCCGAGGCCCGGGTCGACCTGGTTGTGCAGGTAGCTGGCGACGACGCCGGCGCCGACCGACAGCACGGCGGCGCGGCGCAGCGACATGTGCTCGCCGATGGTCGAAACGGCATTGGTCAGCGCGTCGGCGACCGTCGTGCCACCCTGGTCCTTGGCCGCAAGGATCGCCGCCACGTCGTCGCCGGTCTTGAAGGCGACATGGGCGATCATCTTCACCAGGCCCTGGAACTGGTCGTTGCGGGCGACGAAGTCGGTTTCGGAATTGACCTCGACGACGGCGGCCTTGGCGCCGTCGGCCCAGACGCCGACAAGGCCTTCGGCGGCGACGCGGCCGGCCTTCTTGGCGGCCTTGGACAGGCCCTTCTTGCGCAGCAGATCGACCGCCGCCTTGATGTCGCCATTGGTTTCGGTCAGCGCGGCCTTACAGTCCATCATGCCCGCGCCGGTCATCTCGCGCAGTTCCTTGACCATTTGGGCGGTGATAGCAGCCATGGGGGTCGTTCCTCGAAATCGAATGGATGATCAGGATGGGAAACGGCCGGCCCGAGGGTTCGGACCGGCCGGAATCACGTCAACCGGGTCTCCCGCCCGATGCTCGCATGCGTTCAGCACGCGGACATGTCGAGCGGATGACGTGCGGCGAATGCCTTACGCGGCCTCGGCCTCGACCAGCGCCTTGGACTGGGCGACCCAGCCGTCGACGCGGCCCGGCAGGCCGACGCTGTCGCCGATCTCCGCGGCATCGGTCGGGGTGAACGAGGCGATCTGCCAGAAATGGAACACGCCGAGATCGTTGAGCTGCTTCTCGATGGCCGCCGACACGCCGGTGAGCTTGGTCAGCTCGTCGGCAATGCCGCGCGGACCGGCCAGCCGCTCGAAGCCGGCGGGAGCGGACGGCAGGTCCTCTTACATCGGCTTCTCCGACGCGCCGAGGTCGACGCCCGCCGAACCCTGGGCGCGGGCGAGGCCGTCGATGGCGGCGCGGGCGATCAGGTCACAATAGAGCGTCAGCGCGCGGCCGGCATCGTCATTGCCCGGGATCGGATAGGTGATGCCGTCGGGGTCGCAGTTGGTGTCGACGATGGCGGCGACCGGAATGCCCAGGCGGCGGGCCTCCAGGATGGCGATCGCCTCCTTGTTGGTGTCGATCACGAACATCAGGTCCGGCGTGCCGCCCATGTCCTTGATGCCGCCCAGCGCGCGCTCAAGCTTGTCGCGCTCGCGCGTCAGCGTCAGGGCTTCCTTCTTGGTGTAGCCGCTGCCGCCGTGGCCGAGCGATTCGTCCAGCTTGCGCAGGCGCGAGATCGACTGCGAGACGGTCTTCCAGTTGGTCAGCGTGCCGCCGAGCCAGCGCGAATTGACATAGTACTGGGCCGAACGCTTGGCGGCATCGGAGATCGCCTCCTGGGCCTGGCGCTTGGTGCCGACGAACAGCACGCGGCCGCCCTTGGCCACCGTGTCGGAGACCGCGACGAGGGCGCGGTGCAGCATCGGCACGGACTGGGCGAGGTCGATGATGTGGATATTGTTGCGCACGCCGAAGATGAACTGGTTCATCTTCGGGTTCCAACGGTGGGCCTGATGGCCAAAGTGGCAGCCAGCTTCCAAAAGCTGACGCATGCTGAAATCGGGCAGCGCCATGGTCTTCTCCGGTTAAGCCTCCGCGGATATGGGCCGGCCCAGAATGGGCCCGACACCACCGGAGCGGCGAAAAGACGAGCGTCTTCCGCCGCGGGTCCGCGTGTGGAATGGGCGGGGCGATATACCAAACCGGCCGACAATGCAAGGTCCGGGCGCCCGGCCGCCCGGCCGTCGTTCAGATCCGGCCGGCGGCGATGGCGGCGATCAGGCCGGGCAGCGCCGACGGCTGCGCGCAAAGATGCGTCGCGCCGCTCTCGGTGAGCTCGGCCTCGCCGCCATAGCCCCAGGTGACGCCGATGGCCGTGACGCCATGGCGGCGCGCCGCCGCGACATCGTGCTTGCGGTCGCCCACCATGATCGCGCGGGCCGGGTCGAAACCCTGCTCGGCGATGATCTTGGCCATCAGGTCGCCCTTGTCGTCGAGGCTGCCGTCCAGTGTCGTGCCATAGACCCGGTCGAACAGGGGCGCATAGCCGAACCGTTCGATGATCGGCTGGGCGAAAGGCTCCGGCTTCGCGGTGCAGACGAACATGGCCGCAGCCTCGCCACGGATCGTCTCGACCGCCTCCATCATGCCGGGATAGAGCGCAAGGTCATAGAGGCCACCGCCGCCATAGTGCAGTCGGTAGCGCGCCAGCGCCGCCTCGACCGCCTCGCCCTCCGGCATGAACCGGGCAAAGGACGAGCGCAGCGACGGCCCGATGATCCATTTCAGCGTCTCGAAAGCCGGCGCTTCGTGGCCGGTATCGATGAGCGCCTGGCGGAAGCAGCCGACGATGCCTGGCGCGGGATCGGTCAGCGTGCCGTCGAGATCGAAGAGAACGGTCAGGGACATCCGGCCCGTCTAGCCCGGATCGGGCCGTTCCGCCACGCGCCCGGCCGCATCGCTCGTCCGCAGGGCCGCACCCGTGACTTTGTCGGCCGGCTCGGGCAACAAGGCGCTTTCCCCGCATCGGCCCGGAGGTTTCCCATGCCCGGCTCGGTCCTTGCCGTCAGCCGCAGCGCCGGCCACACGTTCAGCAAGAAGCGCGCGCTCTTCATCACGCTGATCGCCGGCCTCGGCGTCGAGGGCGACGCTCATGCCGGGGTCACCGTCAAGCACCGCTCGCGCGTCGCGCTCGACCCGAGCCAGCCCAATCTGCGCCAAATCCATCTCGTCCATGCCGAGCTGTTCGACGAGCTCCGCCAGAAGGGCTTCGAGATCGGGCCGGGCGACATCGGCGAGAACGTCACGACCGAGGGCATCGATCTCCTCGGCTTGCCGACCGGGGCGCTGCTCACGATCGGCACGGCCGCGATCGAGGTGACGGGGCTGCGCAATCCCTGCATCCAACTCGACCGCTTCCGGCCGGGCCTCACCCAGGCCGTACTCGGCCGCGACGCGGCCGGCAAGCTGATACGCAAGGCGGGCATCATGGGCATCGTGCGCGCCGGCGGCATGGTCACGCCCGGCGATCCGATCGGCGTCACCCTGCCGGCGCCGCCGTTCCGCGCGCTGGAGCGTGTCTAGCCGGCGCGCGGGCGGCTATTCCGAATAGGGCTGCCGCAGCCCGAACAGCTGATGCACCGTCCGGTCGAGATCCTGGGCGAAGAACGGCTTTTTCAGATAGGCGGCCGCGCCGAGCTCCTGGGCGCGCTCGGCGATATCGGCGCTCGCCGACATCAGCACGACCCGCACATGCCGGTTGACCGCCCGCAGCAACCGCAGCGTGCTGGCGCCGTCGATCCAGGGCATGTTCATGTCCAGAAAAACGATGTCGGCCCCTTCGCTCGCATAGTTCTCCAGCGCCGAGATGCCGTCGCCGGCCTGATAGACGTCGAGATTGAAGATCGAGTGGGACAGGATGCGCCTGACGATGCCGCGCGCGGTGCCCGAATCGTCGACGATCAGGATGCGCGTGCGCTGACTGACCCGCTCGAAGGTCTGCAGCACCGGGGCGATCGCTTCGGCGCCGAACGGCTTCACCAGGTAGTCATAGGCGGCCAGGCGCCGCATGCGGGCAATGGCCTCGGCATCGCCGGTGACCGAAACCACCACAAAAAACGGCATCTTGCCGTGATGCCGCACGCGCTCGACAACCTCGGGGCCATCGATCTCCGGCATGGCGAGATCGACGAAGGCAATGTCGACCGGCCGCTCCGAGAGCACGTCGAGCGCCTCCCGGCCGTTCTTCACCTCGATGATGGTGACGGCGCGGTCGAAAGCTTCGATGCCCGAACGGATCAGCCCGCGCCAGAAGGTCGAATCGTCGGCGATGAGCACGGTCCAGGGCGGGATGTCGATGATCGCAATGTCCGCATCCTCGCCCGGGGCCTCGGCGCTTGCCATTCACTTCACTCGTCGCAGCTGCAGTCCCGCCCTTCTTATCATTCGCGGGGCAAAGGTACCATTATGCTGTGTCGAGTTTCGTAGGGACATCTCAACTTCATGGTGTGATTTTCACAACCGCGAACATTTTCCCGCTTTTCGCCAATTCGTCCATGCCCTTACGCCACGGCAGGGAGCCGCCGCCGACCGTGGCCGGCCGCCCCGGCAGCCCGTCACCTGGCCGTTCCTATGTGGCATGCAGCGGCACGGCTCACGCCATCCGGCCGCGTTCCGCGGGCCTGCCGCCCGCCTGTCAGAGCGGACGCTCAGACCTCGCCGGAACCGATCGGACGCAGCCGCGTGATCCGGCTCGGGCTGCTCTCGGCCAGGAACAGGTCGCCTCCGGGCGTGCCGAAAATGCCATGTGCGCCGTTGAGCATGGGCCGCGCCCGGCCGATCCTGACCCCATCGGCGCCGATCAGGTGCAGGCTCGGCCCCTGGTCGGTGATGAAGGCCCGCCCCTCTGGATCGCCCCAGATCGCCACCGGCCGGTAGAAGCCGGTCCAGACGTCCAGCACCGCACCGTCGCGATCGAAAACCTGCACGCGGTCGCGGGTGCGGTCGATCACCACCACCCGGCCGTCGGCAAAGGTCCAGATGCCGTGCGGCTCGCCGAATTCGCCAGGTGCGAAGCCCAGTTCGCCCCAGGTCGCGATCAGCGCGCCATCGGCCGAAAAGCGGTGCACGTGGGATGCGGCATAGCCGTCGGCGACATAGATCTCGCCCCAGGGCGAGACCGAGACGTCGGTCGGATGGTTGAACGGGGCAAGCGGCACGCCCCGCGCGCCGAGCTGCCCGAGGCGCTCGCCTTGCGGCGAGAACCAGATGACCTCGTGCATGTCGCGATCGACCACGATCACCCGCCCTTCGGCATCGACGGTCAGCATGTGCCCGTCGGCGATCGTGTCGCCGCCCCAGCCGCCGAGATGGCGCCCCTCCGCATCGAGCTCGATCACGCGAGGATCGTCCGGCTGGGTCTGGCTGTCATGGCGCAGCAGCACGAAGACATGGCCGCGGCCATCGACGGCGACGTCGCTGACGAAACCGGCATTGGCCGGCCAGGCACCGAACGGACGCTCGACGCGATAGCGGGTCTCGCCCAGGGCGACGATCAGTTCGTGCGTGCTCACGAGCGGCGATCCTTTCTCGAACCGCGGCCAAAGGCAGTTTGACCGGCGGCGGGTTCTGCCGCTAGCACGCCTTGCGGGCGCCGTCATGCCTCCACACCGGCGAGGCTCCATGCATCGCAGCCATCGATGCAGGGCAGATGCTCTCGCCGCCGGCTGCGCCCCGCCCCGCCGCTTTGGTATGATTTGCGCGAAATGCCGAGGGAGCATCGTCCCGATGTCCGCACCGTCCCTGCCCGTCACCGACGAACCCTGGCCATCCATCATGGCGCTCGCCGAGGCCGTGCGTGCCGGCCGCACGACCGCCGCCGCGGAAACCGAGCGGGCGATCGCACGGATCGCCGCGCTCAATCCTCGCCTCAATGCAGTGATCGCCTTTGATCCGGAGGATGCCAGGGCGCGGGCGGCAAGCGTCGACCGGCGCGTGGCGAGCGGCGAGAACCTGCCGCTGGCCGGCGTGCCGGTCACCATCAAGGACAATATCTGGGTCAAGGGCCGGCCGATCACCCAGGGCTCGCATCTGTTCAAGGATTTCGTCGCGCCCGAGAGCGCGGTCGCCGTCGAGCGCCTGGAAGCGGCCGGCGCGGTCATTCTCGGTATCACCAACACGCCGGAATTCGCCGCCAAGGGCCAGACCACCAACCGGCTCTACGGCGCGACGCGCCACCCGCTGGACCCGGCCCTGACGCCGGGCGGCTCGTCGGGCGGCGCGGTCGTATCGGTTGCGAGCGGCATGGTCCCCCTCGCCCTCGGCACCGATGCCGGCGGCTCGAGCCGCCGCCCGCCGGCCCATACCGGCCTTGTCGGCTTCAAGCCGTCGTTCGGTGCCATTCCCTATGGACCGGGCTTCGCCGAACCGTTCTTCGGCATTTCCTGCAACTGCCCGATCACCCGCACGGTCGCCGAGGCGGCGCTGGCCTTCGACGTGATGGCGGGCCCCGATCCGCGCGACCCGCATTCGGCCTTCGTCGCGCCCGGCGAAAGTCTCGACTTCGGCGCCCTGACGCTCGCCTATGCGCCGAAATGGGGCCTCGACGTGCCGATGGAGCCGGAGATCGCCGCGCTGACCGACCGGGCGGTCGAGGCGCTGCGCGCAGCCGGCCTGACCATCCTGGACAAGGATCCGGACTGGCCGGACGGCATTGCCGAAGCCGGCCTCGGTCCGATCCAGCAGGCCGGCCTCGCCGCTCTCTACGGCGCGCGCTGGCAGGACGATCCTGACCAGGTCGATGCCGATCTCGGCATCCAGATCAAGGCCGGCTTCGAGCAGTCGAGCCCGGATGTCGGGCGGGCGCTGCTGCTGTCGGAGGAAGTGGCGGTCGCCGCCGCCCGGTTCTTCCGGGATCATGCGATCGATGCGGCGATCGGCCCGACCACGCCCTGCCCGGCCTGGCCGATCGAGAAGCTCGGGCCCGAGACGATCGCCGGCGTGCCGGTCGGTCCGCGCGGCCATGCCGTGTTCACGCCGCTGTTCAACCACGCCCGGCAGCCGGCGATCTCCGTGCCCTGCGGCGTCACCGCGGCCGGGCTGCCGATCGGCCTGCAGATCGTTGCGCCGCGGCTGGCCGACCGCAAGCTGCTCGCCATCGCGGCGGCGATCGAGGCGATCCGCCACTGATCCGGGCCGGTCGTCAGACCGGCTCGCCGCGCCGCTCGCGATAGTCGCGCTCCATGCGCGCCGCGCCGGCGCGCACTTCGGCGAGGAAGGCCTGCGCAAGCCGCGACAGCGGCCGGCTCTTCGACCAGCCGACCGAGGCGACCGCCCGCGTCACCGGCTCGTAGGGCAGCACCACGAGGTCGCCGCCCGCGCCATAGCGCGGCGAAAAGGGATCGACCACCGCCGCGCCGACGCCGCTTTCGGCCAGCACGCAGGCCGTGTTGCAATAGCGCACCTCGACCGTATGCCGGAACGGCTGGCCGGCAAGACGGAAGCTGTTGCGCACCGCCTCGCCGAGGCGCGTGCCGCGCTCGAGCGCGATGAAGGGATGGTCGGCCAGATCCGCCGGGGTCACCACGGTGCGCCCAGCCAGGGGATGGCCCGGCTTGACGACGCAGACCATGTCGCCGGTGAAGACCGCCTCGCAATGCAGCCCCGGCCGCTCCTCGAGGCCGATGGCGAAGCCGAGCTCGACCAGATTGCTTTCGACGCTGTCGACCACGCCCTCGTAGCGCCGCACGTCGAAATAGACCTGCACCTGCGGCCGCTGGTCGAGGAACTGCCTGAGAGCGGTCGGGATGACGCCGTAGCCGATCGGCGGCGTCGCGACGATCCTAAGATGCCCGGCCTTGCTCTCCTTGAGGTCGCGAAGCTTGTTCTCCAGGAGCGTGTGCATGGTGAAGATGGCCTCGGCCTCGTCATGCAGCATCTGCGCTTCGCGGGTCGGGAACAGCCTGTTGTTGATCCGCTCGAACAGTGGAAAGCCGCTCTGCGCCTCCATCGCCTTGATAGCATTGCTGACCGCCGGCTGCGACAGGCCGAGCTGGTTCGCCGCGGCCACGGTCGTGCGGTGGCGGATAATGGCTCTGAGAATTTCCAGCTGACGGAGGGTCATGGCGCCACGATCTATCACTGCGATGAATAGACAACGCCAAAATATCATAGTCGGAACTATTGTTGCACCCTCGGCGCGGTGCCACAGTTCCGGCGGGCGGGCTGATCGCCGACGCCTCGGCCGGCGGCCCGCCGCGATCGAAACAGTCCAGCAGAAGGCCAAGACCATGCCGCGCAGTCTTCGTGTCGCCGGCGCGCAAATGGGACCGACCCAGCGCAACGACAGCCGGGCGGCAACGCTCGATCGCCTCATCGCCCTGATGGAACAGGGCGCGGCGCAGGGCGCGGGCCTCGTGGTCTTTCCCGAACTGGCCTTCACCACCTTCTTCCCGCGCTGGCTGATCGAACAGGACGCGCTCGACGTCTATTTCGAGCCGGCCATGCCGAACCCGGCAGTCCAGCCCCTGTTCGACCGCGCCCGCGCGCTCCAGGTCGGCTTCTATGTCGGCTATGCCGAGAAGACGCCCGAAGGGCACCATTTCAACAGCGCCGTGCTGGTCGGCCCCGACGGCGCGATCCTGTCGAAATACCGCAAGGTGCATCTGCCCGGTTCGGTCGAGCCGCGCGCCGGCGAAAAGTACCAGCAGCTCGAGAAGCGCTATTTCGAATATGGCGATCTCGGCTTTCCGGCGGTCCGCGGTCCGAAGAGCTGGGGCGGGCCGATCACCGGCATGCTGATCTGCAACGACCGGCGCTGGCCGGAAGCCTGGCGCGTGCTCGGCCTGCAGGGCGTCGAGCTCGTCTGCGTCGGCTACAATTCGGCGGCCTACGATCCGAATGGCGGGGATCGCGAGGATGCGGCGCTGCGCACCTTCCATGCCAAGCTCGCCGTCCAGTCCAATGCCTACATGAACGCCACCTGGGCCGTCGCCGTCGCCAAGGCGGGCGAGGAGGACGGCGCCGGGCTGATCGGCGGTTCCTGCATCGTCGACCCCAACGGGCGGATCGTCGCCGAGGCGGCCACGCTCGCCGACGAGGTCATCGTCGCCGATTGCGACTTCGACCTGTGCCAGCAGGGCAAGTCCAAGATGTTCAATTTCGAGGCTCACCGGCGGCCGCAATGGTACGGTCCGATCACCGCCCAGACCGGCGTGGTCGAACCCGCCGGCTGACGGCCGAGCCGGCGGCCGGCCCGATGCGATAGCGGACGCGGAGTGCATTCAGACACCAGGACCAGGACACCGACGACAAGAAGGCGGCGCCAGACCGCCTCGTCCAGATCAAGGGGACCAGACGGCATGAACAAGCCGATTTTTGCGAGGCCGCGGACCGCTGCGGCAGCCGGAGGGCGCCGATGACGCTCGCCACCACCCAGGGCCTGCCGGTGGCCTCCGGCGATCCCTTTCCGGACATTGCCGGCCTGAAGATCGTCAGGCGCACCCATTGGGGCCGCTGGCTGGCGGCGAGCGCGATCATCGCCGTTCTCGCCTGGATCGGCGCCGCCTTTGCCCAGGGCCAGATCGAATGGGCCTATGTCGGCCGGTTCCTGACCGTGCCCTCGATCCTTTCCGGCGTCGTCAACACGCTGACCATGTCGCTGCTCGCCATGGCCCTCGGCATCGTGCTCGGCGTCGTCTTCGCCATCATGCGCATGTCGCCCAATCCGGTGCTGCGCTCGGTCTCGGTCGGCTATGCCTGGTTCTTCCGCGGCACGCCGGTCATCCTGCAGCTCCTGCTCTGGTTCAACCTGGCGCTGATCTTCCCGACCCTCGGCATTCCCGGCCTGTTCAGCGTGCGCACGGTCGAGGTGATGACACCGTTCGTCGCCGCCCTGCTCGGCCTCGGCATCAACCAGGGCGCCTATACGTCGGAAGTGGTGCGCGCCGGCCTCATCTCGGTGGATCAGGGCCAGTACGAGGCGGCGCAGTCGATCGGCATGACCCGTCTGCAGTCGCTGAAGCGGATCATCATCCCCCAGGCCATGCGCGTCGTCATCCCACCGCTCGGCAACGAGTTCATCGGCATGATCAAGCTGACCTCGCTCGCCAGCGTGATCCAGTATTCCGAGGTCCTGCACAATGCCCAGAACATCTATTACGCCAATTCGCGGGTCATCGAGCTGCTGATCGTCGCCGCGATCTGGTACCTCGCCATCGTCTCGGTGCTCACGCCCCTGCAAATGCTGCTGGAGCGCTATTTCGCCCGCGGCGCCGCGCGCGGACGCTGAGCCATGACGGTGCCATCCATGACGACGCCGCTCGTTTCGATCCGCAAGGTCTCCAAACATTTCGGCGCGTTCCAGGCGCTCAACGGCGTCTCGCTCGACGTCGTGCAGGGCGAGGTGCTGTGCATCATCGGGGCGTCCGGCTCGGGCAAGACGACGCTCCTGCGCTGCATCAACCAGCTCGTCGAGATCGATGCCGGCGCGATCTGGGTCGATGGCGAGCTCGTCGGCTACAGGCGCGTCGACGACAGGCTGTACCCGCTGACGGAGGCGGAGATCGCCCGCCAGCGGCTGAAGACCGGCATGGTGTTCCAGCGCTTCAACCTGTTCCCGCACATGACGGCGCTCGAAAACATCATCGAGGGGCCGGTGCAGGTGCTCAGGCGCGACAAGGCCGAGGCGGCGCGGGAGGCGCGCGCATTGCTCGAACGGGTCGGGCTCGCCGCCAAGGCCGATGCCTTCCCCGCCAGTCTCTCCGGCGGTCAGCAGCAGCGCGTCGCCATCGCCCGGGCGCTCGCCATGCAGCCGAAGCTGATGCTGTTCGACGAGCCGACATCGGCGCTCGATCCGGAGCTGGTCGGCGAAGTGCTGGCGGTGATGCAGGAGCTTGCGCGCAGCGGCATGACCATGATCGTGGTGACGCACGAGCTCGGCTTCGCCCGCGAGGTCGCCGACCGGGTCGTGTTCATGGATCACGGCGCCATCGTCGAACAGGGACCGGCAGAGGCCGTGCTCAGCTCGCCGCGCGAAGAGCGCACGCGCGCCTTCCTGTCGGCGGTGCTCGCCTGAACCGCAGCGACGGAACAATTCGGAACAAGACCGAACAGGTCATCAACAGGGGAACGAAGACCATGAAGATCCTGGCCCGACTGGCCATCATGGCAGGCCTTGCGGCGGCGCCTGCAGGCCCGGCCGCGGCGGCCGAACTGCCGGCCGCCATCACGGCGCGCGGCACGCTGATCGCGGCGATCGTGCCGAACTATCCGCCACTCGACCTGAAGGACCCGGCGACCAACGAGCTGACCGGCTTCGATGTCGAGCTTGGTGCCGCCATCGCGGCGAAGCTCGGCCTGCGCATCCAGTGGCAGGAGACGAGCTTCGAGCAGATGGTCTCGGCGGTCGGCACCGGCCGCGTCGACGTGGTGATTTCCGGCATGAGCGACCTGCCGAACCGGCGCGGCACGGTGAGCTTCGTCGATTATCTGCGCTCGGGGCCGCAATTCTTTGTGCGCGCGGCGCGCGCCGCCGAATTCCCTGACATGGCCTCGCTCTGCGGCAAGACGGTGGGCGCCAGCCGGCGCACCTCCTATCCGAGGGAGATCGCCCGCTGGAGCGAAGAAACCTGTACGGCCGCCGGCCGGCCGGCGGTCAACTTCGTCGGCACCGAGGGCTCGGCCGACGCCCGCACGCAGCTCCGCCAGGGCCGGATCGACGCGGCCATGCAGGGCAACGAAACCCTGCCCTACATCATGGGCCTCGAACCCAATACCTATCACCCCGTCGGCCAGCCGATCGCCACTCAGCTCATGGGCGTCGCGGTCGCCAAGGATGCCACCGGCCTGCAGCAGGCGATCGCCGAGGCACTGACCGCGCTGATGGCCGACGGGACCTATCGGCGGCTGCTCGACAAGTGGAAGCTGTCAGCCAATGCGATTGAAAGGGTGACGATCAATGCCGGGGAATGACAAGTGGGACGTGATCCCGACGCGGCCAGCCAATCTGGCGCCGCCGGCGCCTGAATTTCCCTGGCCGAACGGCCATCGCGCCGCGCTGTTCCTGTCCTTCGACGTCGATGCCGAGAGCGCCTGGACCTCGAAGGACCCGGCCCATGCCGACCGGCTCGTGACCATGTCCTTCGGCGGCTACGAGGCACGCGTCGGCACGCCGAAGCTGCTTGAACTTCTCGACCAGCTCGGCCTGAAGGCGACCTTCTTCATCACCGGCTGGGCGGTCGATGCGCATCCGGCCATGGCCGAGGCGATCCTGAAGGCCGGCCACGAGATCGGCCATCACGGCTACCATCATCTGCTGCCCGATCCCGGCGATCCCTATATTCAGGACGAGCTCGAGCGCGGCTTCGAGACGCTGAAGCGCCGGCTCGGCGTCGTGCCGGTCGGCTACCGCGCGCCCTTCGGCGAAAGCTGCGACGAACTGCGCGTCAGCCTCAAGCAGCGCGGCATTCTCTATTCCTCGTCCTGGCGCGACGATGTCAGGCCCTATCGGCAGGTGCTGCCGGATGGTTCGCCGGGGGTCATCGAACTGCCGCCCACCTCCAGCTACGACGACTGGATGCATGGTCTCAGCGCGCGCTTCTCGCCGCGCTCGATCTTTCCCAAGGAGCACGTCCTGTCGATGTGGAAGGACGAGCTGGACGAGGTGCGCGACTGGGGCGCCATGGTCACCACGGTGCTGCATCCGCAGGTCAGCGGCCGGCCGATGCGCTTCCGGCTGCTGCGCGACTTCCTGACCTATGCCCAGGCCCACGGCGACGTCTGGATCACGACCGGCGCCGAGATCGCCGCCCACTACGCGGCCTGCGAGGCGGCGGCGAAGGCGACTTAATGCCAACGGTCCAGGGCGCTGACGCGCCGGGCCGTTGAAGGCCTCGCAAATTGCTGAAGGAGAGCCGCAATTTGCGAGAAGGAACCAGCCGATATCCGCGATATCGGTTGGTGTCAGCCTCTTGCAACGAAGACGGCCGGAGTCGCCCCTTGGGGCAGGCGGCTCCGGCCTCTCTCGCGATGAGACGCAATCAGGCGGACTTCAGCTGCGCCTCGGCGAACTCGTAATTGGCCAGCTTGTCCAGGAAGTTGCTGACATAGTCGGGCCGCCGGTTGCGGAAATCGATGTAGTAGCTGTGTTCCCAGACATCGAGGCCGAGCAGCGCCCTGCCCTCGCCCGTGGCGAGCGGGTTGGACCCGTTGGCGGTCTTCGTCACCTTCAGCTTGCCGTCGGAGCCGAGCACCAGCCAAGCCCAGCCCGAGCCGAACTGGCCGACCGCCTGCGCCTTGAACGCCTCCTTGAAGGCATCGACGCTGCCGAAATCGCCGACGATCTTGGCTTCCAGCGCGCCCGGAAGGCGCCCGCCCTTTGGCGACAAGGCCTGCCAGAACAGGATATGGTTCCAGTGCTGGCCGGCATTGTTGAAGACCGGCGCGAGATCCGCCTTGCCGTTGCTCAGCAGCACGATCTCGTCCAGCGACTTGCCCTTCAGCGCATCGTTCTTCTCAACGAAGCCGTTGAGCGCCGTGACATAGGCCTGGTGGTGCTTGCCGTGATGGAATTCCAGGGTTTCGGCGCTCATTCCGGCGCCGGCGAGCGCGTCGGCGGCATAGGGCAAGGCGGGAAGTTCAAAGGCCATGGTGGGCTCCTCTTCGGTTCCGCCCGCATCGCCGGGCGCGATGCCGGGCCGGCTTGGCTCCGCCTCCTCGACCGGAAGGCGACCATTTTTCCAAGTTATTACTTTTTAAATTCACCCGAGCAGGGCTGTCAAGTTAACGCAGGGCGCGGGCCCTGGGACGCGCTGATCACCAAAAAGTCAGGGCCTGGCCGTCCGGCGACGACCAGGCCCTGATTGGATGAACAAGGGGCGGGCCCCTGTCCGCGTCCACGCGCCGACCGGCCTATGCCACCATGATATCGGTCTGACTGAAATCGTTGCCCTTGAATAGGAGCGGCTCGCCCATGGCTCTCGCCAGAGCATAAGAAAAGCAATCCCCGTAGTTCAGGCCGGCCTTATGCCGCCCCTTGCCAAAATCGAGGAAGGCCTGCCGCGCCAATTCGCCATGTTCGACCGTTACGGGCTCGATCACGATGCCGGCACGGCGCAAGAAGGCTTCCGCCTGTCGCATTCCTCCGGCGCCGAGCTGGCTTTCGATCACGATCGACATCTCGACATAACTCGCGACGCTGATGCGACAAGCATCGGCATCGTGGATCATCTGCACGAAAGCTTCAGCCTCCGGCTCACGGTAGAGGATCGCGATCATCGCCGAAGTATCGATGATCATTTCGGCAAGCCGTCCTCATCATAGAGGAGCTCGGCATGATCGATATATGCTTGCTTCACATGCAGCGCCGCACGATCGGCGATAGCCAGCAACTCCTGCACGCTGGCCTTGCTATTGTGGTGCTCGAGCCTGGCATATCGCTCACGCAAGGCTTCGGTGACCACACGCGTCATGCTCTCGCCCGTCGCACGGGATATGGCCCGCGCCAAACGGTGGGCTTCGGGATCCTTGATATTGAGGCTCACGAAGACCGCCTTTCTACCAGAGTAACAAACGTTCTACCACTCTACCCCTAACGCCGCGTGATGCCAAGGAGATCCGTGCTCGCGCTGGATTGGGGATCCCGGGAGGCGAGCCCTGCCCGCCTCCCGCATCGGCTCGCAACCTCAGCGCACCTGCGCCTGCATCATCCGCCGGCCGGGCGGCGTCAGCTGGATGGCCCCGCGCGGGCGCTGCGGCAGGTCGACGCCGGCTGTACCGGTCAGCCGGTTGTCGCCTGCGGGGGCCAGCGTCACCCGCACCGACTGGCCGTTGACGACAAGGATCGCAACGCCCTGGAAGCCGGAGGACGCCACCGTCTTGTCGTCGTGGTCGCTGAGGTAGATGTCGAGCGTCCTGCCCTTGGCGACCACCTCGACATGGTAGGTATCGGCCATTTCATAGACCGTGCCGCCGTTGCGGCCGGGATGCGGGTCGTGGGCGAAAGCCGGCGCGGCCATCAGCATCAGCGCCAAGACCGGGGTCAGAAAACGTTTCATGCAAGGAGCCTCCTTCGGGCGTCTGACGGCATGAGGACTTGGGGATTTCAGAACGTCTCGGCCCGGGCGCCCTGCGGCACGGCGGTTTCGTCCGAGGACATGGCGAGCGCCTTCAGCCGCTCCAGCGGCTTGCGCCCGAACATGAGGAACAGCACCGGCGTCACGATGGTGTCGAGCAGCGTCGCCGTGACCAGGCCGCCGAAAATCGTGACCGCCACCGGGTGCAGGATCTCCTTGCCCGGCGCATGCGGGTCGAGCATCAGCGGCACCAGGGCGACGCCGGCCGAGAGCGCGGTCATCAGCACCGGCGTCAGCCGCTCCAGGCTGCCGCGCACCACCAGATCCCGCCCGAAGGCCAGGCCTTCGTGCAGCGCCAGATTGACCGTGTGGCTGATCTTGAGGATGCCGTTGCGGGTGGCGATGCCGGTCAGCGTGATGAAGCCGACCATGGAGGCGACCGACAGCGGCTGGCCGGCGATCCACAGCGCCGCGACCGAGCCGATCAGCGCCAGCGGGATCGAGCCCATGATGATCAGCGCCAGCACGGTCGAGCGATAGCGCGAATAGAGGATCGCGAAGATCATGCCGAGCGAGAGCAGCGACAGCAGGCCGATGGTCCGGCTCGCCTCCTCCTGGGCCTGGAACGTGCCTTCGAGGCTGGCGAAGAAACCCGGCGGCAGGCGCGTCGCGTCGATCTCCTTGCGGATGTCGGCGATCAGCCTCGCCATGTCGGCAATGCCGTCGGAATTGGCCAGCACCACCACGCGGCGCTTGCCGTTCTCGCGCAGGATCTGGTTCGGCCCGTCGGTTTCGGTGACGCTGGCGACCTGGCGCACCGGCACCCAGCCGACCGGCGTCTCGATCAGCAGGTCACCGAGGCCCTGCGTCGTGCGCGACTGGTCGGCGAGGCGCACCACCAGGTCGAACCGGCGGATGCCGTCGACGATGCGCGACACGACGCGGCCATTCGACAGCCGCTCGAGCTGTTCGGTCACCGCCGAGGGCTGGATGCCGTAGAGCGCCGCCCGCTGGTGGTCGACGACGATCTCGAGCTGGGGAATGCGCACCTGCTTCTCGACCTGCAGGTCGGCGAGCCCCGGAATGCGCGCGAGCTTCACGCGGAACTCCTCGGCGATCGTGCGCAGCGTGTCGAGGTCCTCGCCGAAGATCTTGAGCGCGATCTGCGCCCTCACCCCCGACAGCATGTGGTCGAGCCGGTGCGAGATCGGCTGGCCGACATTGGTGGTCACCGGCAGCACGGCGAGGCGCTGGCGGATGTCGGCGACGATCTCCGGCTTCGGCCGGCCGCCGGGCTTCAGCGCCACTTCGAGGTCGGAGACGTGCACGCCCTCGGCATGCTCGTCGAGCTCGGCGCGGCCGGTGCGCCGGCCGACCGTGCGCACCTCCGGCACGTCGAGCAGCAACCGCTCGGCCACCAGTCCCACGCGGCTGCTTTCGGCGAGCGAAATGCCCGGATTGAACTGCATGGTGATGGTGAAGGTGCCTTCGTTGAACGGCGGCAGGAAGGCGCGCGGCAGCTGGATGGCGGCGAAGCCTGCCACGGTGACCGCCAGCACGACGGACGCGATGAGACGGCGCGGCCGGTCGAAAAACCACAGGAGGACCCGCCGGTTGACCCCTTTGAGGAACCGGATCAGGCCGCTCTCCTTGTGGTCGAGGCGCTTCAGGCCCGGCAGCAGCCAGTAGGCCAGCACCGGCGTGAGCGTGATCGAGACGACGAGGCTCGCCAGGATCGACACGATGTAGGCGACGCCGAGCGGCGCGAACAGCCGCCCCTCGATGCCGGACAGCGCGAACAGCGGCACGAAGACGAGCACGATGATGGCGGTGGCGTAGACGATGCCCGAGCGCACCTCGTTCGAGGCCGCGACCACCACCTGGAACACCGACCGGGGATTGCCCTGTTCGCGATTTTCCCGCAGGCGCCGGAAGATGTTCTCGACGTCGACGACGGCATCGTCGACCAGCTCGCCGATGGCGATCGCCAGCCCGCCGAGCGTCATCGTGTTGATCGACAGTCCGGCGAAATGGAAGATGATGGCCGTCGCCAGCAGCGATACCGGGATCGCGGTGAGCGAGATGAAGGTCGTCCTGACATTGAGCAGGAAGGCGAACAGGACGATGGCCACGACGATGATCGCCTCGCCCAGCACCTTCTTCAGGTTGGCGATCGAGGTCTCGACGAAATCGGCCTGGCGGAACATGATCTGGTCCGCCTTGACGTCGCGCGGCAGGTTGGCGCCGATGTCCTTCAGCGCCGCCTCGATCTCCCGGGTCAGCCGGATCGTGTCGACGCCGGGCTGCTTCTCGATCGACAGCGCCACCGCCGGCCGGCCCATGAAGCCGACATCGCCACGCCGCTGGCGTGCCCCGAACGACACGTCCGCGATCTGGTGCAGGTAGACCGGCCGGCTCCCGACGGTCGCGACCACCACCTGGCGCAGGTCGTCGAGGCTGGTGGTGCGGCCGATGTTGCGGATCAGGAACTCGCGGGCATGCTGGTCGGTGAAGCCGCCGCCGCTGTTGACGCCGAACTGGGCGAGCGCGGTTTCGAGCTGGGCCTGCGTGACGCCGAGCGCGCGCATGGCGGACGGGTTCGGCGCGACGCGATACTGGCGCACCTCGCCGCCCATCGGGATCACCTGGGCGACGCCGGGGATGGTCAGGAGGCGCGGCCGCATCACCCAGTCGGCGATCTCGCGCAGCTCCATCGGGCCGGTGGTCTCGGCGGTCAGGCCGACCAGCAGCACCTGGCCCATGATCGAGTTGATCGGACCCATCTGCGGCCGCACGGCCGGCGGCAGCTGGTCGCGCACCAGCGCCAGGCGTTCGTTGACGAGCTGGCGGTTGCGGTAGATGTCGGTGTTCCAGTCGAATTCGACATAGATGATCGACAGGCCGACGCCGGAGACCGACCGCACGCGCGAGACGCCCGGCAGGCCGTTCATCTGGGTTTCGATCGGGAAGGAGACGAGCTGCTCGACCTCGGGCGGGGCGAGCCCCTCCGCCTCGGTCATGATGGTGACCGTCGGCCGGTTGAGGTCGGGCAGCACGTCGACCGGCAGGCGTGCGGCCGTCAGCCCGCCGAACAGGATGACGACGGCGGCGAAGACCAGCACGAACAGCCGGTTCTTCAGCGACTGGGTGACGAGGAAGGTGAACATGCCGGCTTACCGGATCTGGTTCAGCAGCTCGGCGCCGCGGGTCACCACCCGCGTCTCCGGCTGCAGGCCGGCCACCACCATGACACGCTCGCCGTCCAGCGGCTCGATGCGGATCTCGCGCGGCTCGAAGCGTTCCCCCGTCGTCTTCACATAGACGAGGTTCTGCCCGTTCTGGCCGCGAATGACCGCGGCGCGCGGCACGGCGAGGCCTGAGCGCTCGGCGCCGCTCGAGGCGGTCACCGTGACGAGCTGGCCGAGCCTCAGGCCCTGCGTGTCGCCCTCGATCAGGAAATGCACGGGAATGGCCTGGTTGCGGTCGGCGAAGCCGGCGCCGCGATAGGCGAGCTGCTCGCTGCGTCCTTCGGCGGTGCGCATGGCGGCGCCGCGCTCGCCGACGGAAATGTCGAAGGACAGCGCCTCGACCCAAAGCTTGGCCGGATCGACGATCAGGAACACCACCGTCGCCGGATCGGCGATCTGGCCGGCCATGGCATTGGCCGCGGCGATGACGCCGCCGACCGGCGCGATCAGCGCCTCCGGCTCGCGCTTGAACCGATCGAGCCGGGCGCGCCGCTCCTTCAGGCCCTGAATCTCCAGGCGCAGCTCGTCCGCCTGGACGCGCGGCGCCGCCGGTCCCATCTGGATCGCCCTGGTCAGCCGGGCCTCGGCGAGCGTGATCTGCTGGTCGAGCTCGGCGGCGCGCTGGCGCTGGTCGGAGGCTTCGGCCGCGGTCAGGGGCGGCGTCACGAAGCCGAGCACGTCGCCGGCCTCGACGCGCGTGCCGAGGCGCGGGAAGCCGCCCGGCGGAGGCGACAGGCGCCCGGCAACGGCCGCCTGGACGTTGCCCGAAGCGTTCGGATCCGGGATCACCCGACCGGGCAGCTCGATGGACCGGCCATGGGTCGAGGTCTCCGCATAATGGGTGCGGATGCCGAGGATGCGCTGGCTCGTCTTCGGCACGAACACCGCGCCGTCCGGCAGGCGCACGGCGACGTCCCGCTCGGGCGCGGCCGCCGCGGGCTGGCCGTGGTCATGACCATGATCGTGGCCCTCGTGCGCCCGGGCCCCCTCACCCGTCGCGGCGAGTCCGAGGCCGAGACCGAGCAGCAGGACGGCAGCCCCGGTCCGCCGGCGGCGGAACATGACGGCGACGAGGATGCCGGCGGCAAAGCTCACGCCGGCGATCACGTAGAGCGGGGCGTCATGACTGCCGATGCGCGCCCTGAGCCCCTCCGCGAAGGCCGAGGAGACGAGCCAGGAGCCCTGGGCCGCCGGCGCTTCCGCCGCGCCTTCCGGGATGACCAGGGTCGCGGTCATGATCTCGGTCTCGCCGCGCGCCGTCACGGTGAACAGCAATTCGTGCGAGCCGGCCTGCCGCGCCCAGGGCGCCGGCACCGACCAGGTGTCCGCCGCGGCGCCGGTCTTGGTGGCGACGACCGATCCGCCGGGACCGTCCAGCGCGATCTCCGCATCGGCGATCGGCTCGTTGGTCCGAAAATCGTCGAGCGTGATCTCCAGCGTCTCGCCGCGCCGGACCACGACCAGCTCAAAGCCCGCCGACACCGCGTCGGCGCGCGGCGCGAGCGCCGAGGGTGGCGGCGGGGCGGCTTCGTCATGGCCCGGATGGGCCATGGCGGGCGCCGCCATCAGGGTGAGCAACAGGAGCAGTCCGGTGATCGGCAGGCGCATCAAGGACATCATGAAACCGGTTGAAGGGTCATCGTGCGCCCGATCTGCGTGGCTCCTGTTACACCCCGACTGCTTGATTGTTACCGATTGTTGCAGCGGGCAACGGCAAGGTGACGGTCACGCGCAGCCCGCCGCCGCCGCGGTTCGCCATGGTCGCGTCGCCGCCATGGCCGCGCAGGATCGTGCGCGCGACGGTCAATCCAAGACCAACCCCGCCGGTTTCGACGTTGCGCGAGGCTTCGAGCCGCACGAAGGGCCGGAACACATCCTCGACGGCATCGGCCGGAATACCCGGCCCGTCGTCGTCGATCGTCACCAGGGCCGTCGTACCGACGACCGCCAGCGTCACTCTGGCGCAGCCGCCATATTTGACCGCGTTGTCGACCAGATTGGACAAGGCGCGCTTCAGCGCCAGGCGACGGCCGCGAATCACGACGGCACGCGGGCCGTCATAGCTGACCTCGGCGCCCTGGTCGGCGAGGTCGTCGACGATCGTCTCGACGAGGCTCGCCAGATCGATCGATCGCACCTCCTCGTCGGATCTGTCGCCCTTGAGGAAGGCGAGCGTGCCCTCAAGCATGCGCTCCATCTCGGTGAGATCTGCGGCGATCAGCCGGCGGCGGCTGGCCGGAAGGTCCTCGATGCGGAAGCGCAGGCGCGTGATCGGCGTCTTCAGGTCATGCGACACGGCTGCGAGCGTCTGGGTTCGGTCGTCCACGAGCTTGCGGATGCGGTCCTGCATCTCGTTGAAGGCATGGGCGAGCTCGCGCACCTCGCGCGGCCCGGTTTCGGCGATCGGTTTCGGCTCGGCGGTTGCATAGAGCGTGCGCGCCGCGGCGGTGAAGGCGGCGAGCGGCCGCGTGAACCAGCGCACCAGGAAAATGCCGACGATGACGATGCCGACCGCCATCAAGGTGGTCGACAGCACCGTGCCGTGGCCGGAATCGAAGTGATTGTGCGGACGCACCTGCACCAGGTTGACGTTCACCCAGGTTGCGTCGGGCAGCCGGATCGACACCAGCGCGACATGCGGATCGCTCTCGGCCGCGGTATGGGCGCCGGTCACGACCCCGTCCGTCCCGATGTCCGGTGCCGTCTCCAGCACGCGCGCGCGGAGGCCCGTGAGGAACGGCGACGAGGTCGCGATCGGGATCGCCTGGCGCTCGGTGTTCCAGTGGGCATTCAGGGGCCCGCCCGACAGGGCGTGGGCGGTGGCGTCGCGCTCGGCCGGAGCGGCACGCGCCACCGCCCGGGCGACGGTCACCAGCCGGTCGGCGACCAGCGCCTCGTTGGTCAGCGAGACCTCCTGCTCGATCGACGACTGGTAGGCCCAGAGGCTCGCCAGATGCAGGACGCCCATCGCCACCAGCAGCACCACGATGGTGCGGCCGGCAATGGTGTCGACGAGCCATTTCATGCCCGTTCGACCTTGGGCACGAACATGTAGCCGGCTCCGCGGATGGTCTTGATCATTGGCGGAGAGCTCTCGGTCGGCTCGATCTTGCGCCTCAGACGGCTGATCTGGACGTCGATCGAGCGATCGAAGCCGGTCGCGACGCGGTTGCGCGCAAGATCGAGGAGCTGGTCCCGCGACAGCACGCGCTGCGGGCCTTCGATGAAGGCGAGCAGCAGGTCGTATTCGCCGGTCGACAGATCGACCACCACGCCGCCGGGATCGGTCAGCTCGCGCCGCGCCGGATCGAGCGCCCAGCCCTCGAAGCGGAACAGCCGCGCCGGCGCGCCGCTCGCCGCGGCGCCGACATTGACGCGGCGCAGCACCGCCTTGATCCGGGCCAGCAGCTCGCGCGGGCTGAACGGCTTGGCGATATAGTCGTCGGCGCCGATCTCGAGCCCGACGATCCGGTCCGTCTCGTCGCCCTTGGCGGTGAGCATGACGATCGGCAGCGACGATGTGCGCCTGATCTCGCGGGCAAGATCGAGACCGCTCGTGCCCGGCAGCATGACGTCGAGCACGACAAGGTTGATCGCGGCGCTGTCGAGCACCTCGCGCATTTCCCGGCCGTCGCGCGCGGCCGAGACCCGAAAGCCATTGTCGCGCAGGAACTTGGAGACGAGCGACCGGATCGCGCCGTCGTCGTCGACGACGAGGACATGCGGTTCCGGATCGATCGCCGCATGCGCCGGAAAGGGCTTGTCATCGTCCTGCATCAATTCCCTCGTCAATGCTCGCCCGGTCGCGATCGTCGCCCGGCCGAGACGCCGCGGCGGATCGGTTCTCTCGGCGAGGGGACGCCCGCCCCGATGTTAGCCGCTTCGAATTGCGATTGAACAGCGCCCGCCATCCGCCTACCACTGCCTGAAGTCCCAGCGCCGTCACGAGCCGTCATGAATGCCCTGACCGCCTTCAATCTCGCCGAATTCGCCAATACGCTGGTCAGCCTGACGACCGCCTTCGTGCTCGGCACCGCGATCGGCGCCGAGCGGCAGTACCGCCAGCGCACCGCCGGCCTCAGGACCGCCGTGCTGGTGGCGGTCGGCGCGGCCGCCTTCGTCGATCTCGGCATGCGGCTGGAGGGCACCCGCGGCGCCATCCAGGTCACCGCCTATGTCGTCTCCGGCATCGGCTTCCTGGGCGCCGGCGTGATCATGAAGGAAGGCATGAACGTGCGCGGCCTCAACACGGCCGCGACGCTCTGGTGCTCGGCCGCAGTCGGCGCCTTCGCCGGCGCCGACCTGCCGGCGGAGGCGGTGCTGCTCGCCATCATCGTGCTCGCCGGCAATACGCTGCTGCGGCCGCTGGTGAACGCCATCAACCGCTGGCCGATCGACGAAACCCAGACCGAGGCGAACTACGAGGTGCGCGTGACCGTGCCGGCCGAGCGGCTGGATCAGGCGCGCGAGCTCGTCACCGAACTCCTTGAAAAGGCGCATTATCCACCGCGCGAAATCGACACGGTGACCCGCGCCGACGATCGCGTGGAGGTGGTGGCGGGGCTGTCCTCGACGGCCGTGGAGCCGGCCGAGCTCGACGCGGTGGCGGCTCAGCTCGAAGCCCAGCCCTTCGTCATGCACGCGACCTGGACGATCCGCACCTCGGACTGAGCCGGGCCGCGCGCCGCGGTCACGAACCCTCGGGAAACTCCTCCGGCACCCAGATCCGCACCTTGCCGATATTGCGGTCGTCGCGCTCGACCACCTCGAAGGCCAGCCCGCTGTCGACCACGCGCTCGTGGATCGCGGGCAGATGGCCGAGGCGCGAGAGCAGGTAACCTGCCAGCGTCGCATAGCGGTCGTGGCGATCGACGAGATTGGTGCCGATGAGGTCGCTCAGCCGGCGGATGTCGATCGCCCCGTCGACCAGCCAGGCCCCGTCCCCGGTCCGTTCGACCTGCGCGACCGCCTCGCCCTCGTCGGGAAACTCGCCCGCGATCGCCTCGAGCATGTCGGCCGGTGTCGCGATGCCCTCGAAGGCGCCGTGCTCGTCGACGATCAGCACCATCTGGATCGGGGCATGGCGCAGCTGCTCCATGACATAGAGCACCTTGGCGCTTTCATGCACCACGAGCGGCTGGCGCATGACCCGCTGCCAGTCGATGGCGCCATTGTCGATCAGCCCGTCCAGCAGGTCCTTGACCAGCGCCACCCCGACGAAGTCGTCGATGCGCTGGCGCGCCAGGACCACGCGCGAATGGGCGAGCGCGCGAATATCGGCCTTCTGACGTTCCGGCGGATCGTCGAGGTCGAGCCATTCCACCTTGTGGCGCGGCGACATGACCGAGCGGATCGGCCGCTCGGCGAGATCGAGGACACCGCGGATCATCGCCTTTTCCTGGGGCTTGAAGACCTCGGCCGCCGCGGTCTGCTCCGCGATCACGTCCGCCGTCTCGCCGAGCGGCCCCGCCTCCTTGCCGCCGCCCAGCAGGCGCAGGACGGCCGATGCCGTCCGGTCGCGCAGATCCATGGCGGAAATGGCCGGCACGCGGTTGCGCCGGGCCACCTGGTTGGCGGCCTCGATCAGCACGGAGAAGCCGATGGCGGCATAGAGATAGCCCTTGGGGATGTGGAAGCCGAAGCCTTCGACCACCAGGCTGAAGCCGATCATCATCAGGAAGCCGAGGCAGAGGATGATGACCGTCGGGTGCCGGCTGACGAAGCGCATGAGCGGTCCCGAGGCCGCCAGCATGACGGCCACCGCGATCACGACGGCGATCATCATGACCGCGACGTCGTCGACCATGCCGACCGCCGTGATGACGCTGTCGAGCGAGAAGACGAGATCGAGCACCACGATCTGCGCGATGACCTGCCAGAACACCGCATGGGCGACCCTGCCGCCATGGTGCTCCTGCGTCCCTTCCAGGCGATGGTGCAGCTCCATCGTGCCCTTGGCGAGCAGGAAGGCGCCGCCAAGGATCAGGATGATGTCGCGGCCGGAAAACGGCCAGCCGGCGAGCGAAAAGAGCGGCTGCCTGAGGCTGACGATCCAGGCGATCGAGGCGAGGAGACCGAGCCGCATGATCAGCGCCAGCGACAGGCCGATGAGCCGGGCCCGGTTGCGCTGATGCGGCGGCAGCTTGTCGGCGAGGATGGCAATGAACACGAGATTGTCGATCCCGAGCACGATCTCCAGCGCGACGAGCGTGCCGAGACCGATCCAGGCATTGGGGTCGGCGATCCATTCCATGGTCAGCATTGTCCTTTCGGCGTCCGGCCGGGCCGGCACAACGCCGTGCGACCGGCGGCGCGCTGCGGCGCCGTCGGGGTGAAATCGTCAGAAGGTTGGGTCAGGGAAGCAGGCGCTGGCACCACGAGACGCGGTGCCAGCCGGCTTCGTGGCTGGGGACTGGATGGGTCTTCGCTGTCGCTGTCCGGCATTCGCCGCGGCCGATCCCGCCTGTCCGTTGCAAGGCGCGCATGATGCCAAGGCGCCCACCGCCGCTCAAGACGGCGGCACGATCCAGATTGCCGCACCCGTCAGCGGAAATAATCAGGATGGCGCGCCCGGATGGTCGGCCCGAAGGCGATCGACTTCGACAGATGCTCGCGGATCGCGGCCTGCGCGGCAGTCCCATCGCCCGCCTCGATCGTCGCGGCGATGGCAAAATGGTCGGCGACGACCTGCTGCGCCTTGCCCTCGACCGGCAGGTGCAGGCGGCGCAGCCGGTCGATCTGGCCGCTCTCGCGCCGCACCAGATGCCACAGATGCGCGACGCCCGCCGCCTCGTAGAGCAGTTCGTGGAAGGCGAGGTCGAGCGCCGCGAACGGATCGAGTTCGCCCCGGCCGGCCAGCCAGTCCTGTTGCTCGGCGATCGCCCTGAGCCGCTGCGCAAGCCCGGCGGGCGGCGTCTCCGCCAGCACCCTGGCGATCTCGATCTCGATCGAGCGGCGCAGGAAATGGGCCTGGCGCGCCGCGTCGAGGTCGATCAGGCTGACGCGCGTCGCATGCTGGGGGAAGATGTCGACGAGGCCTTCGGCCCTCAGCCGCAGCAGGGCATCGCGCAGGGGCGTCGAGGAGACGGCGAAACGCGCCTGCAGTTCGGCTCGCGGCAGGGCCGCGCCGGGCGCCAGGACCAAACCGACGATCTCGCCGCGCAAGGCCTCGAAGACGCGCACGGCCGCCTGCCGGGAATGATCGATCGGCCCGGGCGTGCCGCGCCCGGGCTCCGTCGCGCTCGTGCTGGCGTCCAGGACCATCATGGCGCTCCCATAGCACGATCGCCTGTCGTTGACACGCTAATGCATTAGTGTTTCTGTCGACCCCTGCAAAGGAGGCGGTGCTTTTCCGCGACACTCGCTCGCCATGGTCGGCGTCCCCTGCCCGTTTGGATCGGTCCAGGTCCGAGGCGGGGCCAAGCCGGCGCCGGCCTTGTCGCCAAACCGCCCGAGCCAGACCGAGCCTCCGGGAGAGACGCTTCCATGACCCGCAAATCGCCTTCGGACCTGCGCAGCGCCCGCTGGTTCGCCGCCGACGACCTGCGCAGCTTCGGACATCGCTCGCGCTGGATGCAGATGGGCTACGATCCGGAGGACTGGGCCGGCAAGCCGATGATCGCCATCCTCAACACGTGGTCCGACGCCCAGCCCTGCCATGTCCATTTCAAGACGCGGGTCGAGGACGTCAAACGCGGCGTGCTGCAGGCCGGCGGCTTTCCGATCGAGCTGCCGGCGCTGTCGCTCTCCGAGAGCAACGTCAAGCCGAGCACCATGCTCTATCGCAACCTGCTCGCCATGGACGCCGAGGAGCTGATCCGCTCACATTCGGTCGACGGCGTGGTGCTGATGGGCGGCTGCGACAAGACCACCCCGGCCCTGCTCATGGGGGCGACCAGCGCCGGCCTGCCGACCATCTACGTGCCGGCAGGCCCGATGCTGCGCGGCAACTGGAAGGGCAAGGTGCTGGGATCGGGCTCGGATGCCTGGAAATACTGGGACGAGCGCCGCGCCGGCAAGATCAGCGACGCCGAATGGACCGAGGTCGAGGGCGGCATCGCCCGCTCCTACGGCGTGTGCATGACCATGGGCACGGCCTCGACCATGACCGCGATCGCCGAGGCGATCGGCATGACCCTGCCCGGCGCGTCGGCGATCCCCGCCGCCGACGCCAACCATATCCGCATGTGCACGCAGTCGGGCCGGCGCATCGTCGACATGGTCTGGGAGGACCTGACGCCGCCGAAGGTCCAGACCCGCAAGGCCTATGAGAACGGCATTGCGGTCGCCATGGCGATGGGCTGCTCGACCAATGCGATCATCCACGTCATCGCCATGGCGCGCCGCGCCGGCGTCGACATCAGTCTCGACGATTTCGACCGGGCGAGCCGGCGTGTGCCGGTCATCGCCAATGTCCGGCCGAGCGGCGAAACCTATCTGATGGAGGACTTCTTTTATGCCGGCGGCCTGCGCGGCCTGATGAGCCGGCTGAAGGACCACCTTCACCTCGACGCCGTGACCGTGACGGGCCAGACGCTCGCCGCGGCACTCGAGGGCGCCGAGGTCTATAATGACGACGTCATCCGGACGATCGACAATCCGATCTATGCCGAGGGCGCGCTGGCCGTGCTGCGCGGCAACCTCGCGCCCGACGGCTGCGTGATCAAGCCGAGCGCCTGCGCCCGGCGCTTCCTCAGGCATACCGGCCCAGCCCTCGTCTTCGACGACTACCCGTCGATGAAGGCCAATATCGACCGAGACGACCTCGAGGTGACCGAGGACCATGTGCTGGTGCTGCGCAATGCCGGCCCGCATGGCGGTCCGGGCATGCCGGAATGGGGCATGCTGCCGATCCCCAGAAAGCTGGTGAAGCAGGGTGTCCGCGACATGGTCCGGATTTCCGATGCGCGCATGTCCGGCACCAGCTACGGCGCCTGCATCCTGCACGTCTCGCCGGAAGCCTATATCGGCGGCCCGCTGGCGCTCGTCCGGACCGGCGACATGATCTCGCTCGACGTCGCCGCGCGCAGCATCACGCTCGACGTCGCCGAGGACGAGCTCGTCCGCCGCCGCGCCGCGTGGGTCGCACCGCCGAAGCGCTACGAGCGCGGCTACGGCTGGATGTTCACCCGCCATATCCGCCAGGCCCATGACGGCTGCGACTTCGACTTCCTGGAAACCCAGTTCGGCGCGCCGGTCGGCGAGCCGGCGATCTATTGAGGGCCGGCCCATGGCTCTTTCGGATGCGACCCGCGCCAAGCTGAAGGGCGTCTCCACCGCCACGATCTGCACCGCGCTCTACAAGCGCGGCCTGCGCAACCAGTTCATCCAGGACGTCCGGCCGCTCAATCCCGATCTCGGCACCATGGTCGGCGAAGCCTATACGCTGCGCTACATTCCCGCGCGCGAGGACCTCAACCC
Organism: bacterium YEK0313; assembly: GCA_000751295.2. Classification (NCBI taxonomy): domain Bacteria; species bacterium YEK0313. The sequence continues at coordinate 3,575,887 of CCMO02000001.1, forward strand.
CTTGAGCGTCTTCCTCGACCGCGGCCATCCCCAGCGGAAAGCCGTGGAGGAATGCCCGCCGGGCGCGGTGATGGTCATCGACAGCCGCAAGGATGCCCGCGCGGCTTCGGCCGGCGGCATCCTGGTGTCGCGCCTGATGAAGCGCGGGGTTGCCGGCATCGTCACCGATGGCGGCTTCCGCGACAGCCCCGAGATCGCCGGGCTCGCCATCCCCGCCTATCACAACCGGCCCTCGGCTCCGACCAACCTCACCCGCCACCAGGCGCTCGACATCAACGTGCCGATCGGCTGTGGCGACGCGCCGGTCTTCCCCGGCGATATCGTGGTCGGCGACGGCGAAGGCGTGGTGATCATTCCCGCCGACATCGCCGATGAGATCGCCGACGAGGCGGTGGAAATGACCGCCTTCGAGGATTTCGTCACCGAGAAGGTGCTGGAGGGCCGCTCGATCCTCGGCCTCTATCCGCCGACCGAGGAACAGTCGAAGGTCGACTTCGCCGCCTGGCGCAAGGCGAAGGGGCGCTGAGCCAGGCGTCGGTCCTGGTGCGGCGGCGCACCGCAACGCGATCTGCCACACATGTGCGAGGAGGCCGCCTGGGCTTCCTCGCATTCTTGCCAATGATTTCGATTTCCGGGGCACATTGACGCCCGTCAATCGCAGTATTGGCCAATCTACATTCGCTTCACTTCTGCGGAACTGCGAAAAAGCCGATCATCTTCGCACTGATACATTTGCGCAACAGATAACAATTTCGGCTGTTACGTTTCATTCCAGTCCAATTCACTTCACCTGGCTCCAAGCCGGATCTCCCGGTACACGATAATTTCCCCCTTCCACATGGTCGGAACCGCAGGCGACGTCATGGGCGCGCGCCGAGGGGGAACATTGACGAGATCTTATTTGCCGCGCCGCGCGGCTCCGGCGACGGCCCGAAGGCCCAGCCACGGCACCGGCACGTCCAGACCTTCGGCGATCTCGGCCATCGCATCGACCAAGCATTCCCAGATCACACACGGAGCACACATGAAACACCAAGGCATTACACGCCGCCGCATCCTGGTTTCCGTCGCGAACACGAGCGCATTGTTCGTCGCGATGACGCCGGCGCTCGCGCAGAACGCCGAATCCTGCGAACAGCACGGCGGCAAGATGTTCGCCTCCACCTGCAATATCGGAACCAGGCCGGCGCCGTTCAATGTCGTCTATACCGGCAGATCCCAAAGGCCCGACTTCGGCCCCCTGTTCACCATCACCAACACGTCCAGTCGCATCCTCAGGGTGCAGCATTTTCTGGGCTTCCTTTACGACAAAGACGGCAAGCAGCTCGCCTTCCAGTTGGGCGGAGGCGGCGAGAGCTGGTTCACGGGATCCGGCCCCTTCGTCCTCGATCTGAAGCCCGGCGAGTCGGGGGAGCACCCGCTTTACAGTTCCAAAAGATCATGGCCGCCCGAGATGGCTTCGTTCCAGGGCGAGGTCAACGAATGGACGATCCCCAACAACATGGCCGGCATAGCCAGGTTCAGACGCGAAATCACGCTCCCGCAGATGGCGGCGCGGCCGAGCGGCGGCTGGCCGCAATAGCGAGAGGCACCGCTGATGACCGTTGGTTGCACCTCGCACATTGCGGCTCACGTTCGGCAGTGCGCGAGGCCTTCAGCGGTCCGACGCGCCGGCGTCCCCGGCCGCCGGTATCAGTCTGCAAGACGCGATGGCCGACCATGGCCATCCTCGCGGCGGCACCTTGCTCGGGCTCGCTCTATCGCCGTAGCGCCAACGCCAGATCCCCGCGGCCCTTGATCTCGACCGTCTCCAGGCCGAGCCAGCCCGCCATCAGTTGGAGCTCGGCCATCAAGGGCTCGATCACCGCAGCCGGCGCGACGCCCGGCTCGGCATGGGCGGCCTGCACCACCAGCGTCGAGCGGGCGCGGTCGGCCTTCAGGTCGGCGCGGCCGACGATCGTGTCGCCGAGCACGAAGGGCAGCACGTAATAGCCGTGCGTGCGCTTGTGCTCGGGCACGTAGATTTCGAGCCGGATACGGGCGCCGAACAGGGCTTCGGTGCGCTCGCGCTGCCAGACGAGCGGGTCGAAGGGCGCGAGCAGCGCGCGCGCTTCGATGCGCCGCGGGATGCGCGCGCCGCGGGCGAGATAGCCGGGCTTCGACCAGCCCTCGACCGTCACCGGCTGCAGCTCGCCGCTGTCGACGAGGCTCGCCACCGCCGCGCGGGCATCGGCCACCTCCAGCCGGAAATAGTCGCGCAGGCAGCGCTCGGTAGCGACGCCCATCGCGCGCGCGGCGATGCCGACCAGGTGCCGGTGCGCTTCGGCCTCGTCGGGCGTCGGCGCTGCGACGACGTGGTGGGGCAGCACGCGCTCGGTCAGGTCGTAGACCCTTTCGAAGGCGCCCCGGCGTGTCCGTGTCGTGACCTCACCGGCCCAGAACAGCCACTCGATGGCGCGCTTGCCGTCGGACCAGCCCCACCAGCCGCCCTCGCCGCGATGGTCGTGCGACAGCTCGCTCGCCGCCAGCGGACCGCGATCGGCAATCTCGCGCCGCACCTCGCCGATCAATTCGCCGCGCTCCCGGCCGAACTTGGCGAGCCCGGAATAGATGCCTTCGCCGCGCGCGGCGCGCGCCATGCGCCAGCGCAGCACCGGCTGCAGCTCCACCGGCATGTAGGAGGCCTCATGCCCCCAATATTCGAACAGGCTGCGCTTGCGCCCGCCATAGGCGAGCTGGTCGAGATCGTCGGTGTCGTAGCGACCGAGCCGGGAAAAGCCCGGCAAGGTGTGGGCGCGGGCGACGACATTGACGGAATCGATCTGCACGACGCCGAGTCGCTCGACCATGGCCTTGAGGTCGCGCCGGCGCGCCGGCTGTTCGCCCCGCTCGCCGCCGAACCCCTGGGCGGCGAGCACGATGCGCCGGGCCTGTTTGAGCGAAAGACTGTCTGAACGGCGCGGAATCGGGATCATGCCACCCATGATAGAACCGTTGCCACGCCATCCAAGCCGGGTCTCGCCTTATTGCGGCTCGATGCCCGCGGACTTGACGATGTCGCGATAGCGGTCGCGTTCGGCGGCGCTGAAGGCCGCGAATTCGTCGGGCGAATTCGGCGCCGCCACGGCCCCGATCTCCTTCAGCTTGGCGATCACGTCGGGCTGCGAATAGATGCGCTTCACCTCGGCCGAGATCAGCTCGACGACCGGCCGCGGCGTGCCGGCGGGCGCGAACAGGCCGTGCCAGGTGGCGACGTCGAAGCCCGGTAGGGTCTCGGCGATGGCCGGCACGTCCGGCGCGGTCGGGCTGCGCTCGCGGCTGGTGACGGCGATGGCGCGGACGGTGCCGCCCTGCGCCTGTGGCCAGGCCAGCGTCATGTTGTCGAAGGCAAGGTCGAGATGGCCGCCGGCCAGCGCGTTCATGATCTCGTTCGAGCTGCGGAACGGGATATGCGTCATCTTCGCCCCGGTCATGTTCTGGAAGATCTCGGCCGGGATATGGTTGGAGGCGCCGATGCCGGAGGAGCCATAGTTCAGCTTGCCGGAATTGGCCCGCACATAGGTGATCAGCTCGGGCAGCGTGCGTGCCGGAATGCGTGGATTGATCACCAGCAGGTTCGGCAGCGTCGCGAACAGGCTGACGGTCTGGAAGTCCTTGCCCGGATCGTAGGGCAGCGACTTGTAGACATAGGGCGCGATGGCATGGGTGCTGGCCGTGCCGACGAACAGCGTATAGCCGTCATTGGCCTGCCGCGCGGCATGGCCGGCGCCGACGGTGCCGCCCGCCCCCGCCCGGTTCTCGACCACGAAGGGCACGCCGAACTTCTGCTGCATCGCCTGGGCGAAAATGCGCGCGAACAGGTCGGTCGTGCCGCCGGCCGTGAACGGCACGATGACCGTCACCTGGCGCTGCGGCCAGTTGGCCTGGGCCGGCGCCGCTGCCGTCTGCGCCCCGGCTCCGCCGGCCAGGCCGGCGACGGCCAGAAGGCTCGCCGCCAGCGTCGCAAAGATCAATCTTTTCATGGAGCTCCTCCCATATCCTCTGATTGCGGGCTTCCTTGCATGGAAGCTCCTATGCTCAGATGCTAGCGTGGATTCCGCCGGGCGGCTATGGCCGTGAGCGGCAGGAATCGCGCGCGCGGAGCAGCATTGCCGTGCGGCCGCGCGGCACCCGCGGACCAGGCCCGTGGAAGGCGGGGAAGGAACGGATTTCGCGGTTCAGCCGCCGAGCCAATTGAGCTCGCGCGACGGCCGGGCGATGTCGGGATTGTCGGCTTGCATGCGCTCCCAGACACGCCGGACAACCGTGTCGGCCTCGGCGATCAGGGCGTCCTCGTCGATGGTCAGCACCTTGCGGTCGCGCATGACGAAGGCGCCGTCGACCATCACCGAATGGACGATGCCGGGGTGGCCGTAATGCACGATGTTGGAGACGAGCCGGATCAGCGGCCGGAGCGCCGGGACATTCAGGTCGATGACGGCGAGGTCGGCCTTCTTGCCGATCGCGATCGAGCCGATCTCGGCGCCGGCGCCGACCGAATGGGCGCCGGCCCGCGTGACCGCGTCCAGCACCTCGTCCGGCGACGGTGAAACACCGCCCTCTTCCGTCCGGCCGCGGCCGGTGCGGTGGATGATCGAGCCGAAGGCCATGGCCTGGAACATGTCCTCGCTCATATTGTCCGTGCCGAAGGCGATGCGCACGCCGGCATCCCGGATCGGGCCGATCAGCGCCTTGTGCGCGCCGCGCCGGGAAATGCTCGCCGGCGTATGCGCCATCTGCACGCCGCGCTCCGCGAGCAGCGCAATGTCCGCTTCCGTGCAGAAGGTCCAATGGGCCGCGACGAGGTCAGGACCGAGAAAGCCCTCCCGGTCGAGATAGGCGGCGGAGGTCAGCCCGTGAAGGGCCTTGACCGCCGCGACCTCCCCAGGGCTTTGCGACAGATGGATCGTCCGGGTCAGGCCATGGCGGACGGCCAGCGCGTTGAGCTTGGCCAGCATGACCGGCGAGCAATTGTCCGGCGCATGGGCCGCCACCTGGCAGCGCACCCGGTCGCCGTGGCTGCCGTGCATGGTTTCGATGAGCGCGCTCGCCCGCTCGATGAACGCGGCGCCGAAGGCCTCGTCCACGGCATAGTCGCCATGGCGGATGCGGCGCGTGTCGATGTCGGCGCAGGATTCCGACAGCCACAGCCTGAGGCCGGTCGCCGCCATGGCGCCGGCATAGGTCGTGACATGACGGAACGGGTCGACCAGCGTCGTGGTGCCGCTGCGGATCGCCTCGAGGCAACCGAGCGTCGCGACGATCTGGCGTTCCTCGGCGGTCATCACGTAGGAGACCGGCGTCATGTAGCGACAGATCGCATCGCCCGCCCAATCCTCGACGGTGCCGCGCAGCGCCATCAGGACGGTGTGGGTATGGGCGTTGATCAGTCCCGGCAGCACGGCAAGCCGCCGGCCGTCGAAGCGCTCGAACGCCGGATAGAGCGCTTCGAGCTCATGTGTCGGCCCGAGCGCAACGATCCGGCCGCCGTCCACCGCGATGGCGTGATGCTCCAGGACACGCCGTTCTTCGTCGCCGGTGACGACGACCGTATCCGTTATCAGCAGCCCCATGCGGGACGCTCCTCTCAGGACGGCCGCGTCCTGGCCATGCCGGTCAGGACCTCGTCGACCGCAGTCAGGAACAGGTCGGCATTGTCGCGCGAGAAGACCAGCGGCGGGCGGATCTTCAGCACGTTGGCGGCAGGGCCGGCGGCGCTGATCAGCACCCGCTTTTCGCGCAGGCCGTTGACGAGCGCGGCCGTCTCCGCCGTGGCCGGCGCCTTCGTATCGCGGTCGGTGACGAGCTCGGCGCCGACGAACAGGCCGGCACCCCTGACATCGCCGATCAGGGCATGGCGGCCGGCAAGCTCCTTGAGACCCGCCATCAGATGCGCGCCGACGGCGGCAGCATTGGCGACGAGGCCTTCGTTCTCGATCACGTCGAGCACCGCCATGCCGACCGCGCAGGACACGGGATTGCCGCCGAACGTGTTGAAATAGCGCGTCTTCTCGCCGAAGGTCTGGAGGATCTCCGGCTTCGCCACCATGGCGGCGACCGGGTGGCCGTTGCCCATCGGCTTGCCCATGGTGACCATGTCGGGGACGAGGCCATGCCGGCCGAACCCCCACAGGCCCGCGCCGGTGCGGCCGAAGCCCGGCTGCACCTCGTCGGCGATGAACAGGCCGCCGGCCTCGCGGATCGCCGCGACCGCCGGCTGCAGGAACCCCGCCGGATCGGAAAAGACGCCGTCGGACGAAAAGATCGTATCGACCAGCAGCGCCGCCGGCTTGATGCCCCGGGCCTTCATGTCGGCGATCGCCGCCTTCACGTTGCGCGCGAAAATCTCGGCCACGTCGGCACCGCCGGACCGATAGAGATCGGGCGCCGGCACGGTCCGGATATGGGGGCCGAGCGTGATGCCCGCCCCGAGCGAGGGCGACAGTTCCGAAATCGCCACCGTCACGCCGTGATAGGCGAGCTCCGTGACGATGAAGCCGGTGCCGCCGGTGAAGGTGCGGGCGGCGCGATAGGCCAGGTCGTTGGCCTCGCTGCCCGTGCAGGTGAACATGACGTGGCCGAGCTCGACCGGAAAGGTCGCCAGCAGCCGCTCCGCATAGTCGAGAATGCCGTCGGTGATGTAGCGGGTATGGGTGTTGAGCACCGCCGACTGGCGCGCCAGCGCCGCCACGACATGCGGATGGCAATGACCGACGGAGGCGACGTTGTTGTAGACGTCGAGATAGGCCTTGCCGTCGGGATCGTAGAGCCAGACGCCCTCGCCGCGCACGAAATGCACGGGATTGGCATAGAACAGCCGATAGGCGGGGCCGAGCAGGCGCTCGCGCCGGGCGATCAGCTGCCGCTCCCGGTCGGCAATGCCGGCAGCCCCGGCCCGGTCATAGGCATTGATCATGGTCATGGCAGCTGGTCCTTGGCGATGGCCTCGCGGAGGAAGGTGACGGCGGCGTCGCGGTCGAGCGCATCGAGCCGGCCGAGGCCGGTCCAGGCCGCGGCCTGATTGCGCAGGATGTAGGGAGCGTTGTCGGGATGGCGGGCGGCGCGCCAGGAACTGATCGCAATCGTCAGCGCAAGCCGCGTCGCGACGAGTTCGGGCAGTACCGCGATCTCCTCGTCGGCAAGCGGCAGGACCTGGTGGAACGCCTGGGCCATCTCCGCGACGCCCTGCAGCGGATGGCCGTCCCCCGTCACCTGGTAGGCGGCGGCGGTCGCAAGATCCTGGATCAGCGGTGCCCGCACCATGTCGCCGAAATCGATGACGCCGGCGATCTCGTCGTCGGCTTCGGCCGAGGCGAGCACATTGTGCGGGTTGAAGTCGTTGTGCACGACCTGCACCCGGAGGCTCGGCAGGATCGGGAGGACGTGGCGGGCGAAGCGGTCGAGCGCCCGCTCCGGCAATCCCCGCCGTCCGGCATCGGCGATCTCGGCCAGCAGGCCGCGCACCCGCGCCGCCTTCTTCAGGTCCCACAGCAGGTCATGGTCCTCGGCCGGATGCCGGAAGCCTGCCAGCGCCCGGTCGAGGCGGGCCAGGAAGGCGCCGAGCCGCCGGCGCTGGGCCGGGCTGCGCTCGGTCAGGTGCAGCGGCCGCCCGGCAAGATAGGTCAGGCAGCGCACGCGCCGGTCGGACCGGCCCTGCACCCGCCAGACGACGTCGCCGCCCCCGGCCCCGCGCGGCGGCACGACGCGCGGCGTCGCAAGCTCGGGATCCGCTGCCGCGACATGCATCAGCGCCCTGCTCTGGAAATCGGTCACCGCCGGCGGCTCGGCCGGATGCACGACCTTCAGCACGTAGACGGCGCCCGCCGCGTCGGTGAGCTGGAAGTTGCGATCGCGCTCGCCGGTCAGCGGCCGGGCCGTGGCGACGAGCCCGAAATGCTCCCGTGCCAGCGCCACCGCCTCGTCGAGCGACACCGCCGGCGGCGCCTCGTCGAGCAGTTCGCCCAGATGTTCAGCTCCCTGCATCCGCCCGCGGTCTCCTCCGGCCCTTTGGCAACGCGCTCCTTATAGGCGAGATGCCGCCCCGTCATCGACCGGTCATGTCGCCCCGCTGCCATGCAGACGGCGGCCTGGACTTTCCGATGCGCCTGCGGCGGCTTCGATCGCCGCCGCCGGTCGCGACGCCGTCAGGAGATCAGGCCGAGCTCGCGCGCCCGCTGGATCGCACCGGAGCGGCGGCGCACGCCGATCCGGTCGTAGATCTGCTGCAGATACCATTTGACCGAACCTTCGGTCATGCCGACGCGTTCGGCGATCTCGCTGTTGCGCATGCCGGCGCCGGCCATCTGGAGAATGTCCACCTGGCGCGGGGTCAACGCGCCCTCGCCGCCCGCCGGCACGGCCCCCGTGCCCGACCTGCGCTCGGGCATGTCGGCGCGCGTCGCCACGAGCCGCGCCAGGAAACGGTCTGCCGGCGTTTCGCAGATCGGCGAAGCCTCGAACTGGCTCTTCAGCAGGCCCATGACCTCGTCGCCCTCGTCGAGGAAGCTGCGCACGAAGCCGCCCGGAGCGGCCCGTGCGACCGCCGAGCGGAGGACACGCCGCGCCTGGCGCTCGTCCTCGCCGGCCAGATGCGCCCGCGTCAGCAGGATCTCCCAGCGGATCGCCGAGCGCACCGCGCCCGCCTGGACGGCGAAGCGAAGCCAGCGCTGGCCGAGCGTGGCGCCATCGACGCTGGCACCGCGGGCGATCGCCAGCCTCATCCAGCCGAAGGCGCGGGCCTCGTCCCGCGAGGCCGCGTCGAGACGCGGCTTCAGGCCGTCCGGCGAACCGATGAGCCCTTCCTCCTGGCCGAGCCTCAGCGCCTCCTCGCGTTCGCCGAAGCGCAGCAGCAGCCGGATGCGCTCGGTCACCAGGTTCTGCCGCAGCCGGTCGAGATTGCGCTGTTCCGCAACTGCCAGCCCGTCGGCCAGCCGGCGCTCGGCCGCCGCCATGTCGCCGTTCAGGGCATGAAACCGCGCCGCGGTCATATAGCCGGCAACATACTGATCGACGAAGCCGCGATTCGTGGACGGGAAATGCCGGTCGACCAGTTCGCGGCTGCGGTCGAGCTCGTCGCGCTCGTACAGCACCTCGGCGAGCAGCGGCCCGGGCAGCTCGGCGAGCCAGTCCTGGTCCTCGAAGGTCGTCGCCAGCGCCACGGCCTGATCGAGCCGGCGCACCGCGCCGGCAACGTCGCCGGTCAGGAAGCGGGTCGGCCCGACCACCGACAGGTGCCAGACCAGGCCATAGGGACTGTTGCAGCGGTTGAACTCGCGAATGCCGGCATTTTCCAGCTCGACGGCATCGCCCAGCTTGAACTGCTCGCGCCGGGCGAGCAGCAGCGAGCCGTAGATCGTGCCCCGCGTATAGGGGTCGAGGCTGCCGCAATTGGGCACCAGTGCCTGGCATTTGCGCTCGGCGCTCGGCTGGTCGTCCTCCGCCTGGGCCATCAGCATCCGGCGATGCAGGACGAGGTGATCGAGCTCGGCGCCGTCGGGCAGCCGGCCCTCGGCGGGGCGGCGATGCGCATCGACCAGTCCGAGCAGATCTTCCGCGAGGCGGAGCTCGCGGCTGACCGAGGCCGCCTGGGCCGCATAGAGCAGCAGTTTCGGGCGCCGCCCGAGCACCCTGCGCGGCAGGCGCAGCATGAGCGCCGCGAAACCGTGGCCGACGCCGTTGCAATAGGCGGTGAAGCAATGGGTATCGAGGATGTCGGCGGCGCGCTCGAACGCGCCCGCCTCGATCGCCTGGCCCGCGGCATCGGCGAACCAGCCCTTCAGCTCCAGCCAGTCGGCGGCCCGGATCGCCAGCCGCTGCACTTCGGCCGGCGGTCGGCGCCGCAACTGCGCCCGCAGGAACCGGGCGAACAGGGGGTGATGGCGATAGCCGCCCCGCTGGTCGTCGACCGTCTCGACGAAGAGCCCCGCCTGTTCCAGCGCCTCGAGCCGATCGCCGCTGCCCGAGGTCTCCAGCACCGTGTCGCAGAGATCGGCGTCGAGCCGCTCGATCAGCGCGGTCGAGACCAGGAAGGCGGCGAGATCGGCGGGCAGCGCGGCGAACACCTCTTCCTGGAAGAAGGCCTGGATCAGGCCGTTCTCCGCCGCAACACGGGACGGGCGCTCGCGCCGGCCGGTCGAACGCCGGCCGGCTTCCAGCCGCAGCGCGAAAGGCCAGCCTTCGCTCGCCTGCATCGCCTCGCCGAGAACGGCACCGTCGGCCGCCCTTTCCGCGTCGATGCCGAGCAGGGCGGCGGCCTCCTCGCGGGTGAAACGCAAGGCGTGGACGTCGATGTCGACCACGTCGCCGAGCGCCCGGGCACGGGCCAGGGCGGTGCGCGGCGCCTGCCGCGTGGCGACCATGACGGTCAGCTTCGAATCCCGTCCGGCGACGATGCCCGCCATCAGCGCGTCAGCGCCGCCGGCGGCCATCAGATGCCAGTCGTCGATGATCAGGACGCTCTCGCTGCGCTGACGCTGACGCTCGGCCACGATCCTGACCACCTGGGCGTGGTCGTCGAGCCGGACGACCGCCGGCCTGCGGGCACTGTCGGTCACCACCGCCCCGTCGCCGGTGATCGCGATCGTCACCACATGGCGGCGCTCGGCCATGAGCTGGTCGCGCCATTGGCCCGCCAGCGCGGTCTTGCCGTAGCCGGCCGGCGCCCGCACCAGGATCAGGCGCGCGCCGCGGGCCGCATCGAGCAGGGCGAGAAGCCGTCGCCGCGGCACCAGCGCCCTGTCGCCGCGCGCCGGCGGCCAATGCGCGGTGACGACCTGCCGGTTCATCATGCCGGCGGGCGCGCCATCCTGAACGAAAAGGTCCTCTGCGATGAGATCGGTCATCTCGGGAAGCGGGGCGATCCTCGGGGGCGCCACCTGTCGGCGCGGCCGTCGGCTTGGCGCCGATCAGGTGGTCATAGTGCCAGTCCGGACGGAGGAATCAACCATCCGCGGCGGCCGGCTCGGCACGGCCGCGCGGTCGCCGTGCCGGCCACTATCTTTCGATAGGTGACGGCGATCGCCGCTCCTCCCCACACTTCGCCCAACAGCAAGAAGCGGCCGGCTTGCGGCTGCGGCCCCTGGGGAGAACTTGAGATGGCATCCGTCCTCGAACGCACCCGCGAGACGCTCGACGGCTTCGACCGGCAGGAACATGTGATCAACGGCATCAAGACCGTGGTCTATGCCGCCGGCCAGGGCCGGCCGCTGGTCTTCCTGCACGGCTCGGGCACCTTTCCGGGCTTCGCCTTCGCCCGCCGCTGGGCCGAGACCCGCCGGGTCATCATCGCCTATCACCCCGGCTTCGGCGAATCCGCCGATGACGACCGCATCGATTCCATGCAGGACTACGTCCTGCACTATCTCGACCTTTTCGAGGCGCTCGGGCTCGATCGCTTCGATCTCGTCGGCTTCTCGTTCGGCGGCTGGATGGCGGCCGAATTCGCGGTCCAGCACCATCACCGCATCGGCAAGCTGGTGCTGGTCGCCCCCGCCGGCCTGGTGGTCAAGGACCCGCCCGCCACCGACCTCTTCACCATTCCGCCCGCCGAGCTGCCGAGCTATCTCGCCACCAATCCGGCCGCGCTCGCCCCGTTCCTGCCCGAGGGCCACGACCTGGAATTCCTCACTTTGCGCTACCGCGAGACCACCGCGGTCGCACGGCTGATCTGGGAGCGCGCCTCGGGCAATCCCAAGCTCGCCCAGTGGCTGCACCGGGTGAAGGTGCCGACCCTGCTCCTCTGGGGCGACCAGGACCGCGTCCGGCCGGCCGCCCATGCCGAGCACTGGCGGTCGCTGCTGCCCGATGCGCGCATCGAGATCGTGCCGGCGACCGGCCATCTCCTGTTCGAGGACACGCCGGCCGCCGCCGCGCGCGTCACCGCCTTCCTCGACGCGGCCTGACCGCCGGCAACCAGTCGAGCCAAGCGGCCGGCGCCGACGACGGCGCCCGATCAAGAGCCGCATGCCAGAATACGGGACGTCGCTGCGACGGGAGGGAGACATGTCGACGACGCGTGAACGCATCGAGCCGTGGTTCATCGTGCTCATGCTGACGCTGTTCATGATCCTGGCATTCGCCGACCGGGCGGTGCTGGGCTTCGCGGCGGTGCCGCTGATGCGCGATCTCGGCCTGACGCCGAGCCAGTTCGGCCTCGCCGCCAGCGCCATGTACTGGGTCTATCCGGTCGCCGGCATTGCCGGCGGCTTCCTGGTCAACCGCTGCCCGACCAAATGGGTGCTGGCCGGGCTCGCGGCGATCTGGGCCGCCTCGCAGTTCCCGATGCTCTGGGCGACCAGCCTCAATGAGATCGTCGCGGCGCGCGTCCTGCTCGGGCTTGGCGAGGGCCCCGCCTTCGCGGTGGTGCTGCACGCCGTGTTCAAGTGGTTCGACGACGACCGGCGCGCGGTGCCGACCAGCATCGTCTCGGAGGGCGCGGCCTTCGGCATCGTCCTCGCGGCGCCGGTCGTCGCCTATTTCATCGTCGCCCACGGCTGGCGTTTCGGTTTCGGCCTGCTCGGCACCATCACGGCCGCCTGGGTCGTGCTCTGGCTGATCTTCGGCAGCGAGGGCAAGGTCGCAACGCCGAGCCCGGGCGCCGGCAATCTGCAGCCGATCAGCTATCGCGTGCTGCTCGCCGACCGCACCTTCATCGGTAATACGCTGGCCGGCTTCTCGGTCGCCTGCGGCATCACCATCATGCTGGCCTGGCTGCCGCCCTATCTGACTCGGGGCCTCGGCTATTCCACCACCCAGACAGGCTGGCTGACCACCCTGCCCTGGATCGCCAGCATCGCGCTGGTCCTGGCGGGCGGCTACCTGTCCCAGCGCCTGGTGCTGGCGGGCGTGCCGAGCCGCCATGCCCGCGCCGGGCTTCTCTGCCTCTGCCTGCTGGCCGGCGGCGCGGCGACCGCGGCCATGACCTTCCTGCCGGCCGGCGCGCTGCAATTGACGCTGCTCGCCATCGGCTTCGGCCTGCCGACCCTGGTCTGGACGCTGAGCCCCGCGGTCATCGCCGAGGTCACCCCGGTCGCCCAGCGCGGCGCCATGCTCGGCCTGTTCTCGACCATCGCCAACTCGGCGGCCGGCTCGTTCGCGCCCTACCTGATGGGGCTCGTCGTCGAGCGCGGCGCGACCCCGGCCGAAGGCTACGCCCTCGGCTTCCTCGTGCTCGGCCTGCTGCAGGCGGTCTCGGCGCTCGCCGCCTGGGCCCTGATCCACCCGGCAGCGACCATCGCCAGGTTCCAGGCCGAAGCGGCAAGGCCCGCCGAAGCCAGCGCCCCGCCGGCCCGGCCGGCGCTCGTCGACTGAGCATCGGCGCGTCCGCGCGCCCAGTAATCCTGTTCCGCCCCAACGGAGACCCGCTATGCCGATCCTGCCGGATACCCAGTTCTACGCCTGGCATTTCATGCCCTATACCGACCTGCCGCCCAATGTGGACGACTTCGACTCGCTCTGGGTCGATTTCCCGAACAAATATTTCGACCCCAAGGCCGGCCATGCCTTCTATCAGCGCTACCTCGCCGAGCTGGCGCTGGCCGACAAGCTGGGCTTCGACGGCGTCTGCGTCAACGAACACCACAACACGCCCTACAGCCTGATGCCGATCGCATCCGTGATCGCGGCCGCGCTCATTCCCCAGACGAGCCGCGCCAAGATCTGCGTGATGGGAACGCCCGCCGGCCTCGACCAGCCGCATCGCCTGGCCGAATCCTACGCCATGCTCGACGTCATGTCGGGCGGCCGCCTGGAGGTCGCCTTCCCGCTCGGCACGCCGATGGAATACTGGGCGAACTCGGTCAACCCGGTGACCTCGCGCGAGCGCCAGCAGGAAGCCCTCGACGTCATCCTCCGGGCCTGGACGGAGGACGGCCCGATCCGCCACGAAGGCCGCTTCTACAACTACCGCTACCTCAACATCTGGCCCCGGCCCTATCAGCAGCCCCACCCCAAGGTCTATCTCGTCGGCTCGGGCAGCCCCGGCACCATCGAGCTCGCGGCCCAACGCGGCCTCGGCTACTCCTCGACCTTCAGTCCGATCGCGAGCCAGCTGGCCGCGCAGAAGACCTTGAAGGAGCGCGCGGCCCATTACGGTCACACGATCACGCCGGACCAGATCCCGATCACCTGCATGGTCTATATCGGCGACGACGACGAGAGCGCGCTCGCCGAGATGGAACCGCATGTGCGCTACTTCTTCACGACCCTCACCAAGGCCGGCCGGTTCATCGACGCGCCCGGCTACCTGTCGCTGGACGAGTTCAGGAAGCGCAACGGCCGCATGCTGCCCTCGAGCCATGGCGGGGCCTTCGACTGGAACCAGATCCGCCAGCAGTTCCGGGTGGTCGCGGGCACGGCCAAGACGGTTGCCGACACCATCGAGAAATGGGCCGAGGAGGCCGGATCGAGCCGGATCATCTTCCAGATCCACAGGGGCGACATGCCGCACTGGAAGGTGGTGCGCACCCTGACCGGCCTCGCCAACGAGGTGATCCCGATGCTGAAGGCGCGGCAGGCCGCGGCGAACAAGCAAGCCCTCGGCGTCGCCGCCGAATAGGTCGCCGCTCCTTCCGCCCGCTCCCGATCGAGGACATATCCATGACCTTCACCATGACACCCGGCCTGACCCGCGCCCAGGAAGGCCTCGAGGACATCGCCTGGAACATTCTCGGCCAGACCTATGTGCCGAAGCAGCTGTCCGACCAGTCGATGTCCTGGCACGCGACCTTTCCGAAGGGCACTTTCGTGCCCCCTCACACCCACCCGACCCAGGACGAGTTCGTCTATGTGCTGACCGGCAAGCTCGACTTCTGGCTCGACGGCAAGGAGAGCCAGGCCGGGCCGGGCGACCTCGCGCGCCTGCCGATGGGCATCCCGCACGGCATCTTCAACAAATCCGAGGAGACGGTGACCTGCCTCTTCTGGGTGTCGCCGACGCGCCGGCTGTTCGACCTGTTCAAGGCCATCCACAACGTGCCCGATCCCGGCGAGGTCGTGCGCCTTTCCGCCTTGCACGAGGTCGACTTCCTGCCGCCCCCGGCGGCCTGAGACGTGCGGGAACGGCCCGGGGTCGAAGCAGACAGGAGAAAAGCGATGGTGCGGCGTCAAGGCGCCCGGCTCGCGCGCAAGCCGGTGGTGGTGGCGATTTCAGGCAGTCCGTCACCGGCTTCGGCGACGGCGGAGCTGGCCGATCACGTGCTCGGCCTGCTGGCGCCCGCCGTCGCGATCGGCGGTCACATCCGCCTGCGCGAGCTCGATCCGGCGGCGCTCATGAGCGGCCGGACCGACGATGCCGGTCTTGCGGCGGCCATGCGTGACGTCGAGGCCGCCGACGGCCTCGTCATCGCGACTCCGATCTACAAGGCCGCCTATTCGGGACTTCTGAAGGCGTTCCTGGATGCGATGCCGCAATTCGGGCTCGCCGGCCGGACGGTGCTGCCGCTGGCGACTGGCGGCAGCCTTGCCCATGTCCTGGCGCTCGACTATGCGCTGCGGCCCGTGCTGCAATCGATGGGCGCCCGGCACATCGTCCAGGCCACCTTCGTCGCCGCCGGCCAGATGCGGCGGGACGGAGCGACGTTCGGCCTCGATCCGGCCGCCGCCGAGCTCCTCGACGAGGCGGTCCTGCACTTCGCCCACGCCGTTGCCGGCGCCTCACCTCAGACCCTGTTCGGCCATCCGCGGCCCGCCCGCCGCGAAGCGGCTGAATAGAACGCACCTGCGAGGCTCCGACCGGCCGCCGTATGGCGCAGCCAGCTGCTGCAATGGCGCGCCGGGCGTCAATGGGGAACAACCGGTCCGCCCGGTTATCAGGACGTCCGGCGCGGCGATACCGCCGAGCCGGCCCATATCCTGAGTCTCGAGGCGCCGGCCTGCGTCAATGCGGCGGGTGACGCGAATCTCGACCACCGGGCGGTGCCGCGCATCCATCTGCGCCTCGCCCCCGGACATGCGGCGAGCCGGTCCACCTACGACCGGCTCGCCGCCCTGATCGGACGCCGGATCACCGTCTCGGGCACCGATGGTTTCGGCGTCCAGACCGGGCATCACCGTGCGCCGCTCGTGCTCACCGTCATTGATGTTGCAGTCCCGCCCCCCGGCGGCGGCCGCGAGAACCCGGCACGGTGAGGTGCGGCGCGAACTCTGCGGTCGCGGCGGCGCGCGGCGCGTCGTCCCTCCCTTCGTCTCCGGTTCCGGCCTGCTGCGCGGGCGCGCCCGGCGCCGGCTGGGGCCAGCGCAGGAGCGCCTGGCGGCCGGCTTCGCTCAGGGCGTAGATGCCGCGCTCCGGACGGGTGAACCAGCCATAGACGTTGCTCTTGAGGATCTTCGGCGCGTCCGGCACGACGAGCTTGACGTCGCGTGGCCGCAGCGGCCCGGCGCTCAGCAGCGAGGCGCAGCTCAGGGCCTGCTGGCGATAGGCCGTCATGATCGGCTGCCGGGTGCTGCCGCCGGCCACCGGATCGCCTTGGCGCTTGTGATATTCGGCCATGATGCGCGAACGCCGGCGCGCATTGCGCCTGAGCCCCGGGGCCTCCGGATTGGCGAGCACGTGCACGCTTCCAGCCTCCGTCACGCCGATGAGCCTAAGCCGAGCCGCCGGCACAGATTGCGGAAGCGGGCATCGCCCTCCCGGCCCTTGCCGCGGCTCGACAGGCGGGCGGCGAGCCAGATCTCGTCGGCCACCGTCGCCCGGTCGACGCCCTGCAGCACCAGTTCCAGGTTGAAGCTCAGCTTCAGCTCGCAAATGACGACGACCGGCGGGCCGTCGCCTTTCACTGCCACCAGGTCGCAGCCGGCGATCTCGCCCTTGACCGCAAAGCCGAGGCTTTCGAGGAACCGTTTCACCGGCAGATAGAGCGATGTCTCCAGGGCCGCCTCCCTATGCCGCCATCCTGCGCTTCGTGGCTCCCTTAGACACGAGTCGCACCGGCAAGGCACATCGCGGCATGCCGCGCACCGGCCCGGAAATGGAACCTGAAGGAACGAAGCGGCGCCCCGCCGGTTCGGCTTGGAGCAGAACGGGAGGCAGCCATGACCTCTGTGATCGATGATGCCGACGGCTTCGCGCCGTGGCGTGCGGGTCAGCCCGAGCCCCCGCCGCCACCGACGCCGGATCCTTTTCCGCCGCCTCCGCCGCAGCCCATTCCGCCGCAGCCGGACCAGCCCGAGCCGCCGCCGCTGCCGATTCCACCCGGCGATCCGATTACCCCGCCGGATCGGCTGAGCACCGGTGCCGCGCGGCGTTTCAACCCTTGTGGCGGTTGGTGAAGCTCGCATTGCCGAGGCCGGTGCCGATCGTCACCACGCCCCAGCGGTCGACATCCTGCATGAACGGCACTTCGGCGAGCCCCTGCACCACGGCGTCGTTGTGCATCATCACCAGCGTCTCGTGCTCGCCAATGGCCGGGATTTCCTTGACGAGCGCCGCGGGCAGATTGAACGTGCCGCTCTCCCAGTTTCCACCCGGCAGGTTCTGGCCACCGCGCGTGATGCTGCCGTCCGACGCGATGATCCCCGGGCAGCCGACGCCGATGAAGGGCGCCAGCTTGATCCCCTCCTCGCCCGCCTTCTTGATCTGACCTTTCAGCATCTTGACCAGTTCCTTGACGGCTTCGGTGCGGGACGGCTCGTCGTCGGCATGCCGCCACAGCTCGGACTTCCACACCTCCGCCTTCGACAGGTCCGCCTTCTTCTTCTGATGCAGCACGACGGTGCCCGCACGGATATTGCTGCCGCCAATATCGATCGCCAGGATCGCCTCGTGCCCGGCGAACATCCAGCCGGGAACCAGGTGGATCGCGCCGATGAGGCCGGCTTCGTCAGGATGATGGCTGATCGGCCGCACCTGGACGTTGATGCCGTCGGCCTTCAGCGCCACGCCGGCCCTGGCGATCGCCAGCGCCCCGACACGCCCCTGCTTGAAGCCGCCGCCGACCGCGATGCGCTCGATCGCGTCCCAGCCCTTGGTGCGCATGAACCG
The DNA here is from genome assembly GCA_000751295.2 of bacterium YEK0313. Classification (NCBI taxonomy): domain Bacteria; species bacterium YEK0313. The sequence continues at coordinate 3,593,903 of CCMO02000001.1, forward strand.
TCTGATGACCTCGGCAAGCTCGGCCGCAAAGCCCTCGATCGCTGCATGGACCAGCGCGGCCGCCTCGGCGTCCTCGCCCATGATGTGCAGATCGAGCTGCTTCTTGCCGATTTCTTCGGTTGCAACGTCCCCGATCGGATCGGCGTCGAGCTTGTCCAGCCTGACCCTGAGATCATCGAGCTTGTCGAAGAATGCTCGCTTGCTTGCACGGTCTCCGATGAAACCGTTCCGGTCGCGCAGTTCGAGATTGTAACTATCCACAGTCACCGAGGCGAGCTGCGCAACGCCGTGGCCGATCACCGGTTCTGCCCGTTGCGCCTTGTTCGCCCGTTTGGACATGGTCGACATCGCTCCCTCGCCTCAGCCTCTGCAGGTAGTCCAAGGCAATCAACGCTTTCGCATCGCGAGCGTTCCCGCGCGTCGGCCTGCCGGCGGACGGAAAGAAGCAGCCGGCCACGCGGCAGGTGGCGACGCGCGAGCTTCGCTATCGGCCTCGCATCCGCGTTTTCCGAAAACCTGCCGCCAACGGCCGTCCGCCTTGGCCACAAAAAGGCCTTTCATCGGGAACGGATGACGCAACCGCCGGTTCTCGTGTCGACATGAAGCCCTCGCAACAGGACGGGACGATGATCGAGAACAGCCTGTTCGAACCTCTCTCAGTTCAGCCGGAAGACCTTGGCGCATTCGAAAAGAAATTCCTGCGCGACGTCGCCGAAGGCGTCGTGCGTGCGGTCGACGCATCGTTCATCGATCGCATGACGGGCTATGGCCTGATCGTGGTGCGCAACCGCCACATTCATCTTACCCAGCGCGGCCAGTCGTTCTGCGAGGCCTATTCGACGCGCCGGCCGACCTTTGCAGGCAGCAGCGGCAAGGGTTCGAAGCCATTACGCTGAACCTGCGCCCGAACAGACGTCACGTTCGATTTCAAAACATAACAACGATCAAATATCAGAAACAGCCCTATATCGACGTGTTATCGCGAGAAATCACCGTCGAGTAATACGTATTCTGGCTTCCACGCCAAATTTTCGCCGAAAGACAATATACCTCACAAACGCCCTTCAATATTAAGAACGCCCGAGAAGTCGGCGATCTTTTCGCAGCATCATCGAACCCCTTGCAGGACGGCTGGGTTACATTGGGGTGCAGACCGATCCGGGGCCTTTCGGCTTTCCGGGTCGACTGCCTCAAGCAAAGGAGACCTTTGCCATGAAACGCAGCACTCTCGCCAAGATCGCGGCGCTGGGCATCGTGGTGATGCCAAGCGTGGCCCTCGCCCAGAGCCGCATTATTGAGGAAGAACGCGCTCCAGCGCCGGGCGCAGGCTTCGGCACGGGCGCGGCAACCGGCGCCATTGGCGGCGCCATTGTCGGCGGCCCCGTAGGGGCGGCTGTCGGCGGCGCGGCCGGGGCGGTCGTGGGCGGCATCGCCGATTCCGCCCAGCCGCGCTTCCGGCGCTACGTCGAGGAACGGCATGTGCCGTCCTACCGCTATTCGTCCCGGGTCGTCGTCGGGACGGAATTGCCGCGTGACGGCATCCGGACCTACCGCGTGCCGCGCGAATACAGCGCGAGGCCCTATCACTACACGGTGGTGAACCATCGCACCGTGGTGGTCGATCCCTCGACGCGGCGGGTCGTCCAGGTGATCAGCGATCCGGATGTCGACTACGACGACTGATCCCGGTCGCGTTGCAGAAATGCCGGCGGGCTTTCGAGCCCGCCGGAACCATCGCGTGAGGCGCCGGGTTGCTCACCAGAGGAGGCCTCCCATGCCCCGTGGCGACAAATCGAAATATACGGCCAAGCAGGAACGCAAGGCCGATCATATCGCCGAAAGCTACGAACAGCGCGGCGTTTCCGAAAAGGAAGCCGAGAGGCGCGCCTGGGCCACCGTCGACAAGGACGACGGCGGCGGCAAGAAGGCAGGGTCCGGCCGCGGCAGTGATACCGGCCGTCCTGCAGCCCACAAAGGTGGACGCAAGGGCGGCACCGCGGCGGCGTCCCGCTCGGCAGCCGAGCGTTCGGCATCCGCCCGCAAGGCCGCGGCGACACGCAAGCGCAACGCCGCGGCACGTTCGTCCTGAACCTTTGGGACGGGCGCTGCTCTCCGCTCCCGCGAACCCGTTCCAGGAGAACGCGATGACCCGCACGGATCACGAAGACGGACGCCGCCCTAAAGAGACCGACGACCAGGACCATGGCCTCATGGGCAGCCGTTTCGTCGAGCCGACCAACATCCACAAGCCGCCGCCGGAAAAGGCACCGGGCGAACAGCAACTGACCGCCGACACGGCAAGGCAAGCTCCGCTCGGCCGCCCGGTCCTGGCCGTCCTGATCATTGGTCTCGCCGCGGCGGTGCTGGTTCTTGGCCTCTATACGCTCGTCTGGACGCGCAGCCTCTGAGCTGCGCCCTTTTTTGGGGAGCAGAGCGTCATGTCCGACGACACCGACCGCATGGTTTCGGATGCAGTGCTGCCCGAGGATCTGGCCATCGGCCTCGACAAATTCCGCGAGGAATACCGTCCGCGCCTCAGCCAGTCCGAAGCGGCGCAAATGATCCTGAGGCTCTGGCTGATCGACAACGGCTACATCGTGGCGGAGCCGGGGCTTTCGGCCCCTTGGCAGAAGGCGGTGCCGGACGACTGATCCGGCCGCCGCTCCGCCGCTCAGGCCGCGAACTGCCGTTCCCGGTAGAGAATGCGCCGGGCTTCGGCGCGATAGGCCTCGCGCGCCACCTCGGACAGTTCGTCCCACGTGACGTTCATCAGACATTCCTGGAGGAAAAGCTTACGCGCCAGCCGCTCGACATCGGACGCCGCAAACATGTTCATCAGCCTTTCGGGTCTTTTTGCGAGGCGGTCGCGGGCGCACAGGACGCCGCGGCCCGCCTTCGGACCATCAACGCCCGGCCGGTCCGGCAGTTCCGCGCCACTGTCAACTCGCGGGACGCTTCGCCGCGCGGGCGACCTCGGTGATTGCCGTGACATCCCAGTTGCCGAGTTCGACCTCGCGTAGAATGGCATGGGCGATCGCCTCGCGCGTCGCATGATCGTCGAGAGCCACCCGGCGCTCCGCGCAGACCGAGAGATAGATGACCTGCATCATGGAGATTTCGTCGGGCGTGAAAGTGCCACGACTCTCTAGGTCCGGAATGATCGACAGCATGGATTTCTCCATTGGGTCCATCGTCCTTCGGCGCCTCACGCCCCGCCGGCCTCGATCGGCATGGTGTCGAGCGCCGCAGCTTCCTCGGTCGGACTGTGCGGCGAAGGCTGTGCCGCCACGACCTCGGCCTCGGCGAGGCGCCGATAGAGATTGCGCGACCGGCGCAATGGCCACCAATCATAGAACAGGATCTCCGCCGGCCGCCAGTTGGCGACCCAGCCGAACACCGAGATGCCGTCGCGGATGCCCTCGCGCCAGCCGTCCGGCAGCGGCGCCCCGTCGACCGCGCGCGCCAGCGCCGTGCAGATCGCCAGGATGACCAGTCCGATCGCGAGCGAGATCAGCCCCGTGCGCAGGAGCTTGCGCAGGTTCTGCGCCTCCGTTGCGGCCGCCCGCCGGAAATGCTCGCGCAGGACCTCGCCCAGCCGGGCGACGGCGCGCCGGTCGGCCGGCTTGCCGCGGAGGCCGAGTTCGATGACGAAACGGTTCCGCCGCGGCGCATACCAGGCTTCCGAGGCGACATATTGGGCAGCCGTGCTGTTCAGGCTGAATTCATGGAAGGGTGAAGGATCGAAGGTCGAGAACAGCTGGTCGACGCTGTGAACGTCGAGACCGATACGGGTGACGTTCGGATCCTGGCCGGGAGACGACATGGGCTCTCACCACGCAAGTTCGGGTTGGCGTCCCGTGCCCCGGACCGGACATTCGCGCCGCCCGAAGCCGGACGGGAGCAAGCTGCGGATCCAGGCACGGCCGATTAATCACATGACCGGGAACGGTATTCGTGACCGAAACGCACGCGGCGCCGGAGCGCCGCATCCGCCGTCGGCCGGAGGCGAACTTTGGAGCCGCGACCGCGATCGCTTTTCCGCCGTGTGCCTGTTGAATGCCCGACCGCAGGGCCTCGCGATAGATGGCGGCGTCGAAAAATGCGTCCCGGCGGCCCGCTCGTCGCTTCGGATACTGCCTCCATATCGCCGCAAGTGCCACGGGAACCGATCGAGGTCGCGCGGGTTGCCCCTTGGACGCAATGCCGGAGTCCGCGCGACAGATCGAGATCACCAGCCGTCGGGGCCGCCCTGGTCCACGATCCCGCCCGAAGGACGCATCATCGCCGATGCGCCTTCTGCCGGGGAACCGGGGCGCGGCGCACGTGATGTTGTGGCAGGCCTTCGCCAGGAGACCATCTCGGAGACCATGCTGATGAAGATCGCCCAGATTGCGCCGCTCTGCGAGCGCGTGCCCCCGCGTTTCTACGGCGGAACCGAACGGATCGTGTCCTATCTGACCGAGGAACTGGTGCGTCAGGGGCACGATGTCACGCTTTTCGCCAGTGGCGATTCTGAGACCTCGGCCGAACTGGTCGCCTGCTCCGACATGGCGCTCCGGCTGGATCCTTCGGTCAAGGACTATCTGCCATACCATGTCATCATGCTCGATGAGGTGGCGCGCCGCGCCGACGCGTTCGATGTCCTGCACTTCCATATCGACATCCTGCACTATCCGATGGTGCGGGCCTTTGCCGACCGGACGCTGACCACCCTGCACGGCCGGCTGGACCTGCCCGACATGAAGCCGTTCTATGCCGCGTTCCCGCAGGCGCCGCTGGTGTCGATCTCGCATCAGCAGCGCAACCCGATGCCGCCGGGGCTCAACTGGGCCGGCATGGTCCAGCACGGCCTGCCGCCCGAGACCCTCGACTTCACGGCCGAGCCGGGTGGCGACTATCTCGCCTTTCTTGGCCGCATCTCGCCCGAGAAGCGACCGGACCGCGCGATCGAGATCGCCCTCGCCGCCGGCGTTCCGCTGAAGATCGCCGCCAAGGTCGACAAGGTCGACCAAATTTATTGGGAAACGGTCGTCGAACCGATGGTCGCCGCCAATCCCTCGATCGACTATATCGGTGAAATAAGCGAACAGGAGAAATCGGAATTCCTGGGCAATGCCCGGGCGCTGCTGTTCCCGATCGACTGGCCCGAGCCCTTCGGCCTTGCCATGATCGAGGCGATGGCGTGCGGCACGCCGGTCATCGCATTCCGTTCCGGCTCCGTCCCGGAGGTTATCGACCACGGCCGCACCGGCTTCATCGTCGACACCATCGCGGAAGCCGCGGCGGTGGTGCCGGCCGCCTACGCGCTCGATCGCGCCGCCGTGCGGGCCACTTTCGAGCGGCGTTTTACGGTCGAGCGCATGGCCCGCGACTATGTCGACATCTACCGGTCCCTGCCCGGCGTGCGCGCCGAGACCGGTCGCCTGCGGCGGCAGGCTGCGGATGGCGCCGGGCTGCACCTGGTGCAGGCAGGCGGCATGCGGGTTTGACCCTGGCGGCCACGCCGGCGACGGAAGACACGGACGATAGACAGGAGCTTTGCGACCCATGTCGATCGTGAGCGCTGATGCTGCTCCCCACGCCCCGGCGCCGGCCGGCCCGGCCGGCCAGGCGGTGGCGCAATTCTTCATCCCGGCCGCCGCCTCGCTGCAGGAGCGGCGGCCGCGCACCCTGAAACATGGCGACACCTTCGCGCTGTTCGACCACAACGGCGATGCGCTCGCCGGGCCGGGCAGCCCCGAGGGCATCTATTGCCGCGACACGCGCTACCTCTCGCATCTCTATCTGACAATCGGCGGCGCAAGGCCCATGCTGCTGTCCTCGACCCTGCGCGACGATAATGCCGGGCTGACCTGCGATCTGACCAATCCGGATCTCTTCGACGATCAGGGCCGGCTGGTCCTGCCGCACGACCTCATCCATATCCGCCGCTCGCGCTTCCTGTGGAACGCCGCGGCCTATGAGCGGCTGGCCCTGCGCAACTTCGACCTTCGTCCTCGCACGGTGCGCGTCACACTGGCCTTCGCGGCCGACTTCGCCGATCTTTTCGAGGTCCGCGGCAGCCCGCGCCCGCGGCGCGGCCGGGCGCATCGGCCGATCGTCACCGCCGATGGCGTGACCCTGGCCTATACCGGCCTGGACGAGCGCCGGCGCAGCACCACGCTCAGCTTCGAGCCGGCGCCGACCGCCGTCGACGCGGAACTTGCCGTCTTCGACTTCGAGCTCGCCCCACACGAAACCAAGGTGCTGTTCGTGGCCGTGCGATGCGATCCCGAAGACGCCCAGCCGTCCCCCGCCCGCGCCTTTTTCGCCACGCTGCGCGAGTCGCGCCGCGCGCTGCGCGTCTCGACCGCGCGCGCTGCCGCGATCGGCTCCTCGAACGACATCTTCAATCAGGTCGCCCGGCGCAGCGTCGCAGACCTCTACATGCTGGTGACCGATACGCCCCAGGGGCCCTATCCCTATGCGGGAATCCCCTGGTTCTCGACGGCCTTCGGGCGCGACGCGCTGATCACCGCCCTGCAGACGCTCTGGCTCGATCCGGCCATCGCGCGCGGCGTGCTCGGCTATCTCGCAGCGAACCAGGCAACCGCGTTCGACCCGGCCGCCGACGCCGAACCGGGCAAGATCCTGCACGAGACGCGCCAGGGCGAAATGGCCGAGCTCGGGGAGGTCCCCTTCCGCCGCTACTATGGCAGCATCGACTCCACGCCCCTGTTCGTCATGCTTGCCGGCGCCTATCTCAAGCGCACCGGCGACGCCGAGACCATTCAGCAGCTATGGCCCCAGATCGAGGCCGCCATCGGATGGATCGAAAACCATGGCGACCGCGATGGCGACGGCTTCGTCGAATATTCGCGGCGGACGGACGAGGGCCTGGTCAATCAGGGCTGGAAGGACAGCCACGACAGCATCTTCCACGCCGACGGCCGGCTCGCCGAAGGTCCGATCGCGCTCGTCGAGGTCCAGGCCTATGTCTATGGCGCCTGGGTGGCTGCCGCCGACATCGCGCTGATGCTCGGCAAGGCGGCGCTGGCCATCGACTTCGAGGCGCGTGCCGAGATCCTGCGCGGCCATTTCGACCAGACCTTCTTCGACGAGGAACTCGGCACCTATGTGCTGGCGCTCGACGGCGACAAGCGGCCGTGCCGGGTGCGCACCTCCAATGCCGGCCATGCCCTGTTCACCGGCATTGCCGATCCGACACGCGCGCCGTCGGTGGTCGCGACGCTGACATCCAATGCCTGCTTCTCCGGCTGGGGCATCCGCACGCTGGCGGCGAACGAGGCCCGCTACAACCCGATGAGCTATCACAACGGCTCGGTCTGGCCGCATGACAATGCCCTGATCGCCGCGGGCTTCGCGCGCTACGGATTCCGCAGCGAGGCGGCACGCATTTTCGAGGGGCTGTTCGCCGCGTCCACCTATATGGACCTCAATCGGCTGCCTGAGCTGTTCTGCGGCTTTCCGCGCCAGGCCGGCCATGGACCGACCTTCTATCCGGTCGCCTGCGCGCCGCAGGCCTGGGCGGCCGCGACGCCGCTGTCGCTGCTTCAGTCCTGCCTCGGGCTCGGTTTCGACATCGGCGCCGGCCACATCCTCTTCGAGCAGCCGGTCATGCCGGACTTCCTTCAGGAGGTGACGCTGTGCGGCCTGACCGTCAATGACGGTTCTGTCGCGGTGGCCTTGCGCCGCACCGGCGCGGAAGTGGTCGCCGACGTCCTGGCCCGGCGCGGCGGCCTGCGCGTGGTCACCATGAGCTGAGCGATGGGAGACAAGGACGAGATGATCGACAAGGCAGCCAGGATCGCCGAGATCGACCGGCGGATTGCTGTGACACGCGACAATATCCGCCAGTTGATCGCCCAGTCGGCCGCTCTCACCGGCATCGCAGCGGAAGAAGCCGCGGCCGATCGCATGGCGGCGCAGGAACGCGCGCTCGCCGAACTGATCCAGGCGCGCGAGGCGCTCGCCGGCAGGCCTGAACTCGGGAAGAGCTGACGAAAAACGGCCCGCATCCGGAGGGAGCGGGCCGAAGGAGGTCTTGGGCAGGCTGTCTGCAATGATCCCTTGCGAAACGACATGACTGTCGCCGGGGGCCTCGCGGCGGGATCGATGCGAGTGTAGCGGCCGCCGCTGCGCGTGCCACCCGGCCGAACGAGGGAGCCTCGCGCAGGTCACGGGCGCGGAGATTCGGGCGGCCGGATCAGCAACGCCGGCACCAGCGCCATGATCGTCACTCCGGCGGCCAGGATCAGGTTGGCCGTCAGGCCATGCCCGTCGACGACCAGCCCGCCGGCCGCCGAGCCGGCCGCTATGCCGAGATTGAAGGCCGCGACGAACAAGGCCGTGCCGGCTTCCACCATCCCGGGCGCCGCCCGCATGATGCACGTTTGCAGCGAGACCGAAACGCCGCCATAGGCGCCGCCCCAGAGGACGAGCGCCAGGGCGCCGCCGGTCGGGCTGCCGCCGGCACCGATGACCAGCAGCAGGCTTGCGGCGAGCGCCACCACGATGACCACGAGCGGCGGTCCGGCCTCGCGCTGCGCCAGCGCGCCGGCGAGAAAATTGCCGGCAATGCCGGCCAGGCCATAAGCGAAGAGCAAGGGGCCGACCCAGATCTCGGCAAGATGCGAGACGCCTTGCAGTATCGGGCGCACGAAGGTGAAGGCCATGAAGTGCCCGGAGACGAGGAGCAGCGTGACGGCGAGACCGAGGCGCAGGCCGTCGATCCGCATCTGGCCGAAAATGTCGCTCGGCCGGATCGAGCCCGCCGTTGGCAAGGCCGGCAGGGCGCGCCAGTTGGCGGCCAGCACGAGCAGGCAGACGAGCGCCATGGCGGCGAAGGCGCTGCGCCAGCCCAGGAGATCGCCGACGAGCGCGCCGAGCGGCACGCCGAGGACGGAGGCTGTCGCGACGCCACCGAAGATCACGGCGGTGGCGGCGCCCACCCGCGCCGGCGGCACGAGCCGCGCCGCCAGGCCACCGGCGATCGCCCATATGCCACCCATGCACAGGCCGACGAGGATCCGGGCTGCCAGCAGCCACGCAATGCCCGGCGCCAGGGCCGATGCAAGGTTGGCCGCCGTCAGCAGCGCCAGAAGGCCGATCAGAACCCGCCGGCGGTCACGGGCGCCTGCGGCAACGACCGCGGCCGGAGCGAACAGTGCGGCCGTCAGCGCCGGGATCGACATGGCAAGGCCCGCCGTGCCGGCGCTCGCCTGCAGGTCGGCGGCGATCCGCGTCAGGAGGCCGACCGGCAGCATTTCCGTCGTCACGACGGAGAAGGTCGAAAGTCCCGCTGCCGCGACGGCGAACCAGGGGCGCGCCGGTTTGTCCCGGCGCGTCTCTGTCGATGAAGGGCTGGTCGTTGTCGACATCGGCGCTCTCCTTGTGCGTACGGAACGGCAGAGCCGGCCCGGGGCTGCGGAGGCGCCTGTTCTATCGGGTCCAATGGGGAGATAAACTGCACGCCCGGCGCATCACAGGGGACCAATCGTGGACAATCAGATTGCAGGGCCGATCGACCATATCGGCGACCTCCTCGCCTTCGTCCGGGTCGCCGATCTCAAGAGCTTCACCCTCGCCGCCGAGCGGCTGAACCTGTCGCGCTCCGCGGTGGGCAAGAGCGTGGCGCGGCTCGAAGCCCGGCTGTCGACACGTCTCGTGCACCGCACGACGCGCAATGTCAGCCTCAGCGAAGAAGGCCGCCTGTTCTATGAGCATGCCCTGCGCATTCTCGCCGAGGTCGACGACGCCGAAGCCGCGCTGGCCGGCCGCAATGGCCAGCCGCGCGGCCGGCTTCGGCTCGACCTGCCGGTCTCACTCGGACGGATGCATGTCCTGCCGATCCTGCAGGAATTCCTCGCCGACTGGCCCGAGGTCGAGGCCGACGTGACCTATTCCGACACGTTCAGCGATCTCGTCCGCGACGGCATCGATCTCGCCATCCGCGTCGGCGGCGATGACGACAGCCGCCTGGTGCGCCGCGTGCTCGCCGGGCACCGGCTGATCGTCTGCGCATCGCCCGCCTATCTCGCGAGGCGCGGCACGCCGGCGACGCCGGACATGCTTGCCGGGCACGACACGCTCGTTTTCACGCATGCGCACCTGCCGATGCCGTGGCGCTTTGCTTCGAACGGCGCCGATCACGAGGTTCAGGTCGGCGGGCGCATGCGCATGAGCAGCACGGAAGCCCTGCGCGACGCGGCCCTCGCCGGCTTCGGCCTCGTCCAGCTCGGCGCCTATCTGGTGAGCCCCGACATCAGGCGCGGCGCACTGGTGCCGGTGCTCGAGAACTTCGTCCGGCCGGGCCCGCCGGTCTGCGCCGTCTATCCGACGCGGCGCCATCTCTCGCCCAAGGTGCGCCTGTTCGTCGATGCGGTCGACCGGCGCTGGCGCGTCCGCGCGCCCTGGGACTGACCAGCCCTGCGGCGTTGTCGCGCCAAGCGCGACGCCGATCCACGTGAAGAAGATACATCGAAACAGAAGCTTATCGCCTTTCACCGTTTCCATGGAACGGTGAAAGGATCCAGGGCGCGAAGGCCCGGCAAGCGGCCGTCAGCCGCCGGACGGGCGAGCAATGCTAGAGGGGCAGCTGTTGTAGGAGGAATGGATCACGATGCGGTCGCCGCACTGGTAGGAGCAGCGCATCAGGCCCTGCGGGGTCAGCTGCGTCGACGAATAGAGCACGCAGCGCGGCAGTTGGGATTGCACGAAGCGCTCCGCCAGGGCGGGCAGCCGCCCGGTGGATGATGCCTCGCCGGAGGCGGTGGCGCCGGCGGTGGAGGCGAAGGTGAGCGCCGCGAGGCAGGCGGCAAACGACAGGGCAAGGGGACGGGTCAAGCGTTCTCTCCGGATTAATGCCAAACCGCACCTGATGACGCAGCGGAATGCACCCCGGAGATGATGGCTCAATGTTGCGCAACGATGCCGAAGGCGCGGTTGCGGATTACGTCCCTCGCGCGCGGCATCGTTCGCCTGTCCCAATGAGCGACACGACGCCAGGAGCGGGTCGGCGTGGTCACCTCTTGCGACCGCCGGTGCGGGACGGCTCGAGCGGCGGATAGTCGAGATCGGCGACCGCTTCCCCGATCTCCTTGCGCTCGCGTGGGTCGGGCAGCGTCGGCTGTTTCGGCAAGGACGGCGGGCGCGTGTCGCCATTGCCGTTGCTATTGCCGGGTGCATCGGCCGGACTGTCGCCCGGCCACAGCTTGCCGAGATCCTCCGCCTGCCCCGGTTCGCCGCGCTGCTTGCCCGCTCCGCGCCCGCCCGCGGCGATGATCGCCCTATTGCCCGGCTTCGCATCAAAACGACGCGGCGATGCCATAGTCATGACTGAACTCCCTTGCTTCCGATGACCAACCGGCGGCAGCCGCCACTGTTCCCGCATCCCGAAGTCCGGAGCGCGAAACCGGGCGCAGGCGGCAAAATCAGCCGCGTTCTCATTCCGGCAACACGTCATGCACAAGATTGGGCTTCCTGATGAGGCTCACGCTGTCACACTCCCGTCGGAAACCCAGCCTGCCGAGGTCGGGGTCAAATAGAGGGGCGAAGATGGGCAATGTGATCATGAACAGGCGGTCGGTGGTCGGAGGCCTGTCGGCTGCGGCGCTCGGCTCCGGCTTCGCTTTCGGCCAGGCGGCAAGCGAGATCCGCATCGGCGCACCGCTGCCGCTGACCGGGCCGCTGGCGCCGGAAGGCCGCAAGCAGAAGCGTGGCTACGACCTGTGGGCGGCGGAGGTCACCAAGCAGGGCGGCGTCGATGTCGGCGGCCGCAAGCTGCCGGTGAAGATCATCTATTCCGACTACCAGTCGGCGACCCCGCGCGGCGTCCAGGCCTGCGACTTCCTGGTCTCCCAGGAAAAAGTGCAGTTCCTGTTCTCGCCCTTCGGCTCGGGAGCCGCCAAGGCTGGCAGCGCCATCGCCGAGCGCTACAAGATCCCGATGATCGCGCCGACCGCCTCCTCGGTCGAGGTCTATGACCAGGGCTTCAAATATCTGTTCGGCACCTTCACTCCGAACTCGACCCTCACCGAACCGCTCGCAGGTCTCATCGCCGCCAAGGCACCCGACGTGAAGAAGGTCGCGATCTTCTCGCGCAACGACCTCCTGCCGCTGTCGCTCGCCGTCGAGATGCGCAAGTCCTGCCAGACGCGCAACCTCAACATCGTCTATGACGAGAAATTCGCCATCGGCACGCTCGACTTTGCCTCGGCCCTGACGCAGATCCGCGCCGCCGCGCCGGACTGGGTCTTCGTCGGCGGCTATATCAACGACCTCGTCCAGGTGCGCGCACAGATGCGCGACCTCGGCATCAAGCCGAAGGTCTGCACGATGATCGCAGGTCCCGCCTACGAGGAATATATCCAGGCGCTGAAGGGTGCCGCCGAGAACGTCACCAGCGCCTCCTGGTGGCACCCGGCCGTGCGCTACGAGGGCGCCGACCTGTTCGGCTCGACCGCCCGCTACGTCGAAACCTTCAAGGCGGCCTACAATGGCGAGACGCCCGACTATGCCGAAGCCTCCGCCTCGGCCGCCGGCGCCATCCTGCAGCTCGCCCTCAAGCAGGCCGGTACGCTCGAGGGGCCGGTCGTGCGCGACGCGCTGGCTGCCTTGAAGGTCGACACCTTCTGGGGACCGGTCCATTTCGGCCCCACCGGCCAGATCGACAGCCTCACACCGCCGGTGTTCCAGATCCAGGACGGCAAAACGGCGGTGCTGCTGCCCGACGCGATCCGCCAGGGCGAACTCAAGTTCGGTCTCGCCTGACCGATGAGCGCCTCCCTTTTTGCGCAGGTCCTGGTCAACGGACTCCTGCTCGGCGGCCTCTATGCCGCCGTCGCGGCCGGCTTTTCGCTGGTCTGGGGTGTTCTCAACGTCGTCAACATGCTGCACGGCTCGGCGATCGTGCTCGGTTCCTATGCCGCGTTCTTCGGCTGGCAGAAATTCGGGCTGAATCCCTTTCTCACGGCGCTGATCGCCGGCCCCGCCATCGGAGCCTTCGGCTGGGCGATCCAGCGCTACCTGGTCGCGCGCGTCATCGCCGCGCCGGTGCTGATCACGCTCGTGCTGACCTTCGCCCTGGACCTGATCCTGAACAACGCCATGCTGGCGTCGTTCTCGGCCGACTACCGCAAGATCGCCAACGTCTCCGGCATGCCGCCCCTCACCTTCGGCCCGGTCGGCATCCCGGTCGACCGGTTGCTTGCGGCCCTCGCGGGCCTTGCGGCCACCCTCGCCATCCATGCCTATCTCACCCGCTCGCGGCTCGGCCGCGCCATCGTCGCCGTCCGCATGGACCGCGAGACCGCCATGCTGATGGGCGTCAAGGTCGAGCAGATCTATGCCGCAACCTTCGGCATCGGCCTGGCGCTGGCCGGCATTGCCGGCTGCCTGATGGCCGCGGTCTTCCCGATCTCGCCGCTGAACAGCCCGGGCTATCTCGGCGTCGCCTTCGTGGCCTGCGTGCTCGGCGGCCTCGGCAGCGTCGTCGGCGCCATTGTCGGCGGCCTCGTGCTCGGCGTGGTCGAAAGCTTCGGCGCCATCTTCGTGGGCCCCGAATACAGCGTCACCGTCGCCTCGGTCCTGCTCATCATCATGCTGCTGTGGCGCCCGCAAGGCCTGCTCGGCCGCGCCGGCTACGAGTGACCCCTCCATGAGATCCGCGCTCAATTCCTCCTGGCTCCCGCCGGCCCTGGTGCTCGCCCTCGGCGCCGCCATCGCCCTCGGCGCGCCGGCCGCGCTCAGCGGCGAAACCTACATGCTGCGCCTTGCCACCCAGCTCGCCCTGCTGGTGGCCCTGTCGGTCGCCTGGAACCTCGTCGGCGGTTTCACCGGCTATCCGTCCTTCGCGACGGCCGCCTTTTTCGGGCTCGGCGCCTATGCGACCGCAGTCGCGCAGGAGGCCGGCTGGCCGCTGCCGCTCGCCTTTGCCCTCGCCGCGCTCTGCGGCGCGCTGCTCGCGGCGCCCTTCGGCTTCGCCATCCTGCGCCTGCGCGGCCACTACTTCGCCATTGCCAGTCTCATGCTGGTGACCATCCTGAAGGAGGTCACCACCGGCTGGGCCTCGCTCACCGGCGGCGGCATGGGCATCAATCTTCCCGGCGCCGGCGGCGACCCCATCGTCATCGCCCGCATCGCGCTGCAGACCATGGTCATGCTCGCCGCCGCGGCGATCGCGCTGTCGATCATCGTCGCTCGCGGCCGGCTCGGCTTCGGCCTCGCCTGCATCCGGATGAACGAGACCGCGGCCCTCGGCGCCGGCATCGACGCGCCGCGCCTGAAGACCATCGCCTTCACGCTCTCGGCGGCCATCTGCGGCCTGGCCGGCGCGGCCTATGCCCGCTGGATCGGCTATATCGACCCCTCTGACGTCTATGACGTGATGTGGTCGGTGCGCCCGATCATCGCGACGCTGATCGGCGGCGTCGGCACGGTGATGGGCCCGGTAGTGGGCGCTGTCGTCTACATGGTCTTCGAGGAGCTCATGTGGCGCAACCTGCTGACCTTCGGCACCGGCGCGCTCGGCATCCTCATCGCCCTGCTCGTGCTGATCATGCCCGGCGGCATCATCCCCTCGCTGATGAAGCGGAGGGCCTCATGACCGCTCCCCTGCTCGAGCTCGACGGCCTCACCCGCCGCTTCGGCGGCCTGACCGCGGTCAACAACGTTTCGCTGCGCTTCGGCGAGGGTGAAATCGTCGGCCTGATCGGCTCCAACGGCGCCGGCAAGACGACGCTGGTCAACCTGGTGACCGGGCATCTCAAGCCCTCCGCCGGCAAAGTGGCCTTTTCCGGCCGCGACATCACCGGCGCACCGCCCTACCGGCTCGCCCGGCTTGGGCTGCTGCGCACCTTCCAGGTGGTGCAGCCCTTCGCCCAGCTTGCCGCGCGCGACAATGTCGCGGCCGCCGCCCTGTTCAGCGGCGCGGCCCCCGACATGGCTGGCGCGCGCGAGGCGGCCGAGGTGGCGCTGAAACGGCTCGGCATCGCCCATGTCGCCGACCGCCTGCCGCCGCACCTGACGCTGGCCGAACGCAAGCGGCTGGAACTGGCGAAGTCGCTCGCGGCGCGACCGAAAATGCTGTTCCTCGACGAGGTCAATGCCGGCCTCAACTCGGCCGAGATCGACGCCGTCCTCGACATGATCCGGTCGATCGCCGCCGAAGGCGTGACCATCGTCGTCATCGAGCACCTCATGAAGGTCGTGCGCGGCCTCTGCACGCGGCTCGTCGTGCTGCATCAGGGAGCGCTGCTCGCCGACGGCCCGACCGACCAGGTCGCCCGCGATCCCGCCGTCATCGACGCCTATCTGGGTGCGCGCGGCGCCGCCATGCTGGAGACCGCCCGATGACCGCTCTTTCCGTCGAAGGCCTCTCCGCCGGCTATGGCGACGTCACGGTCCTGACCGACATCTCCTTTTCCGTCGACGCGCCCGGCATCACCGCGGTGATCGGCTCCAACGGCGCCGGCAAGACGACGCTGCTGCGGGCGCTGTCGGGCCTGATCCGCCCGACCGCCGGCGCCATCGCGCTCGCCGGCCAGAACCTTTCGGGCCTTGCGCCCGACGGCTTCGTGACCGCCGGCATCGCCCATGTCCCGGAAGGCCGGCGGCTGTTCGCCGGCATGACCGTCGAAGACAATCTCATGATGGGCGCCTTCTCGCGCCGGGTGCCGGCGGCCGAGCTGAAGCGCGACCTCGACGCCGTCTATGCGATCTTTCCGCGCCTCGGCGAGCGACGCCGGCAGGACGCCGTGTCCATGTCCGGCGGCGAGCAGCAGATGTGCGCTATCGGCCGTGGCCTGATGGCCAAGCCGAAGGTCATGCTGATCGACGAACTGTCGCTCGGTCTCGCCCCCGTGGCGGTCGACGTGCTGGTCGCCGCCCTGAAGAAGGTCGCCGACGATGGCCTCGGCCTGCTGGTCGTCGAACAGGACGTCGCGGTCGCCTTCGAGCTCGCCAGCGCCGTGGTCGTGCTCGACCGCGGCCGCGTCACCCGCACCGGCCCGAGCGCCGCCATCGCGGCCGATCCGGCGGTTCGCGCCGCCTATCTGGGCGAAGCCTAGAGCGTCCCTCCACACCCCGGCCATTCCGGCGAAGCCGGAGCTTCCATCAGCCTTGGACACCATCATGACGCAAGCGTCCTTCGAGGTCATCCGTTCACCTTTCGACGGCTCGCCGGTCGGCCAGATGCCGATCGCCGGCGAGGCCGAAGTGGAAGCGGCCATGGCCGCCGCCGAGCGCGGCTACCAGGTCATGCGCCGCCTGCCCCGCTTCGCCCGCGCCGACATTCTCGACCGCGCCGCCGGCATCCTGCGCGCGCGCCGCGACGAGGTGGTGCGCACCATCGCGGCGGAAGCCGGCAAGCCGCTCTACGATGCGCGCGGCGAGGTCGCCCGCTCGCTGTTCAACCTGACCAATGCCGCCGCCGAGACGCGCCGTTTCGGCGGCCATGAAGTGCCGCTCGACATGGATGCCGGCGTCTTCGAATACCAGACGGCGACCGCCGACGGCGCCAAGCTCGACCTCGCCAAGGCGCCGGTCGAGACGCTCGCGGCGCTGCGCCGGCGGGTCGGCATCGCCCGCCGCTTCCCGATCGGCCCGATCCTCGCCATCGCGCCGTTCAACTTCCCGCTGAACCTCGTCCTGCACAAGGTCGCCCCGGCGCTCGCCGTCGGCAATTCCGTGGTGCTGAAGCCGGCGCCGCAGACGCCACTGACCTCGCTCCTGCTCGCCGACATCCTGCGCGAGGCCGGGCTGCCGGAGGAGGCGCTGACCGTCGTGCACTGCCCGGTGCCGCTTGCCGAGCGCATGGTCAAGGACGAGCGCTTCGCCATGGTCACCTTCACCGGCTCGGCCAAGGTCGGCTGGCACATCAAGGCGATCGCCGGCCGCAAGAAGGTCGCGCTCGAGCTCGGCGGCAACGGCGCCGTCATCGTCTGCGCCGATGCCGACCTCGATCTCGCGGCAGCGCGCTGCGTGCGCGGCGGCATGGTCTATGGCGGCCAGTACTGCATCGGCGTCCAGCGCATCCTGGTCGAGCGGCCGGTCCATGAGGCTTTCCTCGAACGGCTGCTGGCGCGCGTCGCCGCGCTCAAGGTCGGCAACCCGACGGAAGAAGGCGTCGATGTCGGCCCGGTCATCGACGAGGGTTCGGCCCGGCGCATCGAAAGCTGGATCCAGGAGGCGGCTGCGGCCGGCGCCAAGGTGCTGGCCGGCGGTGAGCGCGAACGCGCGGTGATCCGCCCCTGCGTGCTCGCCGAGACGACGCCCGGCATGAAGGTCGAGGACGAGGAGATCTTCGGACCGGTGGTGACGGTCAATCCGTTCGATCGGTTCGAGGATGCCGTCGCCCGCGCCAATTCGGGCAAGTACGGCCTGCAGGGCGGCCTCTTCACCGCCGATATCAGGCGCGCCTTCGGTGCCATCGAGGACTGGGACGTCGGCGGCCTGATGGTCAACGACGTGCCGATCTACCGGCTCGACAACATGCCTTTCGGCGGCTGGAAGCAATCCGGCCTCGGCCGCGAAGGCACCGTCTACGCCATGGAAGAGATGACCGACATCAAGCATCTCGTCGTCAACTACGCCTGAGGCCGACGGCCGCGAGCGCTCGCGCGCCGGGGCGCTGTCGATGCCCGCCGGCGTGCCGCGCCCTCCCCCTTTCCATTGCTTGCAAGAGAGATTTGCCATGGCAGACGTGATCGACTTCGCTCCCGGCGGCTACCGCTTCATCAAGGGCGTGTCGCAATATTCGGCCGGCGTCGCGGCCCAGCCCGGCTTCCGGCTGGAGCGGGTGCGCTTCGCCCAGCCCGTGCCGCTCGCCGAGGGCTTCGACCGGATCGCCGCGATCATCAAGGCGGCCGGCCGGCCGCTGACGGCGTTTGCGGCCTGCGAGTTGCGCTCGCCGGCGCCGTTCACCGAACAGGGCTTCATCGACTTCAACGCCATCTACATCACGACCCTGAAGGAATGGGGCCTGTTCCGCGACGGCCTCAACCCGATCGCGCGCAGCAATGTCTGCCCGGAAGTGTTTCCGCCGGCCGAGCCGAGCTTCTACGCCTTCTCGTTCACGACGGCCGCGCCCGACGCGCCGCCCTCCTTCGTCGTCGCCGGCAGCGGCGAGGCGCCGGAAGGCCATGCCACCTATCACGACCATATCGTCAACCGCGGCGACGTCAGCCCCGAGGGCCTGCGCGGCAAGGCGCGCTTCGTGCTCGCGGAGATGGAGCGGCGCATGGCTGCGCTCGGCTTCACCTGGGCCGACGCCACCGCCGCGCAGCTCTACACCGTGCACGACGTTCATCCGTTCCTCGCCGACGAGATCGCCCGCCGCGGCGCGATGCGCGCCGGCCTCACCTGGCATTTCAACCGTCCGCCGGTGCAGGAGCTGGAATACGAGATGGATTGCCGCGGCCTCGCCATCGAGCACGTGGCCTGAAGCGCTGTGCGCCGCCCGGAATGGTCCGGGCGGCGCGCTCGTCAGCGGCAGGCGCTGCAGGCCGCCCCTACCGCCGTTCGTCGGCAAGTGCCCGCAAGGTGCGCAGGAAGGCCTCGACCGCCAGCGGCAGCCGGCGGCCGCCGAGCACCAGGATGTCGATCGAGGCCGCCAGAACCGGATCGGCGAGCCGCACGGAGGCGAGCGCCCCGGCGGCAGCGTCGGCCTGGCACGAGAGCGCCGTGATCAGCGCCACGCCGTGGCCCGCCTTGGCGAAGCTGCGCAAGGCGTCGATGCTGTTGGTGACGAGCGCCGGAGCCGCGCGCAGCCGCTGAACCCGGCAGGTCTCGTCGACCAGGGCGCGAATGCCGAAACTGGTCACCGGCATGGCGACGGGATGGCTGAAGACGTCCCTGAGGGTAACCCGCTCCATCCGGGTCAGCGGATGGTCGAGACGGCAGATCGCCCGCACCTCGTCGTCGAGCTGGAACAGGAACTCCACCTGCGGATCGGGCTTGGCGTTGAACGCGATGCCGATATCGGCCTCGCCCTTGCGCACGGCGCCGACGACATCGGCGGTGCCTGAGACCAGCAGTTCGAACTGGATGTCCGGATGGTCGAGGCGGAACCGGCCGATCGCGTCCATCAGGTAGTTGGAGACGAGCCCCTCGACCACCACCAGGCGCACGCCGCCGCGTTCCAGGCCGCGCAGCGCCGCAAGCTCCGAACGGGCGCGCTCGGCATCGAGCATGACGAGCTTGGCGTGCAGCGCATAGATTTCGCCGGCATCGGTGAGGCGCATGCCGCGCGTGTGGCGCTCGAACAGCGGCATGCCGACCTGATGCTCGAGCTGCTGGATCTGCCGGCTGAGGGCCGAGGGTGCCACCCGCAGCTTGTCCGAGGCCTTCCGGATCGTGCCGAGCTGGGCGACCTCGTGAAAATAGCGCAACTGGGTGAAATCCATCCGGCCCCTCGCCTCCTGCCGCCCGACCTTCGCCGACCGGCGGCCGGCAAACTATCGCGCGCGGGATCGCGCACCAAATCCGGCCGGCACGGTCTTTACCGGCGGGCGGCCTTGACCGGGTGGGCCTTGGCCGGATCGGCCCGCAGCAAATCCTGGTCCAGAACCG
Source organism: bacterium YEK0313 (assembly GCA_000751295.2). Classification (NCBI taxonomy): domain Bacteria; species bacterium YEK0313. The sequence continues at coordinate 3,613,472 of CCMO02000001.1, forward strand.
CCCGGACGCCATTGACGACGAAGCTCAGGAGCGCGTGCCGATGCGCATCGTCCCCGCTTGCGGGATCATCGGACAGCTTGTGCAGCCGCTCGCGCGCGATATCGGTGCAGGTTCCGAGAGCGAGCATCGTCGAGAATTCGTAACAATAGGCCAGCGCGCGCGGGCTCGCCGTGGGCATCGCCTCACCGAGCCAGATCATGCCCTGCCGCATCGTCGGCTCGGCGAAGTTGAAATAGAAGCGCTGCAGGTCGTCGTCCCCCGCCTCGCGTATCCGGCTGAGCAGGGCGACATAGTGGCGCCAGCCTGGATCCCCCGACAGAGCCAGATCGAAATAGGGCAGCGCGATCGCCCGCACCACGCCGTCGAGCGAAGGGCGGCCGTCCGTCCCCTCGGCGCACGCATCGCGATAATAGCGCTCGCGTCCTTCCGCGACGACGACGAAGCGGCGCTGCAGGATCTGTTCGAGCAGGTTGCGCTTCGACCCGAAATGATAGTTGAGCGTGCCGAGCGTATCGCCCGACTTGGCTGCGATCTCGCGGGTCGTCGTCGCGTCGTATCCCTTTCGGGCGAACAGTTCTTCGGCCGCATCGAGCAGTTTGATACGGCTGTCACCCTTGATCGCAGCCAAGCCTCGATCTCCCTGGAAGGGCGCCGCCGCGGCGGCGCATCAGGTACACATACAGTTGCCCGGCCGGCCGAGTAAACGATCCGCCGGGCGTCAGCTTGCGTCGACCAGGATGAACGCGACGCGCGCCATCGCATTGGTCTGGTTCTCCCAGGCATGGTTGGTGCCGCGCTGGATCAGGATGTCGCCGGCGCGAAGGTCCGTCTCGGCCGCGTCCAGGATGGCGGTGATCTCGCCATGCAGCACGATCGCATAGTCCACGGTGCGCGTGCGGTGCATGCCCGGATGTTCGGATGCGCTGAGATGGACGGCGTCGGCGAACAAGGTCTCGAGCGAGCTCGCCGCCTGTCGCCGGCGCTCGGCGAGATCGGCCGGCCGCGGCGGGAAATCGATGACCCGCAGCACGGTGCCGCCCGGCGGCGGCAGGACGCCGCGATGATCGAGAATCGTATCGGCGGCTTCGGCCGAGGCGTCCGCGCCGAGCGTGCGCCAGATATTGTGGTTCCGGAAGCCGGGACGGCCCTCGACGGTGAGCAGCGCCGGCGATTGTCCGTCATGCTCGATGATGGACCGGCCCTCGCCGTCATGGCCGGTGACGACGCGCCGCGTGAGCGGCAGCGGATCTGGCAGCATCGTTAAATCTCCCTTGTCAGTCGTACGAACGACTGACTATACCTGTTGCCGCGCCCTGGCAAGTCCGGTGGCGCCAACCATCCAGGGAGGAACCATGACGAACGCTTCAGACCTGACACGGCCGGCCACGGCCCGGGCCACCCTCGACGACGCCGTGCAGCCGCGCCCCGCCGTCGCGCTGACGGTGCTCGCGGCCAGTTTCGTCGGCGTCGCGCTCGGCTACAGCTCCTCCTATTTCTATTCCTCGGGCCTGTTCATCCTGCCGATCGCGCAGGATCTCGGATTGAGCCGCGGCGCGGCGACGCTCGGCCCCCTGGTCTGCTGGCTCACGGCGGCGGCCATTCTGCCCTTCTATGGCAGGCTGATGGACCAGGTCGGCGCCATCCCCATCGCCATCCTGTCGCTCGTCGGCCTGGCCTGTGCCTATGTCCTGCTGGCGGCGGCGGCGCAGAATCTTGCCACCTATCTCCTCTGTTCCACCGCGGTCGCCATCCTCGGCGCAGGCTCGACCGCCCTGCCCTATAGCCGGCTGGTCTTCGTGACCTTCACGCAGCGCCGCGGCATGGCCCTCGGCGCCATGCTGACCGGGATCGGCACCGGCGCCGTGATCGTGCCGCTCGGCGTCGTGCCGATGATCCAGTCGGTCGGCTGGCGCAGCACCTATCTCGCAATGGCCGCCATCCTCGTCGCCGGAGCCGCAATCCTCGCGGGCCTGCTGGCATCGGCCCGTGGGACGATCCTCGCCCGCGAGCAGGCGGAACGCCAGGGCCTCGCAGGCCGGACGGCCGCCGGCGAGATCTGGCGGAGCCGCAACTTCCTGCTGCTCGGCACCGCCTTCTTTGCGATGCCGCTCTGCGTGATCAGCATCGTCGTCCATTTCGTCCCGATGCTGACCGACGCCGGCCTGTCGCTGCCGAAGGCGGCCGGGCTCGCCTCGACACTCGGCTTCGCCTCCATCTGCGGCCGCCTCCTGACCGGCTTCCTGCTCGACAAGGTGGCGACCGAACGCCTGGCGCTGACGCTCCTCGCCCTGGCGCTCGTCGGGATCGTCCTGCTGCTGGTCGCAATGCCGTCCATGGCTCTGCCGGCCGCCCTCATCCTCGGCCTGGTGCTCGGTGCGGAAATGGACCTGCTCGCCTTCTTCGCGGCCCGCTTCTTCCCCGCCGACGCCTATGGCGCGGCCTATTCCGGCCTGTTCAGCGTCTTCCTCGTCGGCGGCGCGATCGGCCCGGGCGCGGCCGGTTTCCTCTTCGACGCCAGCGGCTCATATGCCCTGCCGCTGCAGCTCGGCGGCCTGGCGCTCGCGGTCTCGGCCGCCGCCATCCTTGCGCTCGCCCGCGGCAATCGGTGAGGCACCGCAGCATGGTGGCTTTCCATCCGCGACCAATCGGTCGGTCGAACGACTGATTGGATTTCCAGCCACGCAATCCGGGTCGCGCGGACGGCTGGCGCCGCGCCGACCCGGTCGGCGTCCATGAGGAGATAGGAACGATGAGAAAACTGATCACGAATGCCTTCGTCGTCTCGGTCGATCCGTCCATCGGCAATGTCGAGGGGTGCGACATTCTGATCGAGGGCGATCGCATCGCAGCGGTCGCGCCCGGCATCGCGGCGGCGGACGCCGAGATCGTCGACGCCGAGGGCTTCATCGCTTCGCCCGGCTATGTCGACAGCCATCACCACCTCTGGCAGAGCGCCATCCGCGGCATCACAGCGGACTGGTCGCTGAACGATTATCTGGCCGGCATCCGCATGTTCATCGCCAGCCACTACACGGCCGACGACATCTATGCGGCCCAGTTGAACGGCGCCCTGCAGGCGCTCAACGCCGGCGTCACCACCACGGCCGACTACTGTCACAATCTCAATTCGCCCGACCATGTCGAGGAGGCGGTGCGCGGGGTCAGGGATTCCGGCGCCCGGATCGTCTGGTGCTACGGCTTCAATCGCCCGCCCCTGCCAAATCCCGGCTTTTCCAGTCTCGAGGACCGATCGGCCTATCTGAAGCGCACCGCCGCGCGGCACTTCGCGGGAACGGACGATCTCGTCACGCTCGGCGTGTCGCCGGAGGAAGCCTGGTTCTGGCCCGATACCGGCTATGGCGGTCGGCAGTTTGCGCTGGCGCGGGAGCTCGGCGCCCGGATCTTCTGGCACGCCAATTCGACGCGTGACATCCTGCGCGGCGTTTTCCGCAACGATGCCGGCCGGGCGGCGGCAGCCGGTCTTCTCGGTCCGGACGTCGTCCTCGTCCACATGACCCAAACCACGCCGGATGAATGGGACGCGGTCGCCGCATGCGGCTGCCACGTCTCGATGACGCCGGAAACCGAGATGCAGATGAATATGGGCTGGCCGATCCTCGCCGAGGCCGAGGCGCGCGGCATGAATGTCGGCCTCGGCATCGACATCATCTCGAACAACAGCGTCGATCTGCGCTTTCAGCTGCGCTTCCTGCTGCAGGCCGAACGCTGGCGCCGGAGCAACGACACGGCCGGCGTGCTCTCGCCCCATGTGGCCATCGATGCGGCGCGCGCGCTCCACTGGGGCACGATGGGCGGCGCACGGGCGCTCGGCCTCGACAACCGGATCGGCTCCCTGACGCCGGGCAAGCAGGCGGATCTGCTGCTGCATGATGCAAGGGGCATCATGATGGCCGGGTGGGACCGAAACCAGCCCGAAGGGGCGCTCATCCTCCAGTGCGGCGTCGACACGCTCGCGACGGTTCTGGTCGGCGGCCGTTTCGTCAAGCGCGACCATCGTCTGGTCGCCAATGAGGCCCGGGCCTGCCGCCTGCTGACCGAGGCCAATGCCCGGCTCCGTGCCCAGGCGGAGGCCGGCGGCGGTCTTGCCGCCGCGCTCGACAAGCACCTGTCGCGCTACGCCCGGAGCAACGACGCCGGCGCCGCCGTCGCGAGCTATTGAGCGTCGCGGCGCGAGCGGTGCGGCCAAGCGAAAAGACCAGAACCACCTTCATCTCCGGAGCCGGGACAATGATGCCCTCGCAGGAACGCATTCTCATCACCCATGTCGGCAGCCTGCCGCGCGCCGCCGAACTGTCGGATCTGCTGATCAGGAAGGAAGCGGGCGAAGCGATCGATCTCGGCCGTCTCGGACGGCTGAGCGCGGAAGCGGTCTGGCATGTCGTAGCGAAGCAGATCGCCGCCGGCATCGACATCGTCAATGACGGCGAGCAGCCGCGGGTCGGCTTCCAGACCTATGTCGCCGAGCGCATGCAGGGCTTCGGCGGCGCTTCGCACCGGCCGAGCCCGGTCGACTTCACCGCCTTTCCCGCCTTTGCCCGGCAGCTCGCCGGACGGTTTCCGCGGCGCTCAAAGGTCAGCAACGCGCCGCAGGCCGTCGCCGCCGTCCGCTACGAGGACCTGACCGCCGCGCGCGAGGAATGCGCGCTGATGGCGGCGGCGCTCGGCGAACAGGACCGGCAGCCTGCCGGCGCCTTCATGACCGCCGCTTCGCCCGGCATCATCGCGACGACGATGCTGAACGCCCACTATGCCTCGCACGAGGACTATGTCTTCGCCCTCGCCCGCGAGATGCGCAGGGAATACGAGCTGATCCTGGCCGAAGGCTTCATCCTGCAGCTCGATGCGCCGGATCTTGCGATGGAACGCACCATGCTGTTCCAGGACAAGACCATTCCGGAATTCCTGGCCATCGTGGAGACCCATGTCGCGGCCCTCAATGCCGCCATAGAGGGGCTGCCACGCGAGCGCATCCGGCTGCATTGCTGCTGGGGCAACTGGGAAGGACCGCATGTCCACGACGTGCCGCTCGGCGACGTGCTGCCCCTGCTCTACCAGGCCAAGGTCGGCGGCCTGAGCCTCGAATTCGCCAATCCGCGCCACCAGCATGAATATCAGGCGTTGAGGAGCGCACCCCTGCCGGCGGAGATGTATCTCCTGCCTGGCGTCATCGATTCCACGACGAACTATGTCGAGCACCCGGAGGTCGTCGCCAATCGCATCTGCGAGGCCGTGGCGGCCGTCGGCGATCGCGAACGGGTGGTGGCGAGCACGGATTGCGGCTTCGGAACGTTTGCCGGCCACGAATTCGTGGCCGAGGACGTCGTCTGGGCCAAGCTCGCCAGTTGCCGCGCCGGTGCGGACATCGCGACGCGGCGGCTTTGGGGACGCACGTCCTCGTGACGCGCATGCGCGGCGGATGCCAGTCTCGCTTTCCGGATCAAGGCGCGGCGGCTGCGCCATGCCCAGATCATCAATCGGTTACACCGGACCGCCCCGCCCGCTCTTGCGGCGGCGGCCGAAGCCCGCACGCGCCGACGCGGCTCAGTTGATGACCGCGTCGCGCCTCGCCGCCTCCCGCGCGAGGATCTCCCGGGCGGGATGGTCGGCAATGGGCACATGACGATCGGAGGAAATCTCGCCCGCGGCGATCAGCGCGTGGTAGCGGGCGCAGCAGACCCTGAGGAACGAGGTGAAATTGCCGAGGTCATGATCGGCATCCATCGCCTCGTGCCAGAGCCGGGTGATCAGTTGCGTGACGGTCATGCCGTCGCGCTGGCTGATCTCGGCGAGCGTGTCCCAGAAATGGTTCTCGATCCGGATCGAGGTGGCGACCCCGTCGATGCGCAAACTGTGCGTCCGGCTCTGCCATTGCGTGGCCGCGGCCTTGATGAAGAGCTCGCACATCGAGGGGCTCCTTTCGCGCTGCCGTCAGAGGATCGCCAGGAACTGCTTCAGCCAGGCCGGATGGGCGGGCCAGGCCGGCGCGGTCACCAGGTTGCCATCGGTGACCGCCTCTGTCACGGCAATGTCGGCGAAGGTGCCGCCGGAGGCCGTCACCTCGTAGGCGCAGGCCGGATAGGCCGAGCAGGTCCGCCCCTTCAGCACGCCGGCGGCCGCCAGCAGCTGCGCGCCGTGGCAGATCGCCGCGACAGGCTTATTGGCGTCGAAGAAGTGGCGGACCTTCGCGATGACCGCCGGGTTCATCCTGAGATATTCCGGCGCGCGGCCGCCCGGAATGACGAGCGCGTCGTAACGGGACGGATCGGCAGCCTCGAAATCCGCATTCAGCGTGAAATTGTGGCCCGGCTTCTCCGAATAGGTCTGGTCGCCCTCGAAATCGTGGATCGCGGTCTTGACGCTCTCGCCCGCCCTCTTGCCGGGGCAGACCGCATCGACGCTGTGGCCGGTCGCCAGCAGCGTCTGGAAGGGCACCATGGTCTCGTAGTCCTCGGTGAAGTCGCCCGTGATCATCAGGATCTTCGCCATCACACATCCTCCCTGCCGATGGTTGCGCAGAAAGGCTAGGCGAGGATCGCCGGACGCGGGTGTTATTCCGATACTACGCGCGGCCGCGCGCAGACCGGCGCGGCGGTCGCCGCTCAGGCGCGGGCAAGGCTCTGCAGGCGCGCCTCGTCCAGCACGCGCACGGCGTCGGGCACGATCAGGATGACCTTGTCGCGGGCGAGCTTGGTCAGGGTCCGGCTCACCGTCTCGATGGTCAGGCCGAGAAAATCGGCGATGTCGATGCGCTGCATGGGCAGCTCGATGGTGACCGAGGCACCCCTGACCCGGGTCCAGCGTTCGCGCATGGCGACGAGGAAGGCGGCGATGCGCTCCTCCGCCGAGCGGCGCCCGATCAGCGTCATCTGCTCCTGGGCGATGACCAGCTCGTGGGTCGCGAATTCGTGCAGGCGCAGGAGAAAATGCGGCTTCTCGGTCACCAGCCGGTCGAAATCAACGCGCGCGAAGCGGCAGAGCGTGACCTCGTCCACCGCATCGGCCGAAAAGCCGTAGCGGTTGTGCAGGGCGAGCCCGAGAAAGTCGCCGGGCATGGCGAAACCGATCACCTGGCGCCGGCCGTCGGACAGCATCTTGTAGAGCCGGACCATGCCCTTGGTGACGGAAAAGACCGACTGCGCCTCCTCGTCCTGGCGCACGAAGGTGGTCTTGGGCGCATGGCTCACCTGCCGCACGATGGCGTCGAGCTCGCGCAGCTCGTGCGGGGCCATGGCGGCGCACACGGCCAGCGACCGCACCTCGCACGTCTCGCAATAGCTGACCGCGCCGTGATGGGCGCACGCCTTGATCGTCAGCAGGTCTTCCACCGTGGCCGGCTCCCAGCAATCAGGTCCGTTGCCGGTCGTCACCATGGCAGCGGAACGTCCGCACCTTAGGGCGCCGCGCTGTCGCGGTCCTTGATCCAGCGCAAGGACATTAGCAATTTCGCGCCGCATCGTCCCGTCCCACATTGGAGAAGCTTGGGACAACGCCTCGACATGTTCAGCGCCCGCATCATCCGCGCGGAAGAAGCCATGGCCGTCCTCGGGCTGGTCAGGCTCTGCTACCCCGAGATCGAGCCCCAGGCCTGGCGGGCGCACCTCGCCCGGCTCGGCCGCGGCCGGGCGAGCCGGGCCGGCTGCGTCGTCGTCAGCGACCAGCGCGGCTATACCCATGCCGCGTGCCTCTACCGCGTTCTGCCTGATCCCGGCGCCGGCCGGCGGCTGGAGATCTCCTATCTCGCCAAGGCCGACCTGCCGGCCAGCACCGCGACCGAGGTGCTGTTCGCCTTCGTCGACGAGCTGGCCCAGGCCCAGCGCTGCAAGGCGATCGTCGTGCACGACAGCCAGGCGCGCATCGCGCGCGATGCCCTGGCGATCTGGACCGACCTCGGCGACGATCTCGCCGCCCATCACTTCAGACCAGGCGCCATCGGTTTCGAGAAGGCCGTGGCGCCGGCGCCCCTCGCCGGCTGACCCGCGGCCGGCGCATCGGCCCCCGCCATATCGCCGTCCTCGTCCATGATCGCGCGCCAGGCCGCGCCGTCGAGATCCTCATACTGGCCGTTGCCGAGCGCCCAGAGGAAGGCGGCGAGGCCGAGCAGGCCAAGACCGAGCGCGAGCGGCACCAGGAACACCAGGACATCCATCGTTTTAGTCTCCGTTGCGGCGCCCCGGCGCGTCAGACGGCACGCCGGGCGCGCAGGGCATTGGCGGTGACCAGGATCGACGAGCCGGACATGGCGAGCGCGGCGATCAGCGGCGTGACGAAGCCGGCCATGGCGATCGGCACGGCAACGAGGTTGTAGAGCGCCGCAAGCCAGAGATTCTGGCCCATCAGCGCCCGCGCCCGGCGGGCGACCGCCAACGCGTTGGCGACCGGCGCCAACCGATCGCCGAGGAAGACCGCATCCGCCGCGGCCTGAGTCAGCTGCACGGCCGTGACCGGCGACAGCGACACATGGGCGCTCGCCAGCGCCGGCGCGTCGTTGAGGCCGTCGCCAACCATCAGCACGCGCCGCCCCGCCCGTTTCAGCCGATCGAGCCGCGCGATCTTGTCGGCCGGCTTCAGGCCGCCGGCGAAAGCCGCGACGCCGAGCGCCGCCGCGACGGCACGCACCGCCTCGGGCCGGTCGCCGGACAGGATCTCGACGGCAAGGCCCCGCTGCTGCAGCTGTGCCACCACGGCCCGGGCATCCGGGCGCAGGACCTGGCCGATGGCCAGGGCATGCCGCCCCTCGCCGTGGGAGAAAGCGATCACTGAGGCTTCCGGGTGGCGCGCCAGCACGGCTTCGGCCTCGCGCGCCGCACCGCAGAAGGCCGGGCTGCCGAGCCGGACCGTGTGGCCGTCGACGACGGCCATGACGCCCTGCCCCGACACTTCCTCGATCCCGTCGAGCGGCACGTCGGCACCGGTCGCGACGGCCAGCGCGCGGGCCAGGGGATGGCTGGAGCCGAGCGCCAGCCGGCCAGCCAGGGCGAGCGCCGCGTCCGGCACATGGCCCGCGTCGATCAGGCCGGCGGCCGGCAGCGTCAAGGTGCCGGTCTTGTCGAAGACCACCGTGTCGGCTTCGGCGAGCCGCTCCAGCGCATCGCCCGACTGAAGCAGCACATTGGCACGGAACAGCACGCCGGAGGCGACCACCTGCACGGCCGGGATCGCCAGCCCGAGCGCACAGGGGCAGGTGATGATCAGCACCGTGATCGCGATGATCAGCGCGGACTGCCAGGCCGCCCCGGCCGCGAGCCAGGCGATGAAGGTTGCGAGCGCCGCGACACGCACGACCGGCGAATAGAACCGCGCCGCGCGGTCGGCCAGCCTCAGATAGCGCGAGCGTGCCTGCATCGCGCCGTCGACCAGCCGCGTCACCTCGTCGAGCAGGGTTCCCTTGGCGGCCGCCGAGACCCGGATCGTCAGGCTCCCGGCGCCGTTGAGCGTACCGGCATAGACGGCGGTGCCCGGGCCGACCGCCGCCGCCAGGGTCTCGCCGGTGACGAGGCTCTGGTCGACCGTCGATCCGCCCTGGACGACGACGCCGTCGACGCCGATCCGCTCGCCCGACCTGACCAGGACGAGGTCGCCCGGCAGGATCGCGGCAATCGGCACGTCCTGCAGCCGCCCGTCGATGAGCTTGACCGCCGTTTCGGCCTTGAGCGCCGCGATATGGCTCGCGACCGCATGGGCCTTGCGCCGCATCAGCGCTTCCAGGTAGCGGCCGGTCAGGAGGAAGAACAGCAGCATGACCGCGCTGTCGAAATAAGCGTGGCTGGCGTGCCGCCAGGTTTCCGCCAGCGACATGCCGACCGCCAGCAGCACGCCGAGCGAAATCGGCACGTCCATGTTGAGCTGGCGCGCCTTGAGCGCGGCCAGCGCCGAGCGGAAGAACGGCCGGCCGGAATAGGCGACCGCCGGCACGGCGATCAACGCGGAGAGCCAGTGGAAGAAGTCGCGCTGCTCCGGTGTGATGTCGGTGACATTGCCCGACCATACCGACACCGAGAGCAGCATGATGTTCATCATCGCGAAGCCGGCGACGCCGAGGCAGCGCAGCAGGAGCCGCGTCTCCCGCAGTTCCGCGCCCTCGGCGAGCCGCGGGTCGAACGGATAGGCACGGAAGCCGAGCCGGGCGAGGAGGCCGACGATCCGTGCCGGTCCGAGCATGGCCTCCTGCCATTCCACCGTCAGGCGCCGCTGGGTGAGATTGACGCGCGCGCCGACGATGCCCGGCTCGCACAGCAATCCGGACTCGATGATCGGCATGCAGGCGGCGCAGGTGATGCCGTCCACCGCGAGATCGATGCGCGCGCGGCCATCGGCCAGGGGCTGGACGAACAGCGAAAGGTCGGTTTCGCCGGCTCCGGCATCCCGGGTGCCGGGCACCGCAGCGGCGCCGGACCGGCCGCGCGCCTCGGCAACGGACAGGACCATGCTCATGGCAGGACCACCCGGTCGCGCGAGCGGAAGACCAGCCGGCCTCCGTCACGCGCCTCGATGACGAGATCGTAGGCGCCGCGCGCGACATCCGCGGCTGTGCCGGCAAGACGGCCCTCCCCGGCCGCGGCCAGGACGAAGGACCGGTCGGCGCGCGGCTCCAGCGGCCGCACGAGCCTCGCCGCGACGTCGGAGGCCGCCAGGGGCCGTCCGCCGGCATCGCGCAGGGTCAGGTCGAGCGCCGGCACGGGTGCCGCCGGCCGCGCGCGTGCGGGCGGCGACAAGCTCGGCGTTGAAGCGCTGGCTCGACCGGTAGGCGCTGTCGGTCACCGTGCCGGGCAGCGTGTCGACGGCCAGCGCAATCATCACCGCGTTGACGGAAGCGATCACCGTGAAGAAGCCGACCATCATGGCGAGCACGGCCCGGCCGGTCAGCGGCCGCCCTCGCCTCGCCTGCGCGTCCTGCATCATCGCCATAGCTCCATCCGAAGATCAGCGGGAAACGAAATGGTCCTGGCCGACGGCGACGTCGCCGGTGCCGAGCTCGGTCAGGCGGAAAGCCATGAGGGTCGACGCCGCGAGCGCCGTGCCGGCCGGCACGGTGACGTGCACGACGAAGTCGCGGGTCTGGTCCGGCCCGACTTCCAGGAGCGGCCAGGGCCCGTCGCTCGGCAGGCTGCCGACGGCGCTGACCCGGGTCGCCATCGGCAGATCGTCGACCGCCAGCAGGAACAGCCGGGCCTGCGAGCGCTTGTTGAGCACGCGGATCGTATAGGCGTTGCGCACGGCGCCGTCCGAAAGCCGGACGAACATCGGGTTGCGCTCGTGGATCACCGAAATGTCCGTGAACGAGCGATTCCAGAGGCCGTAGAGCATGATGAGGCCGACCACCGCGATGAGCGCGGCATAAAGCACCGTGCGGACGCGGACGATCGGATAGATCTCGTCGAGGCCGGCGGCCCGACGCTCGATATTGACGTCGTTGTCATAGGCGATCAGGCCTTGCGGCCGGCCGACCTTGGTCATCACGGAATTGCAGGCGTCGATGCACAGGCCGCACTGGATGCAGCCCATCTGCGAGCCCGCGCGAATGTCGACGCCGGTCGGGCAGACGACGACGCATTGCCGGCAGTCGACGCAGTCGCCCGCCGGCTCGCCCGCGGCGGCGGCCCGTGCCGCGGCCTTCACCGACATGCGCGGCTCGCCCCGGTCGTGGCGATAGGTGACGTTCAGCGCATATTCGTCGGTCAGCGCCGCCTGGATGCGCGGCCAGGGGCACATGTAGAGGCAGACCTGCTCGCGCATGAGCCCGGCGAGCGCATAGGTCGTGAAGGTCAGGACCGCGATCGAGGCATAGGCGACGGCCGGAGCCTGGAAGGTCGCGAGTTCCCTGACCAGCGTCGGCGCATCGGCGAAATAGAGCACCCAGGCGCCGCCGGTCCACCAGGCGATGACCAGCCAGAGCGCGTGCTTGGCCGCCTTGCGCAGGAAGCGCTCCGCGGTCATCGGCCCCTTGTCGGCCAGCATCCGCTCGCGCCGGTCGCCTTCCAGCCAGCGCTCCACGGTCATGAACAGGTCGGTCCAGACCGTCTGCGGACAGAGATAGCCGCACCAGACCCGGCCGGCGATGGCGTTCATCAGGAACAGCACCAGCGCGGCCAGCACCAGAAGGCCGGTGACATAGTAGATTTCCTGCGGCCAGATCTCGATGAAGAAGAAATAGAACCGGTTGTTGGCGAGATCGACGAGCACCGCCTGGTTCGGCAGGTTGGGCCCGCGATACCAGCGCACGAACGGCAGGAAATAATAGACGCCGAGGCAGCCGAACAGGATTGCCCATTTGATCGTACGCAGGCGCCCCGCGACACTCTGCTGATAGATCTCGGGCCGGGCGGCATAGAGCTCGCCGTCATCAGGGCTCGGGCCCGGCTGGCTGGGGACGGTGGGGTTGAGCGCGCCCCGCATGGCAGGATCCTGATCACACGCGCCGGTCGGCGCCGATTTCCCGCACCATCGGCAATACCCGAGCGATCGGCTTTGACCTGGGTCAAGCGCCCCGCAAAAAAGGACGCGCGCCGGCCGGCCGGCGCGCGCGAGTGCCCCGAATGCTCTTGCTTCTTATTGTCCCCCTCCGAGGGAATGAACGTAGACGGTCAGCGCCTTCACCGTCGTCGCGTCGAGCCGCCCGGCCCAGCCGGGCATGACGCCGCCGCGGCCGAGCGTGATGGTCTCGATCAGCGTCTTCTCGTCGCCGCCGTAGAGCCAGAGCGGCGCGGCGAGATTGGGCGCGCCGAGCTCGCGATTGCCGCGTCCATCCTCGCCATGGCAGGCGGCGCAGTTGGCCGCGAAAAGCGCACGCCCCTTGTCGAGGTCGACGCCGGGTCTCGTGGCGAGACCGGACAGCGCCCTGACGGCATTCGCCACCGCGACGATCTCGTCCGCCTTCAGCAGGCCATTGGCGCCGCCGAAGGCCGGCATGGCGCCCTGGCGCGAGCGATCATCCCCGGTGCGGATGCCATGGCTGATGGTCTGGCTGATGTCCTCCAGCGTGCCGCCCCAGAGCCAGGCGTCGTCACGCAGGTTCGGATAGCCGCGCGAGCCGGTCGCCGCGACGCCGTGGCACGGCGCACAATTGTCGCCGAAGGCAGCCTTGCCCTGGGCGAGCGCGAAGGTCAGCAGCGCCGGATCACGCGCGATATCGCCGAGCGGGGTCGCGGCCAGCGCCGCGCTGCGCGTCGACCGCAACTGGCGCAGCGCCCCGAGCTCGGCCTCCACGTCCTGGCGCGACGCGTAGCCGAACAGGCCCCTGGTATGGCTCGATATCAGCGGCCAGGCTGGATAGACGACCCAATAGGCGACCGACCAGACGATGGTCGCGTAGAAGACATAGAGCCACCAGCGCGGCAGCGGCGAGTTGAGCTCCTTGATGCCGTCCCATTCATGGCCGGTGGTGGTGCGGCCGCTGACCGGATCGAATTCACCCTTGCTGTGGTCGGTCATGATCAGTCCTCGCTGAGCGGCATGCGTGCGGCGGCATCGAAGCGGGTGCGGTTACTCGGCCAGAAGGCGTAGACCGCGACGGCGAGAAACATGCCGACGAAATAGAGAAGGCCGGCGGTCTGGGCGAAGGTCGCAAGCAGGGAATAGGTGTGCATGGGGATCTCCGGCGGCTCAGCGGATGTTGGCGCTGGCGTCGTAGCTCTTGAAGTCGACCATGGTGCCGAGCACCTGGAGATAGGCGACGAGCGCGTCCATCTCGGTGACCACGCCGCCGGTGCTACCGCTGAAATTGCGGACCGCCGCGCCGGGATAGCGTTGCTGAAACGCCTGCAGCTCGGGACTGTCCGGATTGACCTGCGTGCGCAAGTCGGCCGCCGCGGCCGCGACCTGCTCGGCGCTGTAGGGCACGCCGGCCGCACGATTGGTGGCGAGATGCGCGGCATGGGCGGCGACGTCGAGCGGCGCCGCGGCGAGAAAGGCGTAGCCCGGCATGATCGACTGCGGCACGATCGACCGCGGCTCGCGCAGATGCGCCACGTGCCATTCGTCCGAATATTTGCCGCCGACGCGGGCAAGGTCCGGGCCGGTGCGCTTCGAGCCCCACTGGAACGGCTTGTCGAACATGCTTTCGGCGGCCAGCGAATAGTGCCCGTAGCGCTCGACCTCGTCGCGCAGCGGCCGGATCATCTGGCTATGGCAGTTATAGCAGCCTTCGCGGACATAGATGGCCCGGCCGGCGAGCTCCAGCGGCGTATAGGGCCTCACCCCCTCGACCCGCTCGATCGTGCTGCGCAGGTAGAAGAGCGGCGCGATCTCGACGAGGCCGCCGATGGCGACGACCACGACGATGCCGAGAGTGAGGATGATCGAGTTCTTCTCGAAGATGGCGTGCTTGTTCCAGAGAGACATGTCCGATCGCCTCATTCGGCCGGGACCAGGGCGCCGCGGGGTTCGGCCGCCTCAGCCTCCCCTGCGCGCACGGTCATGATCAGGTTGTAGGCCATGATCAGCGCGCCGATGACGAACAGGGCACCGCCGAGAGCACGGATCACGTAGTAGGGATGCATGGCGTCGACGGTCTCGATGAACGAATATTCGAGGAAGCCGAGCGCGGTATAGGCACGCCACATCAGGCCCTGCATGATGCCCGCGACCCACATGGCCGAGATGTAGAAGACGATGCCGATGGTCGAGATCCAGAAGTGCCAGTCGACCAGGCGCAGCGAATAGAGCCGGCGGTTCCACAGCCAGGGAACCAGGCAGTAGATGGCGCCGAAGGAGACGTAGGCGACCCACCCGAGCGCGCCCGAATGGACGTGGCCGATGGTCCAGTCAGTATAGTGCGAGAGGGAATTGACCGCCTTGATCGACATCAGCGGGCCTTCGAAGGTCGACATGCCGTAGAAGGCGAGCGAGACGACCATGAGGCGCAGGACCGGGTCGGTGCGCAGCTTGTCCCAGGCCCCGGACAGGGTCATGAGCCCGTTGATCATGCCGCCCCATGAGGGCATCCACAGCATCACCGAGAAGGTCATGCCCAGCGTCTGCGCCCAGTCGGGCAGCGCCGTATAGTGCAGGTGGTGCGGCCCGGCCCAGATGTAGAGGAAGATCAGCGCCCAGAAATGGACGATCGACAGGCGGTAGGAATAGATCGGCCGCTCGGCCCGCTTGGGGATGAAGTAGTACATGATCGCCAGAAAGCCGGCGGTCAGGAAGAAGCCCACGGCATTGTGGCCGTACCACCACTGGAACATCGCGTCCTGCACGCCCGACCAGACGATGTAGCTCTTCGGCGAGAACAGCGAGACCGGCACGGCCGCATTGTTGCCGAGATGCAGGACGGCGATGGTGACGATGAAGGCGAGATAGAACCAGTTGGCGACGAAGATATGCGGCTCCCGCCGCTTCCAGATCGTCGCGAGGAAGACCATGAGATAGGTCACCCAGACGACGGTCAGGAACAGGTCGGCATACCATTCCGGCTCCGCATATTCCTTGCCCTGGGTGATGCCGAGCAGATAGCCGGTGCCGGCGATGACGATGAACAGGTTGTAGCCGAGCACCACGAACCAGGGTGCGAGATCCCCGGCGAGGCGCGCCCGGCACGTCTTCTGCACGACATAGAAGGACGAGCCGATCAGCACGTTGCCGCCGAATGCGAAGATCACCGCCGAGGTGTGCAGCGGCCGCATCCGGCCGAAATTGGTCCAGGGCAGGTCGAAATTGAGTGAGGGCCAGGCGAGCTGCGAGGCGATGAGCAGGCCGATGCTGAAGCCGGCTATGCCCCAGAACACCGAGGCCGCGACGGCGAACTTGACCGGACCGAACGCATAGTTGGGCCGTCCGTCGATCGTCTCGGGGATCACCCCCGGCCGGTCGAGATAGCGGTTGCCGACGGCTATGACCGCGGCGACCGAGGCGGCGGCGAACAGCAGCGCATGGAAGGCATAGCCGCCCTCCGTGGCCTTGCTGGCGACGGTGATGGACAGAAGCGCCATCGCCGCGAAGCCGGCGAGCGCGAAAGCCTCGCCGACGGTCATCTGCTTGTGCGGTATCGCCTGCCCCATGGTTCGCCTCTGCCGGAAATGTCGCGGCGCGCGGCGGCCCTCCGCCCGCTCCCGGCGCGACCATTCCCGGCGAGGCACCGGCCGACATTGATGCAAATCAATGGCGCGACACGCTTCGACCGCGCCGGCGGGCGATTTGATCCGGATCAAGGACGGCGGCGGCGCCCCGGCGTCCTGTTGGCGGCATGGCGGCCCGACGGTTCGGGATCACCCGCCCATTCCAGGCCTTGCCATGCCCGGCAGATTGCAAGCCCCTTCCCCGCCGCTGGTCGCCCTCGCCGGCCGCCCGGTGCCCCGCTACACCTCCTACCCGACCGCGCCGCATTTCCACGCCGGCG
This sequence comes from bacterium YEK0313, assembly GCA_000751295.2. Taxonomy (NCBI): domain Bacteria; species bacterium YEK0313. The sequence goes on from CCMO02000001.1 coordinate 3,629,826, forward strand.
TCGACCAGGCGACCTATCGCCGCTGGCTGGGCGAACTCTCGCCCTGCGCCAGCCTGTCGGTTTATCTGCACGTACCGTTCTGCGCCGCCATGTGCGCCTATTGCGGCTGCCACACCAAGGTGACGCGGCGCGAGCAGCCGGTCGAGCAGTATCGCGACCGGCTGATCCGCGAGATCCACCTGGTCGCCGCAGCGACCGTCGCGCGCCGGGTGACGCATCTGCACTGGGGCGGCGGCACGCCGACCATGCTCGGCGCCGAGGGTCTTGCCGCCATCGTCGAGCGGCTGTCGCTGTGCTTCGACCTGCAGCCGGCCCTCGACCATGCCATCGAGCTCGACCCCCGTCAGGTCGCGCCGGGGCTTGCCGGCGATCTCGCCCGGATCGGCATCACCAGGGCGAGCCTCGGCGTCCAGGACCTCAACCCGCATGTCCAGGCGGCGATCGGCCGGATCCAGCCGGTCGAAACCGTGGCCGCGGCGGTCGCGGCACTGCGCGATGCCGGCCTGTGCGACATCAGCTTCGACCTCATGTACGGCCTGCCGGGACAGACCGTCGGCGACGTCGAGCGGTCGACCGCAGCGGCGCTGCGGCTGAAGCCCGACCGGATCGCCCTGTTCGGCTATGCCCATGTGCCCTGGCTGAAGCGGCACCAGCGGCTGATCGACGAAACCGTCCTGCCCGGCCCGGTCGACCGGCTCGGCCAGGAGGCCGCGGCGCGGGCCGCCATCATCGCCGCCGGCTACGAGGCGATCGGCCTCGACCATTTCGCGCTGCCCGGCAACGCCATGGCCGCCGCCGCACGCGCCGGCCGCCTCAGGCGCAACTTTCAGGGTTATACGACCGACCGCGCCGATGCCCTGATCGGCCTCGGCGCCTCCGCCATCGGCCAGTTGCCGCAGGGCTTCGTGCAGAACGCGCCGGATCTTGCCGGCTATGCCCGGACGATAGACGGCAGGGCCTTCGCCACGACCCGTGGGCTGCGCCTCACGCCCGAGGACCGGCTGCGCGGCGCCGTCATCGAACGGCTGATGTGTGATCTCTCCGCCGATCTCGACCAGGCCGCCGGCCGGCTCGACGCCGACCCGCGCCCGCTCCACGCCGATGCCGCGGCGCTCGCGCCGCTGGCGCAGCACGGCGTCGTGCGGTTCGACGGCCGGAGCGTCACCGTTCCGGAGGCCGGCCGGCCCTATCTGCGTCTCGTCGCCTCGGCCTTCGACAGCCATCTCGGCCGCGCCGGGCGCCATTCGCGCGCCGTCTGACCGGAGCGGCCGCCGCCATGACCGCCTCGGGACTGCCGCTGCTTGTCGGCCTCATGATGGGCCTGGCGGCGAGCCTGCACTGCGCCGGCATGTGCGGCTCCATCGCCTCGGCGCTGATGCTCGCCATCACGCCGCGCGATGCCGCGGCGGACCGGACGCGCAGCCTGCTCCTCGCCCAGGCCGGCCGGGTCGCCGCCTATGCGCTCGCCGGCGGCATTCTCGGCGCCTTCGGCTCGGGCCTTGCCGGGTTGTTCGACCAGGCTGCGGCGCACCGGCTGCTGCGCTGGGCCGCGGCGGCGACCGTCGGCTGGATCGGCCTGTCCACGGCGGGTCTTCTGCCGCCGCTCGCCGCGCTCGACCGCTTCGCCTTGCCGATCGGCCGGCGCATCGCCGCCCTGCCCGCGGGCGCGGCGGGCGTGCCGGCGCTGGTGACCGGCATCGCCTGGGGGTTCATGCCCTGTGCCATGGTCTATGGCGCGCTGTTCACGGCGCTGCTGACCGGTTCGGGTGCCGGCGGTGCGACCCTGATGCTCGGTTTCGGCTTCGGCACCCTGCCCGCCGTGATCGGCACCGCCTTCGCCCTCGACAGGCTGCGCCTCGCCGCCCGCGCGCCGGCTGCCCGCCGCGCCATCGGCCTCGCCATCGCCGCCTATGCCGGCCTGTCGCTCTGGGTCGGGCCGGAAACCGGCATTCTCTGCCTGCCGGGTTCCTGAGCCCCCGCGACGCCCCCTATCCGAGCAGCGCCTCGCCGTAATGAAACAGCGCCGGCGTGCCCCCGGTATGCAGGAACAGCACGGAGCTGCCGCGCCGGATGACACCCGCCTCGACCGAGCCGATGAGCCCGGCAAAACCCTTGGCCGTATAGACGGGATCGAGCAGCAGGCCCTCCGCCCGGGCGGCATGCCGGATCGCGGCATTGCCCGCTTCGCTCATGATCGCGTAGCCGGGACCGACATGGTTCTCGTCGACGATGATCTCGGCGGGCTGCCAGCGCCGGTCGATGCCGACGAGCGCGGCCACCGCATTGGCGAGCCTGGCGACACGCTCCGCGAAAGGCACCGGGCTGATGCTGACCGGTATCCCGACGATCCGGGTTTGCGGCCAGGCCAGCGCGCAGCCGGCGACGAGGCCGGCAAGCGTACCGCCGGAGCCGACCGGCACGACCAGCACGTCGGGCGCAGGCCGCCCGGCCGCGCGGTACTGCTCGGCCAGTTCGCGGGCGCAGGCGACATAGCCCGCCGCGCCGAGGGCATTGGAGCCTCCCACCGGGATGACATAGGGGGTCTCGCCGCGCGCCTCCGCCGCGGCGCCGAGGGCCTGCATGCGCGCCTCGTGCTCGGCCGGAAAGCGGGCCGCGTCGAGATAGTCGATCTCCGCGCCGAACAGATGGTCGAGCAGGAGGTTGCCTTGCGCCGCCGGCGGCTTCTCGCCGCGCAGCACCAGGACCGGCGTCATGCCGCAGCGGCGCGCCGCCGCCGCGGTGATGCGCGCATGGTTCGATTGCAGGCCGCCGGCGGTGAGCACGACGCTCGCTCCCTTCGCCCTGGCATCGGCCATCAGGAATTCGAGCTTGCGCACCTTGTTGCCGCCGCCACCGAAGCCGGTGAAATCGTCGCGCTTGGCGCTGAGATCGATGCCGAGTTCGGCGCCGAGCCGCGCCAGCGGCTCGACCGGTGTCGGCGCGGCGGCGAGCGGCAGGCGGGGCAGATGGTCGAGTGTCATGCGCATGGTGTCCCGGTGGTCAGGCCTCGGCCGCGGCAGGCTGCATCCGGCCGATCTCATGAAAGCGGCGGCAGCGGACGAAATGGCCGGTGCCAACCTCGTCGAGATCAGGGATCGGCGGCACGCGGCAGGCATCCCGCGCCTCCGGGCAGCGCGGATGAAAGCTGCAGCCTGTGGGCGGATCGAGCGGATTGGGGATTTCGCCCGAGATCCTGGTGCCGCGGCTCAGCTTGAACGGATCCGGAATCGCAGCGATCAGCGCCCGCGTATAGGGATGGCCCGGCCGGGCGAAGATCTCCTCCCACGGCCCGCTCTCGACGATCCGGCCGAGATACATGACGGCGACCCTGTCGCTCATATGCTCGACCACGCCGAGATCGTGGCTGATCATGATATAGGACAGCCCGAGCGTCGCCTTCAGCTCGAGCAGCAGGTTGATGATCTGCGCCCGGATCGACACGTCGAGCGCCGAGACGGGTTCGTCCAGGATGACGATCTTCGGCTCCAGGATAAGCGCACGGGCAATGCCGATGCGCTGGCGCTGGCCGCCGGAAAATTCGTGCGGATAGCGTTCCGCGGCATCGGCCCTGAGCCCGACGCGCGCGAGCATCGCCTCGACCCGCCCGTCGATCTCGGAAGCCGCGCTGATGCCGTGCAGCCGCAGCGGATCGGCCAGCGTCTTGTGCACCGTCTGGCGCGGATTGAGCGAGGAATAGGGATCCTGGAACACCATCTGGGCCACCCTCGCCCGCGCCTTGCGGTCGATGGCTGCGCTGCCGACCTCGGTGCCGTCGACAACGATGCGGCCGCGGGTCGGCGGCTGCAGGCCGAGCATGGCAAGCGCAAGCGTCGACTTGCCGCAGCCGGATTCGCCGACGAGGCCGAGGCACTCGCCGCGCTTCAGCTCGAGGTCGACGCCGTTGACCGCATGGACCACACGCCGCGGCCCGCCGAGCAGCCCGCCGCCGAGCGGGAAATGCACGGCGAGGTCTTCCACCTTGAGGATGACGGGCTCAGGCATGATGGTGGCACCTCACGAGGCCGCCGCCGGCGAGCGGCGTCGCATCCGGATCCTGCCGCTCGCAGATGTCGGTCCGGGCGCCGCAGCGCGGGTTGAACCGGCAGCCGGCCGGAAAGGCGGTCACCGGCGGCACCACGCCGGCAATTTCGTTGAGCTTCTTCTGCCCGTGCCGCCCGCGGGCGCCGAGCAGCGGCAGAGAGGCGACGAGCCCGCCGGTATAGGGATGGCTCGGGCTCTTGAACACGTCGGCGGCCGCGCGCTCCTCGACGAGGCGGCCGGCATACATGACGCCGACCCTGCGGCACATGTTGGCGATCAGCCCGAGGTCGTGGCTGATCATCAGGACGGCGGTGCCCTTGGCCGCCGAGAGCTCGCGGATGAGGTCGAGGATCTCCGCCTGCACGGTCACGTCCAGCGCGGTCGTCGGCTCGTCGGCGAGCAGGAGGTCCGGCCCGCAGGCGAGCGCGATCGCGATCATCACGCGCTGGCGCATGCCGCCGGAAAGCTGGTGCGGATAGTCCTTCACCCGCCGCTCGGGCGCCGGCACCTTGACGCTGGCGAGCGCCTCGACGGCTTGGCGCCGGGCGTCCGGCCAGGAGGCTCCCCGGTGCAGCACGAACATTTCGGCGATCTGCCGGCCGACGGGCTGCAGCGGATTGAGCGCCGTCATCGGTTCCTGGAAGATCATCGAGATGCGGTCGCCGCGCAGCTTGCGCAGTTCCGAGGGACCGAGGCCCTGGATCTCGCGCCCCTCGAAGCGGATGGTGCCGCCGCCGATGCTGAGCGGCGGCTTCAGCAGCCCCATCAGCGCGAGCGTCGTGATGCTCTTGCCGCAGCCGGATTCGCCGACCAGCCCATAGGTCTCGCCGCGCCGGATGCTGAAGGAGACGTCCTCGACCGCCGCGAAGCGGCGCTCGCCGACGGAAAGGTCGATCCTCAGGTTCTCGACCTCGAGAAGCGGCTGATCGGTCATGACCGTCGGCTCCGCGACTGCGGGTCGAGAATGTCGCGCAACCCGCCGACGGTCAGGCCGGCTCTCAAGGCTTCGATGTTCAAGCGCGGTTGCCCCATCATGACCGTCGGCTCCGCGACTGCGGGTCGAGAATGTCGCGCAACCCGTCGCCGAGCAGGTTGAGGCCGAGCACGGTGACGAAGATGGCAAGGCCCGGGAAGACCGAGATCCAGGGCGCGGTGGAGATCTGCTCGCGGGCGTCGGAGAGCATGCTGCCCCAGCTCGGGAACGGCGGGCGGATGCCGAGGCCGAGGAAGGACAGGGTCGCCTCCGCCAGCACCGCGCCGCCGATGCCGAGCGTGCCGATGACGATGATCGGGCCGAGCATGTTGGGCAGGAGCTGGGTCAGCATGATCCGGATGTCGCTGTAGCCGAGGGTCTTCGCCGCCTGGACATAGCCCTGGCTTTTCAGCGACAGCGCCGAGGCGCGCGCCAGGCGGCAGGTGAACGACCAGTTGGTGAGGCCGAGCGCGATGAGGAGACTGGTGAGACCGGGACTGAGCACGGCCATGATCGCCAGCGCGAAGATCAGCGAGGGGATCGACAGCATCATATTGGTGAGGCCAGAGACGAAATCGTCCCACCAGCCGCCCCAGTAGCCGGCGGACAGGCCGAGCGCGACGCCGATCACCGTGTTGATGAGCTGCGAGATGATGCCGACGGTGAGCGAGATGCGCGCGCCGTAGAGCACGCGGCTGTAGATGTCGCGCCCCTGGGCATCGGTGCCGAACCAGAATTCGGCGCCCGGCGGCAGCTCGGCATTCATCAGGTTGGCGTCGAGCACCGGGTCGGAATGGGCGAGCCAGGGCGCGAACACCCCGGCCACCACCACGACCGCGAGCGAGATGCCGCCGATGACGAGACTGGCATTGAGCTTCATGGGCGCGCCCTCAGGTATATTTGATGCGCGGATCGACGATGGCGCAGAGCACGTCGACCAGCGTGTTGATGACGAGGAAAAGCAGCACGATGAACAGGATCGCGCCCTGCACCACCGGAATGTCGCGCAGGGTGACGCTGTCGACCAGCAGCGAGCCGAGGCCCGGCCAGGCGAACAGCTTCTCGACCACCACGGCCTGGCCGATCACCGTGCCGAACTGCAGGCCGATCGTGGTGAGCACAATGACCAGCGCATTGCGCGCGAGATGCCAGCGCACCACCCGGCTTTCGCTCATGCCCTTGGAACGGGCGGTGCGGACGAAATCGGCATTCATGATGTCCAGTACGGCGGCGCGGGTGGTGCGCGCGAGCAGCGCCATTGGCGCGACGCCGAGCGTCACCGCCGGCAGGATCAGGTGGCTTAAGCCCCCATTGCCGTAGCCGAAGCTCGGCAGCCAGCCGAGCTGCAGCGCGAAGAGGTACATGAGCAGCAGGCCGAGCCAGAATTTCGGCAGCGACAGTCCCGAAACGGCACCGACCATGGACAATGTGTCGAGCAGGCTGCCGGGCTTCAGCGCCGCGATGAAACCGAGCGCGACGCCGAAGACGATGGCGAAGACCATGGCCGCGAAGGTGAGCTGGGCGGTCGGCCAGAGCCGGGCCATCAGCATGGAGCCGACCGACTGGCGGGTGCGGAACGAGGTGCCGAGGTCGAGCTGGGCGAGCTTCAGGACATAGTTGCCGAACCGGACATGAACCGGGTCGGAGAGGCCAAGCTCCTTGTTCATGCGCTCCATCACGGCCGGGTCGATGACGGTGCGGCCGTCGTCGCCGAGGCTGGAGGCGAAGGTGCCGGGAATGACGCTGAACAGGATGAAGATGAGGGCTGCGACGGCCAGGATGATGGGTACGGCCTGAACGAGGCGGCGCACGACGAAACGGATCATGGAGAGCTCCGGCCAGACGCTCCGGCAAGGCTCAGGCAAGGCCCGGAACGCGCGATGTGACGGTCGGATCGATCGTGGACGGGCCCGCCCCTTCGGGAGGCGCGGGCCCGGCGCGCGCCTATTTGGCGGGCGAGGTCTCGTCGATCCAGATGTCCTCGTAGTTCTGGACCGCAAGCTCCGTCGCGTTCGGCTGCAGCCCGTGCACCCAGGGCTGATAGGCCATCACCGCCTTGTTGTAGTTGAAGAACCAGAACGGCAGCTCTTCGTAGAGGATGGCATTGGCGCGGCGCAAGAGATCGAGCCGCTTGGCCTGGTCGTCGGTGCGGCCGGCCTCGTCCAGCAGCCGGTCGAAATCGGCGTTGCGGAACAGCGCGTAGTTGCAGGCCGATTGCGGCGTCGCCGAATGGAAGCAGCGCAGCGCGGTGGCCGGATCCGGCCCCGATGACATGGAATACATGAAGGCCTGGTACTGGCCGCTGCGCAGCACCTCGGCGAGCACGGTGGATTCGACCGGCTTGATCGTCGCCCGGATGCCGACGCGCTGCAGCATCGGGATGATCGCCTCGACCACGACGATGCCCCAGCTCTCGTTGGCGGTGGCGGTGAACTCGAATTCGAAACCGTTGGGATAACCGGCCTCGGCGAGCAGCTGGCGCGCCTTGGCCGGATCATGGGCATAGGGCCGCAGCGCAGGGTCATAGGCGGGCGAAGAGATCGGCAGCCAGCTGGTCGCGCGGAACGCCTTCTCGCGCAGCAGGCGCTTGATGATGAGATCGGCATCGATGGCATAGGCGATCGCCTGGCGCACGCGCCGGTCGGCGAAGGGCTTGAAGCTCAGGTTCATGCCGATCGAGCGGGTGAACACCTCGGGCACTTCGAGCAGGCCGCGCGAGAGCTGGGCGTCGCCGCGATAGGCGACATATTGCGCGGCGCCGAGGATCGAGGCATCGATCTCGCGGCTGCGGAAGGCGACGTCGCGCGCGGCGGCCTCGCCCATGATCGAGATCACCACCCGGTCGGCATAGGGCCGGCCCGGCTTGTAGTAGCGCTCCCAGCGCTCGGCGACGAGGCGCGAGCCCGGCACATATTCGACGAACTTGTACGGGCCGAGGCCGATCGGCCGCGACAGGAAGGCTTCGCTGTTGCCTTCCCCTTGCGGATAGATCGAGGTGGTGGCCTGGAAGAAGTTGAAGGCCGGGTCGACCTTCTCGGTCAGCGTCATTTCCAGGGTGAAGTCGTCGATCTTGCGCAGGCCCGAGATCTCGCGCGCCTGGCCCTTCTCGACCTCGACCGCGCCCTTGATGATGCGGGCGTAGCGCGCGCCCGGAAACGCCTTGGAGGCGTCCATCAGCCGGGTATAGGTCCAGATGATGTCGTCGGCGGTCATCCGCCGGCCGTTGTGGAAATAGGCGTCGTCGCGCAGCTTGAACGTATAGACGAGGCCGTCCGCCGAGACCTGCGCCTCGCGGGCAAGCTCCAGCACCGGCTTGTTGGCGTTCGCGTCCCAGCTGTAGAGCGTCCGGTGGATCGCCCGCGCCCAGATCTCGTCCTGGCTGCGCGGCGTCGTATGGATGTCGAGGCTCGCAAAGCTCGAGCCGTAGGGCGCGGTGAACCGGATCGTGCCGCCGCGTCGCGGCGTCTGCGCATCGGCGGCCGTGGCCAAGAGCCCGGCCACTCCCATGACGGCGGCGAACGCCATCGCAACAAAAGACTTCCTCATGAAGGCCTCTACTCCCCCGGACCGTCAGCCGCCTGGCTGCGGCTTCCACGAGCCGGCCCTTGCCGACTCCGACATGCCGATCGCAGGTGACGACCCGCGCCGGCTCTTCTTGCTGAGACGCAGCCTAGAATCATTCCGCCGCCGGAGGCGACTGCCATTTTGCACAAGTCCCCTACAGATTGCCGGGAGCTGCCGGCAGAATGCCGTCTCCATTCGCCTCCGGGATCGTGACAGGCGGGCGCAGCTCGTATCGTCGCCTGCCGCGACCGGCCTGCCGCTGCGTGCTGGAACGCCCCGCCCGGCACGCCTGTACCGTCCGCAGCCTGCCGGTCGCCCCAAAACGGCCCCTTGGGAAAACTTTGACAAGACGGGTTGATGACGGCTGCGAACATCCCTATAAACCGGCGCGCCGCATCGCGGTCGCGCTCCCTTCGTCTAGAGGCCTAGGACACCAGCCTTTCACGTTGGGTACAGGGGTTCGAATCCCCTAGGGAGCGCCAATTTCCGCCGACGGCCCGCCCCCAGCACGCTATTGCTGCCGAAACCGAGCCCTTGCCGGGATCGGCTGATGCCGAGGCATGAAGGCGTCGAATCGGCGCTTTTGTCAGTAAAGAAGTTCGAAGCGCTTACGTGCCGCTGAGGCGATTTTGGCGCATGCCCGAAGCGGGCACCGAGCGGTCATACGCGGAACTCTTGAAAGGGCGGCGGCCTGCCCTAAATCCCTAAACACCGGTCGCCGATAGGGGCCGGCCCGCCGGACTGTGTCACACACACGCCGGCGGGTGACGCTTGTATCCATGTTGCTCAATGGAGGATGTGGCTATGAGAACCACTCTGGACGTCTCTCCGCTGTTCCGGTCGAGCATCGGCTTCGACCAGATGCTGAACGCGCTCGAGGCAGCAAGCCGAGTCGAACCGTTCAATGACTGGCCACCTTACGACATCGTCAAGGTGGGCGAGGACGACTACCGCATCACGATGGCGCTGGCCGGCTTCGCGCAGAACGATCTGACCATCACGCAGGAACAGAACCTTCTCATCGTGTCTGGCCAAAGGCCCGAGGATGACGACGCGCGGTATCTGCATCGCGGTATCGCCAACCAGGCGTTCCAGCGTCGCTTCGAGCTCGCCGACCATGTCAAGGTCGTCGGTGCCAAGCTCGGAAACGGACTGCTGATCATCGACCTCAAGCGCGAACTGCCCGAGGCGATGAAGCCGCGCCGGATCGAGATCGCGGCCGGCGCCACGCTTCCGAAGGTCGAGACGAAGCAGAGCCAGCCCGAGACGCGGGCTGCTGCCTGAGGCAGATCTTCCCGCCACAGCTGTTCGCACAGAGCGCCGGGCTGACTGCCCGGCGCCACGGGATCGCTATGGCAATTCAATGAACAGGAGGAGGATACAATGGGTGTTCGCGACCTGATTCCCTGGGGCCGCTCGGCCAGCAGCCAGGTCCCGGTCCTCTATGGTGAGGATGACCGCAACCCGTTCCTGTCACTGCATCGCGAGATGAATCGGCTGTTCGACGATGTCTTCCGTTCATTCGACAGCCGCCTGCCGGCCCTGGGCTCCGTGCCTCGAGTCATCTGGCCCACCGTCGAGATTTCCGACACCGGCACAGAACTCAAGGTGACGGCCGAGATTCCCGGACTTGAGGAGAACGACATCGAGGTGCTGCTCGATGACGGTGGGCTGACGCTGAAAGGCGAAAAGCGTTCCGAGACAGAAGACAAGGAGAAGCAGTTCTCCGAACGCTTCTACGGTCATTTCGAGCGCCGAATTCCGCTCGGCATCGAGGTCGAGCCGGACAAGGTCGAGGCGCGCTTTCGAAACGGCTTGCTGACCATAACCCTGCCCAAGAGCGCGAAAGCACAATCGCAGGCAAAGCGGATCGCGATCAAGAGCTGACGAGGTGGAATAGCCGGCGGCGGTCTGGCAGCGCCGCCGGTACCATCCTTTGCCAGATGGGAGGGATGGACGAGGGAGATCTACACGCTCGGCTCGGAGGCGATCTTGGTCCCTAGGTGTGGAGTCTGGGGAGGTTGTTCATCGCCCGTGAGAGCCAGAAGGTGGTCGTTGCGACACGAAGCACCGCAGGGCACGAGGATGAACAACCCGCACAAGAATGCGCGAACGACGCCGCTTGGTCGAGCGGAGATGATCCGGCGGATCGTAGGAGAGGGCCGGCCTGTCGGCGAAGTGGCGGCCGATCCGTGAAGCGGCAGCGGACGTCCGCCTCGGCCGGCCAGCGGCCGCATGTCCCGAATGAGATCGATGGGAAGGCGCAAGGCGGCCGGGACTTGGCGACGGCCGGGAAGGCGGGCGTGAAGGCCGCTCCCCATCGACGCCCAGTCTCCGAGCACGGCCATCAGGCCCCGTCCGGATGTGCGGGCGAAGGACAGGCTCCGCGCCGTCAATGATGCCGGCTCCACCGAAGCCCAGACCGATCGAGGCATGGCTTGCATCGACGGTCAGTGTGCCGGGCGCGGCGAGCGCGACCGCCCTGTCGCTCCTTTCGAACTCCCATTGGCAAAGCTGGTCGGTGCCCCGTCGGATCCGGACACAGCGGTGACCCGGCAACTCGCGCCCGCCGCCTTGGTCGATCAGAACGCGGAGCGTCACCGACTGACGCTCGAAACCTTGGAGAGCACGTGGCCGTCCCCCTCACGGCGCCGCCTTCCAGTGCGGATTGTCGTGTTTCAGGATCACCATGGTCGTGGTTTCCCCGACCGCGGGGATGGACTGCAGCACGTCGCGGATGAAGGTGCCGAGCTCATCGAGGTCGCGCACCCAGATGCGCAGGACATAGTCGACATTGCCGGCCACCAGCAGGCATTCGGTGATCTCCGGCCGCTTGGCGATGGCCGAGAGGAACTGCTCGGTTCCTTCGGTACCATGGCGGGCCAGCCGCACCGAGCAGAGCACGCTGACCGTCAGACCGAGCGCCGCCGGGTCGATCCGGGCGGCATAACCCTTGATGACGCCCTCCTCCTCCATCCGCTTGACGCGGCGCCCGCAGGGCGTGGCCGACAGGCCGACGCGCTCGGCGAGATCCAGCATGGATATCCGCCCGTCCCGGCGCAGCACGTCGAGAATCCGGTGGTCGATCGCGTCGAGAACGGTCATGAGTGAAAAACTCTCAAGATCTGCTCATCCTGAGTGATATCACGCGCAGATGCCGCGATGAACGTCCGAAATCGCGGAGTTTCATCAGGGTCTTGCCGATTAGACTGTCCTTGGCGGCCGCGCCTCACCGGCCGCCCAACCCGATCCGAGGACACGACCATGGCGCCCCCTGCCCGACGCCCGACATTTGCCGGTTGGCTCGCCGAGACCAACGACGTCACGCAGATCTTCCTGGCGGCGGGCCGGATCCCTGACCTCATCAACATGGCCGGCGGCCTGCCCGACCCGGCGACCTGGCCGGTGGTCGATCTCTCGGCGCTCGCCGCCAGGGCGATAGCGGACCATCCCGGCGAGGCGCTCGCCTATGCCCCGATCGAGGGCCTGCCCGGCCTGCGCGACCTGATCGCGGCGCGCTTCAGCGCTCCGGGCCTCCATCTCACGCGCGACAATGTCCTGATCACATCGGGCGGGATGCAGGCTCTCGACCTCATCGGCAAGGTGCTGCTCGACCAGGGCGGGCTGGTCGCGGCGCAGAGCCCGGCCTATCTCGGCGCGCTCGACGCCTGGAAACCGCGCTATCCCCGCTATCGGCCGATGCGCCTGGAGGCCGGCGATTTCGACCCGGCGCTGGCGCTGCGCGATGCGCAGTTCGCCTATACCGTGCCGAATTTCTCGAACCCGACCGGCCGGCTGGTCGGGCTCGGGGAGCGCCGCGCGCTGGTCGCGGCGGCCGAAGCCACCGGCACCTGGCTCATCGAGGACGATCCCTATGGCACGCTCTATTACGATGGCGCGCCGCTGCCGCGGATGCTGAGCCTCTCGGCCGGCGGCGCGGCCGTCTATGACGGACCGGTCGTCTATCTCGGCACGCTGTCGAAGGAGCTCGCCCCCGGCTTCCGCATCGGCTGGGTCGTCGCCGCGCCCGACATGATCCAGGCCCTGATCAGCGCCAAGCAGGGTTCGGACATGTCGAGCTCAGGCCTCAGCCAGCGCATCGCGCACGAGGCTTTCGCGATGGGGCTGACCGAGCGCATCCTGCCAGATGTCCTCGCGCTCTACCGCGCGCGCCGCGATGCGCTCGGAGCGGCCATGGCGCGCCACCTCGGCGACCTCTTCGACTGGGAGATCCCGGCGGGCGGCATGTTCGTCTGGGCGACGGCGCGCGATGCCGCGCTCGACACCGATCGCCTGCTCCGCGAAGCGCTCGCGCACGGCGTCTGCATCACGCCGTCGAGCGTCTTCGATCCCGAAGGCCGGAACCGCCGGTCGATCCGCATCAACTTCACCCTGAACGCTCCCGCCAAGCTCGACGAAGGGGTGCGCCGGCTGGCCGAGGCGACCCGCACGGCGCTTGCCAGGGCGGCCTGACCGGCTGCCGCAGGCGGCACGGCATGAGCCCGGCCCCCCGCGCAAATCGCGAACGGCCTCGGCGCTGTCCGGGCAGCGCCACGGCCGGCAACCTCGACGCGTTCGGGCATGCCTCCGGCCATGCCGGAAAACATGCGGAAGGCAGGCCGTCGCAAGCTGCGAACCGGCGCTGGTTCCGTGACCTCACCGGAGCGGACCGGCCCTTTCGGCCGCCTGGCGTCAGCGCTCGGCCCCCGCAAGCCATGTCTCCCAGGCGATCTGGGCTCTCGCACCGATGCCGCGCAACGGCTCGGGCGGCAGCCAGTTCGGGCCGTCGAGCGCCAGCCGGTCGCTCAGCAATTGCGACGGCACGCCATGGGCGAGCTCCGCCAGCAGCCTGCCGTGGATCGTGCCGCGGGTGACCCCGGCGCCGCCGCAGCCGGCCGAGACGAAAAGGCCCGGCCTGACCTCGCCGAACAGGAAGGCGCCATTGTGCGTCACCGCGGTCAGCCCGCCCCAGACATGTTCGAAGGCATAGCTCTTCAACCCCGGGAAGCGGTTGCGGTAGAGCTGCGTCAGCATGGCCCGCGCCGCATCGGGCTCGAGTTCGCGCTCATAGGAATCGCCGCTCCTCACCAGCAGCCGTCCCATCGTCTTGCGCAAGGTGGAGCCCATGCGATGGGCCGGCAGCGCGCCCCATTGCGGCGCCTCGCCGAAACGTTCGAGCGTCGCCGCGTCGAGCTCGGGCGTGAAGGCGCCATAGGTGTAGATCCCGACCATCCGGTCGCCGCCGAGGCCGAAGGCCCGGGCATGCAGATTGTTGGTCAGGAACAGCCGGTCGGCGACGAAGTCGCCGCGGCTCGTGCGCACCGTGAAGGGGGCCTCATTGCCGAGCGCGAGCACCGGGGTGTTCTCGACCAGCGTCACCGCCGCCGGCAGGCTGTCGGCAAGCCCCCGGTGCAGCGCGGCCGGCTGCACCAGCGCGCGCGTCAGCGACTGGATGCCGCGGCGATAATAGCCTGTCCCGAAGATGCGCCTGAGCTCCTCGGCCGCATAGTCCTTCGATGCGATGCCCCAGGACAGGTAGCGGTCGCGCGTCGCGCGGACGGTCCTTTCGCCGCCGGCTGTCGCCGCCGCCGTGATGGCCGGCACATCCTCCTGCCAGTCGCAGGCGATCGCATGGGTCGCGACAAGCTGGCGCAGCCAGTCGAGCCCGGCCTGAACCAGTGCGATCTGGCGCGCCGCCCAATCGGCAGTGAAGCCTGCGGCATTGGCGCTCGGCTCGCCGGGATTGATCAGCAGATAGCCGGAATTCCGCCCCGAAGCCCCCTCGCCCATGGTCGCCGCGTCGAGGAGCAGCACCTCCTCGCCCGGGGCGAGCTCGGCGAGACGCCGGGCCGCGGCGAGGCCGGTATAACCGGCGCCGACGACGATGGTCCGGAACCAGCGCTGCCGCGGCACCTCCTCCCGCGGCACGCGTTCCGGCAGCAAGGCGTTCCAGCCGGACCGGGCCTTGTAGGCGGGCGCTGTCTCATGGTTCGTCATGTCGCACCGGATGGTTTCAGGCCGTTCGACGCCCGGCGGGGCAAGCGAACGGCAGGTCAGGTGGCCGCGGCTTCGCGCACGAAGCCGGGCACGGCGGCGAGCAGCTCGCGCGTATAGGCGGCGTCGGGTTGTTCGAACACGCGCCGCGACGGCCCGATCTCGACGATCCGGCCGCGCTGCATCACCGCGATGCGGTCGCAGATGTTGGACGCGACGCGCAGGTCGTGGGTGACGAAGATCATCGCGAAGCCGAGCCGCAGCTGCAGGTCCTCGAACAGCCGCAGCACCTGCGCCTGCACCGAGACGTCGAGCGCCGAGACCGCCTCGTCGGCGACGATCACCGAGGGCTCCATGGCGAGCGCACGGGCAATGCAGATCCGCTGGCGCTGGCCGCCGGAGAATTCGTGCGGGAAACGATCGAGCGCGTCGTGCCGAAGCCCGACCAGCTCCATCAGCTCCGCGGCCCGCGCGATGGCCCTGGCGCGCGGCACGCCATGCTGCACCGGCCCCTCGATCAGCGACTGGCCGACCCGACGGCGGGGATTGAGCGACTTGTAGGGGTCCTGAAAGACCATCTGGATATGCCGGCGCATCTCGCGCAGCGCCGTGCCGGCAAGCCCCGCGACGTCGCGCTCCCTGAACAGGATGCGGCCGGAATCGGGCGTCTCGAAGCGCAGCAGGGCCTTGGCGAGGCTGGTCTTGCCGGAGCCGGATTCGCCGACGATGCCGAGCGTCTCGCCCGGCGCGAGGCTGAACGAGACGGCGTCGAGCGCGCGCGTCTCCCGACGCGCGCCGAGAAAGCTCGTCGAACGATAGGTCAGCGTCAGGTTCTCGACGGCGAGCAGCGGCCGGTCGCGGGCCTCCGGCTCGGCCCGGTAGCGGAAGCGCGGCACGGCGTCGATCAGCGCGCGCGTATAGGCATGCTCCGGCGCGGTCAACACCTTCGCCGGTGCGCCGCGCTCGACCACCTCGCCCTGGCGCATGACCACGACATGGTCGGCGACATCGGCGACGACGCCGAAATCATGGGTGATCATCAGGATGCCGCTGTCGTGCTTGGTCAGGAGCTCGCGGAACAGCCTGAGGATCTGTGCCTGGGTGGTGACGTCGAGCGCGGTGGTCGGTTCGTCGGCGATGATCAGCGCCGGTTCCAGCGCCAGCGCCATGGCGATCATCACGCGCTGGCGCTGGCCGCCGGAGAGCTGATGCGGATAGGCCCCGGCGAGCCGCGCGGGTTCGGGCAGATGCACATCCGCCATCAGCTCGCCAACGCGGGCGGCCACCCGCTCGCGCGCCATGTCCGGACGATGGATGCGCAGCACCTCGGCAATCTGCTCGCCGACCCGCATGACCGGATTGAGCGCCGTCAGCGGCTCCTGGAAGATCATCGCCATGCGGTTGCCGCGCAGGTCGCACAGGCGCGCCGGCGAAGCGGCGGCAATGTCCTCGCCCTCCAGGCGGATCGTGCCGGCGGTGATGCGCAGCACCGTCTCGGGCAGGAGACGCATGACGGCGGCGGCCGTCACCGACTTGCCCGAGCCGGACTCGCCGACCACGCAGACGATCTGGCGGCGATGGACCTCGAGCGAGAGCCCGTGCACCGCATGGGTGCGGTCGAGCCCTTCGGGAAGCGCGACGCTCAGGTTTTCGATGCGCAGGATCGGCTCTGACGCGGTCATGACGAGACTTTCGCGGCGCGGGAGAGACGCGGATCGAGCCGGTCGCGCAGGCCATCGCCAAGCAGGTTGACGGCCATGACGGTGACCGCGAGGAACAGCCCCGGCGCGATGATCGTCCACGGCGCACGCTGGAACACCGCGCGCCCCTCGGCCAGGACATTGCCCCAGCTCGGCAGGTCCGGCGGGAAGCCGACGCCGAGGAAGCCGAGCACGGCTTCCGACAGGATCGCCGCCGCAAACATGTAGGTCGTCTGCACGATCAGCGGCGCGATGCAGCTCGGCAGGATGTGGCGGACGAGCACGCGCAGCGGCGGAATGCCGAGGCCCTCGGCCGCGCGCACATAGGCTTCCTCGCGCACGCTGAGCACCACGCTGCGCACCAGCCGCGTCACGCGCGGGATCTCGGCGAAGGTGATCGCGGCGACGATGGTCACGAGGCTCGGTCCGACCAGCGACACCAGCGCCACGGCGAACAGGATGCCGGGAATGGCCATGATGCCGTCCATGATCCGCATGACGATCGGATCGAGCCAGCGCAGATAGCCGGTCAGGAGCCCCACCACGGTGCCGATCGCGGCGCCCGCCAGCGCCGCCAGCAGGCCGACCAGCAGCGAGATCCGGCCGCCATGCAGCACGAGCGCGAAGACGTCGCGGCCGAGCGCATCGGTGCCGAACCAGAAGTCGGCGCCCGGCGGCCTGAGCCGCTGGCGCGGACGGATCAGCAGCGCGTCGTCGCCCGTGATCGGCGCCGCGAAGACGGCCGAGAGCACGATCGCGATCAGCAGCACGCCGCTGAACAGGGCGACGCGGTTCGCCAGCAGCGCCTCGACGAGCGGGCTGCGGCGCGCGCGGGATAGGGTGCGTTCCGTGACCGACATGACCGGCCTCAATACCGGATGCGCGGATCGACGATCACATAGGCGATGTCGATCATGAGGTTCACGCCGACATAGATCAGCGCGAAGAAGAGCATCAGGCCCTGAACCACCGGATAGTCGCGGGCGAGGATCGCGTCGATGGTCAGGCGGCCGACGCCGGGAATGTTGAAGACGCTTTCGGTCACCACCACGCCGCTGATCAGGAGGGCGATGCCGAGCCCGATCACCGTGATGATCGGCACGGCGGCATTCGGCAGCGCGTGGCGCCAGAGCACGCGGCGCTCGATATTGCCCTTGGCCCGCGCCGTGCGCACGAAATCCTCGCCGAGCACTTCGAGCAGGCTGGAGCGGGTGACCCGGGCGATCAGCGCCATGAAGACGAGGGCGAGCGTCAGCGAAGGCAAGGCGAGATGACGCAGCGCTGCGAGCGGATCCTCGAACGGGCTGACATAGCCCTGGACCGGGAAGATGTCGGCCTTCACCGCCAGCAGCAGGATCAGGATGTAGCCGATGACGAAGGCCGGCACCGAAAAGCCGACCACCGACAGCATCATCACCGCCCGGTCGACCCAGCTGTTGTGCCGCCAGGCGGCGATCGCGCCGAGCGGCACGGCGACGAGCACGGTGATCAGGATCGCGCTCGCCGCCAGCACCAGCGTCGGCTCCAGCCGGTCGAAGATCAGGCTGAGCACGGGGATCTTCGACAGGATGGACATGCCGAGATGGCCGCGCGCGATCTCGCTGAGCCAGGCGAGATATTGCACGGCGAGCGGCCGGTCGAGGCCCATATCGGTGCGGATGCGCGCCAGGGCCTCGGGCCCGGCCGTCTCGCCGGCAATGACGAGCGCGGGATCGCCCGGGCTCAGGCGAAGCAGGAGGAAGACGATGGTGGCGACGACCAGCATGACCGGCACAGCCATCGCGATCCTGAGCGCGATCAGCCTCAGCATCAGACCTTGTCCACGCCCCAGGTGACCATGACCGGCGACGGCACGTAGCCGGAGACGTTGGAGCGGAAGGCCTCGTAGTCGAAATAGGTGCCGAGCGGGATGTAGAAGACGAGCTCGTAGGCGCGCTTCTGCATGGCCTCGACGATCGCCTTCTGCCGCTCCGGATCGGTCTCGCGCTGGTAGCGGTCCTTCAGGGCCTCCGTTTCCGGATCGTCGACGAAACCGGTATAGGCGCCCCTGCCCCGCGCATCGAAATTGAGATTGCCGAGCGGTGAGATCAGGTCGATCCGGTCGAACACCGCATGGGCCAGGTTCCAGCCGCCTTCGGCGACCGGATCGGTCTTGGCGCGCCTCGCCAGGAATGCGCTCCATTCCATGGTCTGGATATCGGCGGGCATGCCGATCTGGCGCAGGAGTTGCTGGGTCAGCGGCGCCAGCGGCGCGAAGGAGGCGATGTCGCCCGGCGTGATGATGACGATCCTCTCGCCCTTGTAGCCGGCCTCCTGCAGTAGCGCCTTCGCCTTGGCGATATTGGGCTTGCCGGTATCGGGAAAGCCGACGGCGGTTTCCAGCGGCGTGCCGCAGCCGAAGAAGGCCGGGCAGATCTGATAGGATTCCGGGTCGCCGATCGAGGCGTCCATATAGTCCTGCTGGGTGACGACCGCCTGCACCGCCTGGCGCACCTTCACATTGTTGAACGGCGGCTGCGCCCAGTTGAAGCGGATGGTCGAGGCATTGGGCCCGGGCCGGCGGCGGATCACCACGTCCCGGTTGCCCTGCAGCAGCGAACGCTGGTCGGCGTTCAGGTTTTCCAGAAGGTCGATCTCGCCCTTGGCGAGCGCGTTGATCGCCGTCTGCTTGCTCGGAAACCAGACGACCTCGACGCGGTCGACCTTGACCTGCTTGCCGCCGGCCAGGCCATCGGGCGGCTCGGCGCGCGGGACATATTTCTCGAAGCGCTCATAGGCCCAGCTGACGCCCGGGCGGAATTCGGACTGCACGAAGCGGAACGGGCCGGAACCGACGACCTCCTCCAGAACCTTGTCCGGCGCGAGCGTGGCAATGCGTTTCGGCATGACAAAAAGCGGGATGGAGCTCGGCCGGGCGAAAGCTTCCAGCATCGGCCCGAACGGTTCCTTCAGGTCGATGCGGAAGGTCTTGCCGTCGACCGCCCGCATGGCCGTGATCGCGGCGGCAAGGCGCAGGCCGACCACGTCCTTCTTGGCCCAGCGCGCGATCGAGGCGACGCAGTCCTCCGCGGTGACCTCCTGCCCGTCGTGGAAGGGGAGGCCATCGCGCAGCACGAAGGTCCACGACAGCTTGTCCGCGCTGACCGACCATTCCCTGACCATTTGCGGCTGCGGCCGGTAGCGCGCATCCACCGCGAACAGCGTGTCATAGACCATGAAGGCGTGGTTGCGGGTGATGTAGGCGTTGGTCACGACCGGGTCGAGCACACGCAGTGCGGCATGCGGCGCCAGCCGCAGCGTCTTCTTTCCCTGGGCGCGCGCCGGGCTCATGGCGGCGAAAAGGGCTCCGGCCGACAGGGCCAGGGCATCGCGTCGATGGATCAGCATGGGCTCCGTTCCCCTTGTCTCGGGCGGGCTTGGCGCCCGCTTCGTCGGTGATGCGTCGTCGGCTCAGTAGCTGCGGCCCCGGCGGGGGTCCGGCCAGAACGAGGTGCCCGCGCGCGCCGCACCGCCGCCCATTCCCATCGGCACGCCGTCGGCGCGCCAGCACGCGGCACCCTCCATCGCACCGTCGGCGCCGAAGCCGATGATCGCCATGCCGCCGGCGACGTGATCGACCGGCGCGATGCGATGGCCGAGCGCGGCAAGCTTCGCGCGCACGGCCTCCGGCACGCCGAGCTCGATCTCGGCCTCCTGGCCCCAGGTGAAGACGCGTGGCGCTTCCGCCGTCTCCTGCGGGCTCATGCCGTGGTCGACGAGATTGAGCACGGCCTGCATGGCGGAGGCCGGGATGCGGTGCGCGCCGGGCAGCCCGAGCGCGAACAGCGGCCGGCCGTCGCGCTTGCCGATCAGCGCCGTGATGCCGCTCGTGATGCGCTTGCCGGGCTCCAGCGACAGCGCCTTTCCGGGATGCGGATCGAACAGATACATGTAGTTGTTCGGGATGATGCCGGTTCCCGGGATCATGATGCGCGCGCCGAACAGGCTGTTGATCGTCTGCGTCGAGGTGACGATGTTGCCCTCGGCATCGGCGAGCGTGACATGCGTGGTATTGGCCGACTCGTTCGACAGGATGCGGGCATCGAAGGTTCCGGCCCGGCCGGGGTCGATCTCCGTGCGCCGCAACGCCGCATAATCCTTGGAGATCAGCCTATCGGTCGGAACGTCGACGAAATCGGGATCGGCGGTGACCGCGCGCCGGTCGGCGGCCGCGATCTTCAGCGCCTCCAGCACGAGATGCAGCGTCTCGGCCGTGCCGAAGCCGAGCTGCCGCACGTCATAGGCTTCCAGCAGGTTCAGGATCTGCAGCGTCTGCACGCCGCCCGAGCATGGCGGCGGCGGCCCGACGATCTCGACGCCGCGATAGAGGCCGCGGACCGGCTCGCGCTGGATCGTCCGATAGGCGGCGAGGTCCTCGAACCGGAGGAACGAGCCGGCCTGTTCGAGATGGGCGGCGATGCGCCTGCCGAGCGCGCCGCCATAGACCGCAGCGGGCCCTTCCGCCGCGATCTGCCGGAGCGTTCCGGCATAGTCGCGTTGAACCAGCAGGTCGCCCGCCTGCAGCGGCTTGCCGCCCGGCAGGAAGACGGCCGCGATCTCCGGGTCGAGGGCGAGATCGGGCGCGATCTCGTTGATGCAGGTGGCAAGATAGGGCGACAGCCGGAAGCCGCGCTCGGCGTGGCGGATCGCCGGCGCGATCAGATCGGGCAGCGGCAGGCGGCCGAACCGCTCGGCCGCCTCGCACCAGGCCTTGAGCGTGCCCGGCACGGCGACGGCCTTCGGTCCGACGCGGTTGGCGCGGCCCCTCGCCTCCATATAGTCGGGCCATGCGTCCGAAATCGGCGTGAAGCTGTCCGGGCGCGCCGCCGCCGGCGCCGTCGACAGGCCGTCGAGCACGATCTCGCGGCCATCCGCGAGGCGGATCAGGGCGACGCCACCGCCGAGAATGCCGACCATCATCGGCTCGACCACGGTCAGCGTGAACAGGGCCGACACCGCGGCATCGATGGCATTGCCGCCGGCCGCCAGCATTTCGACGGCCGCGGCGGATGCCAGCGGATGGTTGGTCACGGCCATGCCACGATGCGACGCGACGGCCGTCTTTTCACAAATGAAGGGGCTTCCCGCCCGATCGCGCCAATCCATAGCCACGAACCCGCTGTCGATGATCAGCGATTATTCGGCCGGACTTTCAAATCGGTCCAATACGTGGCTGGCGGATTTTTGATAATTTGAGCTTATTGATTGGCCGGCTGCGCGCTCTTGCGCGCATGGGCAGCGAAGGCGCGCGCCACCGGCGAGGGCTCGTTGCGCCGATAGCCCACGGCAAGCTCGGCCAGCACCGGCTCGCCGGCAATGGCGCGGTAGCGCAGCCCCGGAACCTGGATGCTCCTCAGCGACTGCGGCACCAGCGCGACGCCGAGACCGACCGCGACCATGCTGGCTATGGTGACGAAGTCGCGCCCCTGCGGACCGAGGCGCGGGAAGAAGCCGGCGGCCCGGCAGGCCGCGGTCGTATGGGCGTGAAAGCTGACGCCCGCCGGGTGGCGCGGCGTGATGAAGATGTCGCCGTTGAGGGCCGAAAGCGGCACCGCATCCTCTCCCGCCAGCGGGTGGTTCCCCGGCAGCGCAAGCATGATCTCCTCGAACAGGACCGGCGTCGAGGCGATGCCGAGCGGCAGCGGCACGGGCGGGCGGATGAAACCGATATCGAGCTTGCCCTGGTCGAGCTGATCGAGCTGCTGCGCCATCTCCATTTCCGCAATGTCGAGCTCGACCTCCGGATAGGCCTTGCGGAATTCCCCGATCATGGTGGTCAGCACGCCGGTATAGGCGGCCGAGCCGACATAGCCGATGGCGATGCGCCCGAGCTCGCCCCGTCCGGCCCGGCGCGTCACCAGAAGCGCCGTCTCGGTCTGCTGCAGCGCCTTGCGCGCCTCCTCGGCGAAGAGCTCGCCGGCCAGCGTCAGCTTCACCGAGCGGCGCGTGCGGTCGAACAAGGGTGTTCCGACGATCGCCTCCAGGTTCTTGATCTGCTGGCTCAGGCCCGGCTGAGCGATGCGCAGCCGCTCCGCCGCCCGGCCGTAGTTCAGCTCGTCGGCGGTCGCGAGAAAGTAACGCAGATGCCTGAGCTCGAGCATTGCGCTGCTGGGACGCCGGCCCGCCGCCATCGGTCATGCCTTTCGCTAAGAAGTCCGAATTCTTGAAAACGCGCGGGCGGGATATTGGACCGATGGAAGACCGCTCAGCAATATCGTCGGATCGATCAGTGCCCTGCATCATCAGGCAAGGTGTGCATGAACCCTTCTTCCGCGGCTGCGCGGCCCTTCCCACGGCGCATCGGCGCGTCGTCCCCTCGCCTGCAGCGACAGCAGGCTTGCGGCGGCCGCGGCCCCGTCATGATGGCTCAGCAGGCTCGGCATAATAGGGGGCGGCGGCCGGTCCGAGCCTGTCATTTCCCCAGCGAAGCGAGCGAATTGCCATGAGCGGTCCCCTGGCCGGCATCCGCGTCCTCGACATGACCTCCGTGCTCATGGGTCCCTACGCGACCTCGATCCTCGGCGACATGGGCGCCGACGTCGTCAAGCTCGAATCGCCCGAGGGCGATCTCATCCGCCAGGTCGGACCGAGCCGCGGTGGCACGATGGGCGGCATGTTCATGCACGCCAACCGGTCCAAGCGCAGCATCGCGGTCGACCTGAAGCAGGCGGCGGGCCGGGACGTCGCGCTCGCGCTGGCGCGGACCGCCGACGTCGTCGTCTACAATATCAGGCCGCAGGCAATGGAACGGCTGGGCCTCGGCTACGAGGCCGTAGCGGCGGCCCGGGCCGACATCATCTATGTCGGCACGTTCGGCTTCGGCCAGGACGGTCCCTATGCCGCCAAGCCGGCCTATGACGATCTCGTCCAGGGCCTCTGCGCCGTGCCGGCGCTGATCGCCGACGCCGGCGACGGCACGCCGCGCTACGCGCCGATCAACATTGCCGACCGCGTCGTCGGCCTGCATGCGCTGGCGGCGATCCTAGCCGCCCTGCGCCACCGCGACCGGACCGGCGAGGGCCAGCGCATCGACATTCCGATGTTCGAGACGATGGCGAGCTTCGTCCTCGGCGATCATCTCGGCGGCCTGTCCTACGACCCACCCCTGGACGGCGGCGGATATGCGCGCCTGCTCGCCCCGGACCGCCGGCCGTTCCGGACCGCGGACGGCTATCTCTGCGCGGTCATCTATACCGATCGCCACTGGCAGCGCTTCATCGAGATCGCCGGGCGTGCGGACTGGCGCGGCGATCCGCGCTTTGCCAGCCATGCCAGCCGCACGCGCCATATGGCCGAGATCATGACGGCGGTCGCCGCGATCTTCGCCGGCCGCCCGACGGCTGATTGGGAACGCCTGCTCAGCGAAGCCGACATTCCGCATGCCCGCATGCACACGCTGGAATCGCTGCTCGACGATCCGCATCTCGCGGAGGTCGGCTTCTTCCCGGTGTCGGAGCACGCCTCGGAGGGGCGCGTCCGCACCATGCGCGTCGCCTCGCGCTGGAGCGCCAGCCAGCCCGCTCCCGAAAGGGCCGCGCCGCGCTTCGGTGAGCACAGCCGGGACGTGCTGCGGGAAGCGGGCTATGCGGAAGAGACCATCGAGCAGTTGATCGCCGCCGGCATCGTGGCCGGATTGGAACCGCAGACCTGACGTTCGAAGCCCGAAGGGCCGACCCGTCAGCGTCAGGCGCGCTTGCAGCATCGAGCACCCTGCCCGATCGGACGACCGCTCGCAGCGCAGCAGGCCCGGACGGCCATGACGGCCGGCCGACGGCCTCGCCTTCCCTAAAACGGAAGGTTTTTCAGTCGCATTGCACCAAGGCGACCTGTGGAAAAGCGGCCCGGTCGGGCGGTATTCCGTTGCCCGAATCCCTTTGCCGGCGCTGAATGATCGCGTGGCCGGCGCTCTTGCCGGCCTCGGACAGTGCATGACAGCAGGATGGGTGTGCCGTGGACCTGACGTCGACAGCCATAGGCCCTGCGCCGGATCTGACGGAGCCCGATGACGGTCTCCGGGCCCTGGTGAGCTGGCGCCTTGCGGATCCCGCTTGGAAACCCTCGTTCCGCGACCTTCTCGACGATGCCCGGGCCTGCGTGGACCCGGCCGCCGGCGCGCCTGTCGTGCTCGCGGCGCTGCGCGACGCCGTGACCGCCAATCCGGCCCTCGCGCCGCGCGCACGGGTCGTCGCGCTGGAAGCCCAGCGCGCCATGAGCCCGCCGAGCGGCGCCGGCCGTACACGCACCGGCCTGTTCAGCCGCGCCACCGCCCGGCTCTTCGGCGGCCTGCGCGCATCGAACGCGTCGCATCCCTGATCGATCGGCGCCGCGCCGGCGACCTTACCGCTTGAAGGCCGAATAATAATCCTCGGGCAGGCCGCGCGAATTCGCCAGGACGAAGGGCTGGTTGCCGAAGCCCTTGTCCCGGAACGGCGCGACCAGCCTGAAGATGCTCGTCTTGCCGTCGTGCTCGCTCTCGAGCCGCCAATCGCTGTCGGTCGCCAGATGCTGTGCGAGGATCATGCCGGTCCAGATATTGGTGTCGTCGATGGCCAGGCAGCCGCCGACCTTCAGCCGGCGCGCCAGATAGTAGAAGTCGATCTGCGGGATCGGAAAGGCGTGGTCGCCGTCGATAAAGGCGAAGTCGAACTCGCCCGTCAGGGCGGGCACCGCATCCTGGGACAGCGCCTGCACGTAGTCGAAGCGGGAGTGATCGATCCCCTTGGCGTCGCACCATTGCCGGATGGAGGCCTCGAGGTCGTCATCGGGGCAGATCGCCATGTGTTGCGCGCCCTTCAGGATGAAAGCCAGCGATGAAAAGCCGGCGCCGGTCTCGACCGTCCGCATGCCGGGCTCGATATGGCTCGCGAGCGCCTTGAGGGTGTCGCCACTCACGCCGAGAAACCAGGGCGTTCCATCCGGCTTGCGGTGAAAACGCGGATAGTCCGCGATGATGGCGTCGAACGACACATGCGCATTGATCGCGCCTGCCGAAGACGCCGCTGGCGGCGGCACTGGCGGGCCGGCGCCGTGGCGCATCGGCTGCGGGATCAGCGCCTCGATTTCCAGCGCCTGCCGTGCCCACAAGGCTTCGTTGCCGTGCAGTCCATAGGCTTCGTCCATCGCGCCGAGCTGGTGCCGCGCCGCGCCGTAGCTTTCATCCAGGCACAGCTGCCAGAGCTTCACCGTTTCGATCATCGGCCGCATCGCCGCCGACGACCTGCCGCCCAGGCGATCGAGCAGGACCAGCCGCTCCGCGGCATCGAAGTCGTACCGCACGACGCGGTCGATCTTCTCCGGCGGAATGGGCCTGGAATGCAGCCAGACGGCAGTCTGATAATCGACGCGCTCGTCCACCAGGTCGAAATGATCCTTGAGATACTCCATGGTGATGTGAATGTAGGGGTGCCAGCAGTGGAAATAGTCCTGCTGCAGGACCAGCGAGTGGCCCGGCAGAAGGCTTGGGAAGAACTGCGCGACGACATGGCCGTTGAGGGCCGGCGTCTTCGCAAGGTCGACGAACAGGATCTCGATCGGTGTCGCATCCCAGCGATGGCTCAGAAAATCGCCGGGATGCACCGCGATCATGTCCCGATAGTCTCGGGTCTGCCTTTCATAGATCGGCAGATAGCTGTCGCCCATCTGGATGCGGCGGAACGCGTCCGAGATGCTCTGCTGGACATAGGTGTCGACGACGGAAAAATAGTCGAAGGCATGGACGATGGGCTGTCCCCGAAACGAACGGCGCCCCGCGGCCACCGCACCATCGGCGAAGGCGACGCTCGACGCGCCAACGAAGGCGCCGGCATCCACGATGCAGCCACGCTCGCCGAGCCAGTTGCGCGCCAGCCACCAGTAGCAGCGCCGCTCCTCCGGCCCGATCATGCCGACGGCATCGTGAATACGATCGGGAATGGCCGGATCGTCCAGCCAGGGCTTCTGCCTCAACCGTGCGGCGTCAAGCACCATGCGATGGCTCCCTGCCCCAGCGACCGGCCTCCGTCCCCGCGCCGGCCGGACTGCGCTGTCCGCACGCCCGACGACCGATCGCACGACGCTAGCCGACGACGCTGTCGCGCAGGCGCCTGCCCAGTCGCGCCATGCGCGGATGCGCCAGCATATGCGCTCTCGCCTCGCCCGCAATGTCGGCAAGGCCGATGCGCCTGCCAGGGGCGTCCAGCGCACCATCGACAGGACCGGCGAGCGCGACCAGCGTCATGTCGTAGGCGAGCGCGACCTCCTGGCGAAAGACATCAGGATCGACCGTCGGCGAAAACGTCCCGCTCAAGACGGGAGACAGCCCGGATCGGGCCGCCCGCCGCACATGCTGCATGGAGGCGGCGACATGTTCTGCCGCGCGGACATCATCCTGGATGCAGTCCGACACGGCCTGCCACGCCGCCCGCCGGCGGAACCAGGCGCGGTCGAGACGAGCCGGATCGATGACGTGCTCGACACAGGCCTCCGGCGCGTAGACCGCGACGTGCCCCTGCTCGCGCAGCCGGGCCACGACGGCGCTCTCGTCGTTGGAGAGCAGCATATGGCCGTGGCCATTGCGCCCGAGCTGCAACGGGAATCCGCCGGCATCGACCAGCCGGTCCCGGCGAAACGCCATGTTGCAACCGGCGATCCATTCGTGCCGCGCCAGCTCGCGCAGCCCGCCCTTCCAGTCGATGATCGAGAGATAGCCCATCAGCTCGTCCGCGAGCCAGGCTGGCCTTGCCGAGACGAAGCGCGGCAGGACCCGCCCGCCCACGGCCGCAACCCTCTGGTCGGAGAGGCCGAAGGCCCTGTCGATCTGCCGCGCCCAGTCGGGCGCGGCCACGGCATCATCGTCGATGAAGGCCACGATCGGCGCGCGCGATCGTTCGAGCCCGACATTTCGCGCGTTCGACAGACCCGGCCTGGCTTCGACGAGATAGGTCAGCCCGTCGATGCCGGCATAGCGGTCGGCAAAGGCCCTGGCGCGTGCAGCGTCCGGCGAATTGTCGACCACGATGATGTCGAGGCTTCCGCGGGCGAGGTCCTGCGCCAGCAGCGACGCGATGGCGCGCGGCAGGTCGCGGTAGCGCTGATATGTCGCCACGACGACCGAAAGACGCAATTCACCCACGGTCCGACGGGCAACGTGCCGGCCCGCCGATCTCGCTCGCACCGGATCGGGCAGCCGCCAGGAGGAGCGCTCCACGGCGGCGTCCCGCGTCCCGGCCTCCTCGCGCCCACCGGCCAGGAGGCCGGCGACGGTCGCATAGGCGATCCCGGCCTCGGCGGCGAAGCTGTCAGGATCTCCGCACTCCCTGAAAGGCAGCAGCGCGCGTCCTGGCCTTTGTCCGGCGCGGCTCGGCGAGGCGCCGCCGGCATCGCCCCCTCCGTCGGACGTGCGGTGACCGCGCCCGATCGCATCGGAGACCGCCTGCCAGGCCGCACGGCGAAGAAACCAGTCCTGGCTCAGCCGTTCGGGATGAACGACCTGCTCGACCGCGGCGTTCGGCGCGTGGACGATGCAGCGGCCGTCACGCTTCAGACGCCGGAGCAGCTCGGCCTGCGGATGCCACGGCACAGAACCTTCGCGACCATGCATGCCCGCGACGCCGCCGGCCTCGATGATCGCTTCGCGGCGGACGGCCAGGTTGCAGCCGGAAGTCCACGCCTGGCCGGCGGGCTCGCGCGTTTCCCCCGGTGCGCCGATCGCCACGGCATCGAGCAGGGGCTCGTCCGGCAGCCATGGCGGCCTGGCCCTGCCCCAGCGCGTCGTGATGGGCCCGACGACCGCCACAACCGTGTCTCCGTCAGTCTGGAAGGCGGCGATCAATGCCTTCGCCCAGCCGGGCGCTGCGATCATATCGTCGTCGATGAAGGCGACGATCGCGCCGGCGGCACGCCGAAGGCCGGCCTCGCGCGCCTCGGAAAGCCGCAAGGCCGGGTCAGCGACGAAATGGAGGCCGGGACAGCCGGCATAGCGGGCGCGGAACCGCGCGGCGGCCACCGTATCGGGGGAATGGTCGACGACGATCACCTCCATCGACGCGGGAGCGCGCTGCGCCTGCAGCGCGCCGAGTGTGTCGGGCAGCACGTCGTAACGCTCGCAGGTCGCAACGACGACGGAGAGGCGCGGCCGTCCTCGCCTTGCTTCGGTGCGCATCGGGTTCAGGAGCGGCCCGCGCGGATGTCGCGGGGCGGCGGCCGCGCCCGTGCCGGCGGACGGACCGCGCACCTCGCCTCCGAACCCCAGGCGATCGAGCACCTCTCCCCAGGCGGCTTCATAGCGGCCGACCGAATAGTTCCGGGCGAAAATGCGCCGTCCGGTCATGCTCCGCGCCGTGCGCTCTCGCATCGAGCTCAAAAGCCGGCTAATATCCTCTGCCAACTCGGCGGCCGTGGCGGACCAGCAGTGCTCTTCGTCCGTCAGATCGAGGGCGCGGAACGCGCCGGGCGTCGCGGCGAAACAGGCCCCCCATGCCAGGGCGTCCATCATCTTGATCGAGATGCCTGTCCCGCCCTGATCGGGAATGACCAGGACCGACGCGCGCGCCGCGAGGTCCTCGAGCGCATCGACCTCTGGACAGGTCACGAGATCGCACGCCGCGAAGGAAAGATCGCCCATGGCGCGGACGACGGCTCCTGCGAGCACGATACGCAACCGCCTCGCGCCGGCGAGCAGCGGCAGGACATCCAGAAAGAACCACCGGATGCTGCGGACATTGTTGTCGTGCCAGCTTCCCCACAGCATGAGGTCGAAATTGCCGCAGCCCGCGGCATTGGCGCTCCAGCCGGCTGCGCCATGGGCTTGGACGATGTCCGGCCAGGTCCTGCCTGTCGCCCCGGACAGCGGCCGACAGGGCCGGATCAGCGCCACCTGGCGGGCGAAGGGCAAGACCTCGGCGTGATCGGCCGCCGACAGGTTGACGCAGCATGCGGCCTGCGCCCACAGCGCGCGCTCGTCCGCGAGACGCGCGCTGCGGCTGTCGCGGCCCCCGGGAACAAAGGCCGGAATCCCGTGGAGATCGAGGAGATCGGTCAGCACGTCGTGCGTTTCGAGAATGACCGGAGCGGCCGTCAGGCTGCGAGCCGCGGCCATGTGCTGGGCGTGATTGACCACGGCGACGACGGCGCGGCTGGCGATATAGCCCGCCGCCACCCGGTCGGGCAGCGTGCAATTGGCGAGCGCCTGGGCAAAACGACCGACCGACGACGCCGGCTTGAAACCGACCGTCCGGGCGAGGCTCCGGGGTGGGATCAGCCGCTCGTTCCGTTCCATGATCAGGGTCAGGTGCGCCTGCTGCCTGGCCTGGTCCGCCCCGACGAGCGCGCGCAGGCGCTGCCCGCGGTCGAGGCCCCGGTGTGGCCAGTGTTCGACATAGACACGGGCGACGCGATAGCCGCGCCGCATCAGGACACCGGCCTGGGTCTCGAAGATTGCCGTGCTGCCGACCCGGCCCCAGAGCGCGCTGAGCACGACCGCGAGCGGGCCGAAGCGCGCACAGGCCAGCCGCCCCGGCGTTTCGCCTTCGGGATCTCCACCAATGCACAGGATCGCCCGCGCGACATCCTGGGCCGAGGCCATCCTTGTCGCCTTCAGGCCGCCACCGGCCGCGCCGCGGACCGAGGCACGTTTCCCGCCGTCCGCCGGTCCCTGGATCACCAGCGGATGGAGCGTCCGGAACGGCGCTCCGACCAGCCAACGCTCGCGCAGGCTCCCACAGCCGGCCAGCATGCCGTTCGACCGCATGTCCTCCGGGCGGAAAAGCGCGATAAGTGGAACATCGAGGGGCGCATCGAGGCCGAGGCACGGCACGAGATCGAACAGGGCCTCCAGGCGTTCGGGTATCGCGTCGGGCAGCAGGACGACCTGCGGCAGCCCTCGCGCGCGCCAGTCGGCGCCCGCGGCCGCAAACATTCCGATCCATGGCAGGTCTTCGCGCGGCGCGCCGGCCGAGTGCCGCCTGGGTCCAGAGCCCGGCCACGCCCGTCGCAAGCCGCGCCCGGCCAGGCTCAACGCGAACCGTCCCCGCCGGAAGAGCCGCCAGGACAAGCCATGCCGCTTGTGCCGCAGGCGGCGGACGACCTGCCGCGTCGTCCGTCTGAAGGCTTCGGCAGCCGGTTCGACGGCATGGGGGAACAGCGTCTGCCAATAGAGCCGCCGCGCGCGCCGCCCGATGGCCTGTCCGACGGGATGAAGGACATGCCAGCGCAGATGCCGCGCGGCGGCGGCGACAGGCTCGGCCATGCCGCGAAACAGCACCTGCCAGTAGAGCCACCGCCCGAAAGATGCCGCCCGCTGCCCCACGGGATGGACGGCGCGCCAGCGCAGATAGCGCATGGCAGCGAGGGCAGGCTCACGCACGAAGCGAAACACCAGATGCCAATAGAACCACTGCGCCAGCGACACGGCGCGCTGTCCCACGGGATGGACGAAGCGCCAGCGGACATGCCTGACTGCGGCGCCACCCGGCTCCGCGACGCGGCGGACAAGCACCTGCCAGTAGAAGCCTCGCGCCCGCCTGCCCACCCATTGTCCGATCGGATGGACGATGTGCCAGCGCAGCCTTTGGGCAGCACCGACGGAAGGCTCGACGACCCGCGGGAACAGCAACGTCCAATAGAAGCGCCTTGCCTGGTCGCTCGCCCGCCGCGCGGCCGGGTGGACGATCCGCCAGCGGACGTGGCGGCCGCCCGCGCGCAGCATCGCGCCGAGATACCAGCCACCCGTGTGGACCGACCATCGGACCTGGTAGAAGCACCGCACGAAGACCCAAAGCCCCAGTGCGGCGAGACGCGTCGGCATGGCGGCCCCGGCGTGATGCCACGTGCCGCGCGCCCAGCGGTCCGCCCGCTCGATCGCCGCAAGCCATGATGTCTGGTCCGTCGAGACATCGCGCGCGACCGGCGCGCGTCGCCGCCATAGGCGCGCGCGGCAGGCCTTGACGCCCGACCTCCGATGCATCGAGCCGGTGGCCTGATCGCCGACGGCGGCGCCGAACGAGCCCCGCGCCGGTCGGGACCTGGTCGCCAGATCCGGCCCCGCTGCCGGCAGAACTCTATGGATCGCGATGCTGCCGTGATCCTCCAGGGGGTCGTCCTGGTCCACGTACCAATCGACGGCGGCGCCGCACCCCTGCAAGCAATGGACGATGTCGCGCGTCCGGCGCAGCACCGCTTCCTCGGCACCACGCCTGCCTGGGTCGAGAACGGCAACGCGAAGGGCCGCGCCGCCATCCGGGGTGACCGGAAGCTTCATCCAACTCAATCCGCAATGTTACGCGTCTTCTCCATGCGGGGATGCCCGGCCATGTCGATCGCTGCCGCGCGCAATGCCGCAGCGACGATGCAGATGGGCGTCCCCAAAGGACGCCGGATGTTGGGAAGATGCCCGCCCGTCGAACGATGCCGATGCAGCCTGTGTCGCTGTCCGGCCATCCCGCATGCCGCGGAACGCGGCGGCGATGCCCCACCGCTGCTATCGGGACAGGGCCAGGTGCTTTTCGGTCAATCGGCCATGGGACGATCGCAAACAGACAAAAACATACTCCCCCAAAGCATGTCAGCCCATTCCTGCCGCGCGGAGCATCACACCACGCGCGAGTTGTATCGACGGTGGCTGCGAAAGCCTTTTCACGCGCCGGCACAACCTATTTGATACATATCTTAAGGGAAAAGACAACCTTTGCGGCCAAACGGGCGCCGGACCGCGGGAATCGACGATCGCGGACATGCGACACGGCATCGCCTCAGGCCGGCGCCCGGCGGGGTTGCGCGGAAGGTCAGACCCGCTCGGTCGGCACCGCCACATCGAGAATGCGGAACTGCACGCGCTCACGCCCCTGCCAGCGGTCGACCGAAATCGAGCCGGCTACATGGATTGGACGGCCCCGGTTCTCCGCCAGCGCCCGGCCGATCGGCTGGCCGGCGGCCCGGAACGCGATGGCATCGATGCTGGCCTTGTCGCCGCCGGTGAGGCGCGTGCGGACGTGGGCGGTGCCGACCTCTTCGGCATAGGCCACGGTGTGGGCCGGCAGGACCAGCACCGGTTCGGCATTGCCCGAGCCGAAAGGCCCGGCACGGTCGATGAGGGCCGCGAGTTCCGGCCGCACCGCGGCAGCGGTGGTCGCGGCATCGATCGCGAGCGCATCCTCGCGGCGGACCCGTTCGACCGCCGGAGCGAGCCGGTCTTCCAGAAATGCCCGGAAATCGGCGAGGCGCTCACGCGAAACGGTGATGCCGGCGGCCATGGCGTGGCCGCCGCCCTTGGTCAGAAGGCCGGCGGCGACCGCCTGGCGCACGGCCGCGCCGAGATCGACGCCCGGCAGCGACCGGCCGGAACCGGTACCGACATCGCCGGTGAAGGCAATCGCGAAGGCCGGCCGCTTGAACCGCTCCTTCAGGCGCGAGGCGACGAGGCCGACGACGCCGGCATGCCAGCCGGCGCCGGCGGTGACCACGACCGAGGTCCCTTCCTCCAGCGGCCCGAGGGCCGCCAGCGCCTCGGCTTCCGCTTCGGCCACAGTGCCGAGCTCGACCACCTGCCGCTCGCGGTTCAGCCGATCGAGCTCGGCCGCGATGCGCTGCGCCTCGAGCGTGTCACCCGTCGTCAGAAGCCGCGCGCCGAGGCCGGCATCGCCGATCCGGCCGCCGGCATTGATGCGCGGGCCGATGAGGAAGCCGAGATGATAGGGCGTCGGCGGACCGTCGAGACGGGCGACGTCCA
The DNA here is from genome assembly GCA_000751295.2 of bacterium YEK0313. NCBI lineage: Bacteria > bacterium YEK0313. The sequence goes on from CCMO02000001.1 coordinate 3,662,839, forward strand.
TCAGCGCGCGCAACCCGACATTGTCGCGCCGGCGCATGACGGCAAGGCCGCGCGCGACGAAAGCCCGGTTGAGCCCGGTCAGCGGCACGACATCGGCCACCGTGCCGAGCGCAACGAGGTCGAGGAGGCGCATCAGGTCGGGCTCGGGCCGCGCCGAACTCCAGAAGCCCCGCGCGCGCAAGGCCCGGTTGAGCGCCACCACCAGCATGAAGGTGACGCCGGCCGCGCAGAGATGGCCGAGCCCGGAGAGATCGTCGAGACGGTTGGGATTGACGAGGGCCGCAACCGCGGGAAGCGTCTCGTCGGCCTGGTGATGATCGACCACCACCACGTCGAAACCGATCCGGCCTGCCTCGGCCAGCACCTCGTGGCTGGTCGTGCCACAGTCGAGCGTCACGAGCAGCGTCGCGCCATCGGCCCTCAGCGCCCGGATCGCGTCGCTGTTCGGGCCGTAGCCTTCGAAAATGCGGTCGGGAATGCGCACGACCGGAGCAAGGCCGCAATCCCTGAGGAACAGCGTCAGCAGCGCCGAGGAGGTTGCGCCATCAACATCATAGTCGCCGAAGATCGCGATCTTTTCCTCGGCGAGCACCGCCCGCACGAGGCGTTCGACGGCCCGGTCCATGTCGGTCAGCACCGAGGGATCGGGCATGGCTGCCCGGATCGTCGGTTCAAGGAAGGCCTCGACGGCCTCGGCGGGGATCCCCCGGCCGGCGAGCACCCGCGCGAGAATGTCGGGCAGGTCGTGCGCCTGCGTGATCGCCAGCGCCTGTGCCCGGCCCAGATCGTCCAGCCGGTCGCGCCAGGCGCGACCGAGAACCGATTGCCGGACCCCGAGGAACAGCCGCGGCGGGTTGAGCATGGGCGCCGGGCTCGTCAGTCCAGGTGGAACTTCTCGAACTGCCGGTGCTCGCCGAAAATGCGCCGGACGGTGCCGGTGGTCGAGCGATAGACGATGGTTTCGGTGGTGATCAGGTCGGGACCGAAAAACACGCCCTTGAGCAGAGCGCCGTCGGTGACGCCGGTCGCGGCCACGATGACGTCGCCGGAGGCCATCTCCTCCATCGTATATTTCTTGTGCGGGTCCTTCACGCCCATCGTGCGGGCGCGCTCGACCTTGGCCTCCGAATCCAGAATGAGCCGGCCCTGCATCTGGCCGCCGACGCAGCGCAGCGCCGCCGCCGCCAGCACGCCCTCCGGCGCGCCGCCGATGCCGAGATAGATGTCGATGCCGGTCTCGGCCGCGCTCGCCGTGTGGATGACGCCGGCGACGTCGCCGTCGGTGATCAGGCGGATCGCCGCGCCCGTGCCGCGCACCGCCTCGATGAGCTTGGCGTGACGCGGCCGGTCCATGATCAGCGCGGTGATCTCGTTCGGCTTCACGCCCTTGGCCTTGGCGATGGCGTGGATATTGTCGACCGGCGAGGCGTCGAGGTCGACGACGCCCTTGGGATAGCCCGGGCCGACCGCGATCTTGTCCATATAGACGTCGGGCGCATAGAGCAGGGAGCCCTGCTCGGCCATGGCGATCACGGCGATCGAGCCCGGCATGTCCTTGGCGCAGAGCGTCGTGCCTTCCAGCGGGTCGAGGGCGATATCGACCTTCGGCCCGTGCTTGGTGCCGACTTCCTCGCCGATATAGAGCATCGGCGCCTCGTCGCGCTCGCCCTCGCCGATCACCACGCGGCCGTCGATCGGCAGCTTGTTCAATTCGCGCCGCATGGCATCGACCGCGGCCTGGTCGGCGGCTTTTTCATTGCCGCGCCCGCGCAAGCGCGCCGAAGCCACCGCCGCACGCTCGGTCACGCGCACGAGTTCCATCGACAGGACTCGCTCGATGACCAGGTTTTTCGGAACGGAAAGCCCGTGTTCGGACATGGCAATGCTCCCCTAGGAGGCTGTTTTTCAACTGCGTTCGATACGGATGACCTGCGGCCGCCCCAGGAGCACGCCGTCGGCATCCATGGCTTTCAGCGCGCGCTGCACCGCTGCCTCCGTCGTGGCATAGGTGATCAGCACGACCGGGGCCGGAGCTTCCGCTGCGGCAGGATCGGTGCCGCCCCGCACCGGGCCCGAACGCCTTTGAACAATGGATTCCAGCGAAATCTTGTTCTGCGCCATGCGCGAGGCGATTCTGGCCGCCGTGCCCGGCCGGTCGACCACTTCCAGGCGGATGTAATAGCCGCCTTCGTGACGGGTCAATGGCGCCCGGGTCGGCTGGGTGAGCGAGGCGATCGGGCGGATGAACGGCGCCGTGCGGTGGCCGCGGGCGATGTCGGCGATATCGGCGATGACGGCGGAGGCCGTCGCATCGCCGCCGGCGCCCGGGCCGACCAGGGTCAGATCAACCGCGTCGGCATCGATCGCGACCGCGTTCAGCACGCCGTTGACCTGGGCGATCGCCGATTCCTTCGGCACGAAGGTCGGATGCACCCGCTGTTCGACGCCGTCGGCCGTGCGCTGGGCGACGCCGAGCAGCTTCACCCGGTAGCCGAGCTCGTCGGCCATCTTCAGGTCGACCGGCTTGATCGAGCGGATGCCCTCGATCGAAATGCCCTTGGTGTCGACCAGCGTGCCGAAAGCGAGGCTGGTAAGCAGCGAAAGCTTGTGGGCGGTGTCGAAGCCGTCGACGTCGAAGGTCGGATCGGCTTCGGCATAACCGAGCCGCTGCGCGTCCTCCAGGCAGGACTCGAACGAAATCCCCTCCTCCGCCATGCGCGTGAGGATATAGTTGCAGGTGCCGTTGAGGATGCCGTAGACGCGCTCGATGGCATTGCCGACCAGACCCTCGCGCAGGGTCTTGATCACCGGGATGCCGCCGGCGACCGCCGCTTCGAAATTCAGCGGCACGCCCTTTTTCTCGGCGCGGCGGGCGAGCGCCGTGCCATGGGCAGCGAGCAGCGCCTTGTTCGCCGTCACCACGGCCTTGCCGGCGCCGAGCGCCGTCTCGACCGCCTGCTTGGCCGGGCCTTCGGCGCCGCCCATCAGTTCGACGAAGACATCGATATTGCCGTCGGCGGCGAGCGCCACGGGATCGTCGACCCAGCGCATGCCGTCGAGCGCGATGCCGCGGTCGCGGTTGCGATCGCGCGCCGAGACCGCCACCACCTTGATCCGCCGGCCCGAGGCCTCGTTCAGCAGGTTGTCGCGCTTCGCCATCAGGCGGACGACCGACGCGCCCACCGTGCCGAGGCCGGCAATGCCGACCCTCAAAGCCCCCGCCGCGCCGGAACCGGCGACGCCTACCTTCGAAATGTCCTGCATGAGGAACTGATCCGCGACATCAGCGGCGATGCGCCGCGCCGGGCTTGTGCCCGATTTGGCCGGTCAAGGCAAGGAATGGCAGGCCGCGCGCGGCCGCCTCAATCGATGAGGTGATCGATGCCCCTGACGAGCCCGACCTGGCCGCCGACCTTGCGCACGGCAAGCAGCGTGCCGCCGACATAGGGCGCGGCGGAGGCACCGGCATCGTGGCGGATCGTCAGCCTCTCGTCGGGCAGGCCGAAGATCGCCTCCGCCGAGAGGACATAGGAAGGCATGCGCACCGAGTGGACCTGAACGGCGATGCCGCCGTCGTTGACGGCACCACCGCGCGTCTCCTGGATGCCGCCGAGTTCGCCGACCGGCTTTGCGGTGCCGGCGAGGCGCACCTTCGACAGGATCTCGCCGAGCTCGCGGCCCGTTCCCGACGGCGTATCGGGCTTCGTCGCCGAGGCATAATCGATGATCTCGACATCGGGAATATGGCGGGCCGCAATGGTGGCGAAGCGCTTCAGCAGCGAGGCCGTGATGGAGAAGTTGCCGGCAGCGATGACGCCGCGCCCGGCGGCCCGCGCGGCGGCGTCGATCTCGGCATAATCCGCGGCCGAAAGGCCCGACGTGCCGACGATCACATGGCGCCCCGCACCGACGGCCGCCAGCGCATGCCCCTTCACGACATGCGGCTTGGTATAGTCGACGACCACGTCGGACGGCGCGGCGAGCGCCTCTTCGAGGCTTGCCGTCACCGTCACGCCGAGCGCGGGCATGCCGGCGGCGATGCCGGCATCCTCGCCCGCCGCCGACCGGGCGACCGCGCCGGCAAGCTCCAGATCCGTCGCGGCGCTGACCGCCTTGACGAGTTCACGGCCGACCCAGCCGGTCGCACCGACGACGATGATCTTGATCATGAGCCTGCCTGCTTGTCTGTCCTGTTGCGCAGTCGCGCTGATTATCGTCCGGCGGCCGCGAGCGGAACCACATTGTGCAGCGTCGTGGCGGCGGTGTCGAAGAAGCGCTTGACGTTGCGCGCGGCCTGCTTGATGCGCTGCTCATTCTCGACCACCGCGATGCGCACATAGTCGTCGCCGTGCTCGCCGAAGCCGATGCCGGGAGCGACCGCGACTTCGGCCTTCTCGACCAGCAGCTTGGCGAATTCGAGCGAGCCGAGCGACTTGAACGGCTCCGGGATCGGCACCCAGGCGAACATCGAGGCCTGCGGCGCGGGAACGGCCCAGCCGCTCTTGCCGAAGCTGTCGATCAGCACGTCGCGCCGCTTGCGATAGGTCTCGCGCATCTCGCGGATGCAGTCCTCGGGACCGTTCAGCGCGGCGGTCGCCGCCACCTGCACCGGCGTGTAGGCACCATAGTCGAGATAGCTTTTCACCCGCGCGAGCGCCGCGCAGAGGCGCTCGTTGCCGACCGCAAAGCCCATGCGCCAGCCGGCCATGGAAAAGGTCTTGGACATCGAGGTGAATTCGACCGCGACATCGAAGGCGCCGGGCACCTGCAGGATCGAGGGCGGCGGGTTGTTGTCGTCGAAATAGACCTCGGCATAGGCGAGGTCGGAAAGCACGATGAGCTCGTGCTTCTTCGCAAAGCGCACCAGTTCGCCATAGAAGGCGAGATCCGCCACCTGCGCCGTCGGGTTGGAGGGATAGCAGACGACCACCGCAATGGGCTTCGGGATCGAATGCTGCATCGCGCGCTCCATGGCGCGGAAATACTCGTCGTCCGCCGTCGCCGGCACGGACCGGATGACGCCGCCGGCCATCAGGAAGCCGAAGGCGTGGATCGGATAGCTCGGATTCGGGCAGAGGACGACGTCGCCCGGCGCGGTGATCGCCTGGGCCATGTTGGCAAAGCCCTCCTTCGAGCCCAGCGTCGCGATGACCTGGGTCTCCGGATTGAGCTTCACGCCGAAACGGCGGGCATAGTAGGCCGCCTGCGCGCGCCGCAGCCCCGGAATGCCCTTGGAGGCGGAATAGCGGTCCGTGCGCGGCTTGCCGATGGTTTCCTTGAGCTTCTCGATCACGTGGTCGGGCGCCGGCAGGTCCGGATTGCCCATGCCGAGATCGATGATGTCCACGCCCTTAGCTCGCGCCGCGGCCTTCACCTTGTTCACTTGCTCGAACACATAAGGCGGCAGGCGACGGATGCGGTGAAAGTCGGTCGTGGTCATTGGTTCGGGTCGTCTTGGCTGGTGTGGAATCCTGGTGTCGTGACACCTTTCGCGCGGCTTGCTCCGATGCGGAACCGAGATCGCGCGAAAGCCATCAAAACGTTAAGCGATTTAATAAATTGCCAGCGCCCCGTCTCCGGCATCGGCGCCGTCCCGAAATCGGGGCGAGCGCACGTGCAGGACACCGGAAGCTCCGGCAAGGCCGCCAGACCTAACACGGCGCGGGCGGCAGCGGAATGCTTGTCTGATCGGTTGTTGCGCCCCGCCGGCCGAAACCGGCCCCGATGCGGCTCAGCGGCGCGGCTGGGATTGCGGCAGCGGCTCGTCTTCTTCGATGGCCGGACGCGAGCCCGGATCCGGACCGCGCACGCGCCCGGACGAGGTCAGGCGGCGGTCCATGGCGCCGACCTGGTTGTCGCGGGCGGCCTGCAGCGCGCGCTGGCGCTCGGCCTGCTGGGCGGCAGTGAGCAGTTCGGGCGTTTCCGACGAGCGTGCCGGCGGCGTCACGCGCGGCGGTTGCGGCAGGCGCGAGATGAGGGTTGCCGAGCCGTAGCCGCTCGCCCGGATCGGCTGCGGCTGCCAGAGGCCGCCGCCGGCAACGGCGGGCAAGGGAATGCGGCGCGAGGGACCATAGGGCGAGGGATATTCGTCGTTGGCGGTCTGGCAGCCGCCGAGCGCCAGCGCCGCGAGGGCGATCACGCCGAGGCCGGCCTTGGCTCCGCGGGCCCTGGCCCGGCCGGTTCCGGCAGCACCTGCCCCGCCCGCTCTCGCTGCCGTCCCAGCCTTATCCGTCATGTCCCGCATATCGATCTCCAGAGAGCCTCGCCGCCATCTTTCGCTGGCGGTGTGCTCGCGGCCTTCCTAATATGGATCGGGCAAAAAGTGGACCGATTTCGTACCGGTGTCGTGATCCCGAAATTCGCAGCTTCCTATATCAGGCGAGCGGGCGAATTTCGAAACCAAAACGACACGGGGGCTCGACAGGGTGCTAGCGTCCTTGTCGAATCCGAAAGGCGCCCGACATTCCGGTATCGGGATGCGGCGCGTCTCGGGCTCGAGGCGCTGGACGAAAGCGGCGAAAACCGGAGGGAAGCTCATGGCGAAAGGCGATTCGAGCAAGCCGAAGGCACCCAGTGCTCCACGCGGTGCGGCCAGACGCTCGAAAGCTGCCGCCGAGCCGGTCGAAGCCGGGCGCCCGCGCAGCGCAGCCGCCAAGGCCGCGAAACCGGCGGTCAAGCAGGCTCCGGCGCACGCCGCTCCCGCCAAGGCCTCGGCTGCGAAAGCCGCCGGAGCGAGCGCCAGGCCGCGCCCGGCCAAATCCAGAACGGCAGCCAAGAGCCCGGCCGCGCCGAGCGCGGCGGCTGCGGCCACGCCGCCGGCTCGGCCGCACCTCGTGGCGATCGAAGGCGGTGCCGCCCAGCGCCAGGCTGCGGCACAAAGTCCAGCCCCTGCCGCGGCGGCCGGCGCCGGTGATCACGGCAGCGACGATCCGTTCCGCTTCCGCGCGATGGATGTCGAGCGCCTCTCGTCCAACGTCGCGCGCATGATCGAGCTCGGCGGCAAGGCCTTCGCCGCCTATATGAAGCCGCGCGAGACCGGCAGCCACCCGAGCGAACAACCCGAAGGCTTGGCCGATATCGTCAAGACGCTGGGTCTCGTTGCCGAATTCTGGCTGAAGGATCCGCAGCGGGCGATGACCATCCAGTCGGAATTCACCAGCCGCTACATGGAGCTGTGGGCCGCTTCGCTGAAGATGATGGGCGGCGAGAAGGCCGAGCCGGTGGTAAAACCCGACGCCCGCGACAACCGGTTCAAGGACCGGCAGTGGAGCGACAACGCCTTTTTCGACTTCCTCAAGCAGTTCTACCTCGTGACCACGGGGCTTGCCGAGCGCTTCGTCGAACGGGCCGATCTCGACGGCCACACCAAGCACAAGGCCGGCTTCTACATGCGGCAGATCGTCAACGCCCTGTCGCCGTCCAATTTCGTGCCGACCAATCCCGAGCTGCTGCGCGAGACCATCGGCTCGAGCGGCGAGAACCTGGTGCGCGGCATGCAGCTGCTGGCCGAGGACATCGAGCGTGGCGGCGGCGACCTGAAGATCCGCCAGTCCGACGACAGCCCCTTCGCCCTCGGCAAGAACCTGGCGGTCACGCCCGGCAAGGTGATCTACGAAAACGACCTGATGCAGCTCATCCAATATTCCCCGACCACCGAGAAGGTCGGTGCGGTGCCGCTGCTGATCATTCCGCCCTGGATCAACAAGTTCTACATCCTCGACCTCGTCCAGGACAAAAGCTTCATCAAATGGGCGGTCGACCAGGGCCTGACCGTGTTCGTCGTGTCCTGGGTCAACCCCGACCAGCGGCATGCCCGCAAGAGCTTTGCCGACTATATGCATGAGGGGCCGATCGCCGCCCTGAAGGTGGTGGGCGAAGTGACCGGCCAGAAGCGATCGCACGTCATCGGCTATTGCGTCGGCGGCACGCTGCTCGCGGTCACGCTCGGCTACATGGCGGCCAAGGGCATCGACCTCGTCGAGACGGCGACCTTCTTCACCACCCAGGTCGACTTCACCCATGCCGGCGACCTCAAGGTGTTCGTCGACGAGGATCAGATCCAGACGCTGGAAAAGCGGATGGCCCAGACCGGCTATCTGGAAGGCAGCCAGATGGCCAATGCCTTCAACATGCTGCGGTCGAACGACCTGATCTGGTCCTACGTCGTCAACAACTACATGAAGGGCAAGACGCCGATGCCCTTCGACCTGCTCTACTGGAACGCCGATTCGCCGCGCATGCCGGCGGCCAATCATTCCTTCTATCTGCGCCACTGCTACCTCAACAACGACCTGTCCAGCGGCCGCATGGAGGTCGACGGCGAGAAGCTCGACCTGAAGAAGGTCAAGGTGCCAGTCTACAACCTCGCCGCGCGCGAGGACCATATCGCCCCTGCCCGCTCGGTGTTCCTCGGCTCGTCGGCCTTCGGCGGACCGGTGGAATATGTCATGGCCGGGTCCGGGCACATTGCCGGCGTCGTCAATCCGCCGGCCAAGGGCAAATACCAGCATTGGACCGGCGGCCCGCCGGTCGGCGATTTCGACGCCTGGGTCGCCAAGGCGACCGAACATCCCGGCTCGTGGTGGCCGCACTGGCGCGAATGGATCAGGCGCCATGACGGCAAGGAGGTTGCGGCCCGCGCGATCGGCAATAAGAAGCATCGGCCGATCGAAGACGCGCCCGGCCGCTATGTGAAGGTGAAATATTGAGCCAGAGAATACCGATGAGCGAGCGCCCGCCGCTCGACGCCTATCCGTTCGTCACCGTGCATCCCATCCGCTACGGCGATCTCGACCCGAACAACCACGTCAACAACGCCGTCATCGCCACCTATCTGGAGATCGGCCGCACCGAGTTCTTCGCGCGCGAAAGCATCCGGCTGACCAGCGAGGGACGCGGCATCTCGCTGGTCCATCTGGAGATCTACTATCACCGGGAAATCCTCTATCCCGGCTTCGTCCAGATCGCGACGGGCATCGTCAAGGTCGGCGGCGCTTCGCTCGCCTTCGACCAGGCGGTTTTCGTCGACGGCGAGCGCCATGTCAGCGCCTCGACCACCACGGCGCAGGTCGACCTGTCGATCAAGCGCTCGACGCCCTGGAACGACACCCAGCGCGCCCGCTTCGCCACCTTGATGATGCGCTGATCCGTCGCGCGGCGCCTCAGCGCGCCGCGCTCGGCCCGGTGCTTGCGATATCGCCGATCATCCTGACCCGGACACGGCGCGCATCGCCCGGCAGGTAGGACAGCGGAATGTCCTCGACCTCGATGGTCGCGAGCGTTTCCGCGTCGGCGCCCGCCTCGACCGCGCGCCGCGCGGCCTCGGCCTCGGCCCGATCGATCGCTTCGGCCCGGCCCATCCCGGTAAAGATCTGGTCGACCTCGCCGCTCACCTGCGCGATCGCCGCGCCGACCGCGTTGGCGACCGCATGATGCGGCACCCTGACGACCTCCGAAGCCCCCGCAACCGCGTCGGGGATGAGGAAGCTGCCGCCGCCGACCGCAAGGAGCGGCACATCGGCGGCATCGGTCTTCATCCGGTCGACCCCGTCGCAGATCATCTCGCCCATGCGCCTGCTGACGGCCTCGACGAAACCGGGCGTCAGAGCCGCAAGCCGGTCCCGGTCGCCGAGCGCGATACGGCCGGCGGCCACCGCGATGTCGGTTGCCGTCAGCGTGTCGCCGCCACAGGCGATCGCCTTCTGGAGCAGCCTGTAGCCGACGCTGCGCGGCCCGATCGCCAGGCCATCGGCGGAGATCTCGGTGCCGCCGCCGAGGCCGAGCGACAGGAGGTCGGGCATGCGGAACAGCGTGCGGACGCCGCCGATCTCGACGGCCGCATTGGCCTCGCGCGGGAAGCCCCCCTTCAGATAGCCGATATCGCTGGTGGTGCCGCCGACATCGACCACGATGCCGTCGTCGAGGCCGGAAAGGAATGCCGCGCCGCGCATGCTGTTGGTCGGACCTGAGGCGAAACAATAGACCGGATACCGCTCGGCGAGGCTCGCATGCATGATGGTGCCGTCGTTCTGCGTGAGATAGAGCGGCGCGGTGATGCCGCTCTGGCGCAGCGCGTCGACGAAGGCCGCCGTCGTCTTGCGGGCCAGCGCCTGCAGCCCGGCATTGAGCAGGGCGACGTTCTCGCGCTCCAGCAGGCCGATACGGCCGAGCTCCGACGACAGCGTGATGCCGATGCCGGGTGCCTCCTCGCGCAGGATGTCGGCGGCCTCCGCTTCGTTTTCGGCGGTCAGCGGCGAGAACACGCTGGTGATGGCAACCGCGGCGATGCCGCCGTCGGCGATCCTGCGCGCCGCAGCACGGATGGCGCTCCGGTCGAGCGGCACGAGCGGCCGGCCGTCATATTCATGCCCGCCGGCGACCATGTCGATCCGTCCATGCACGACCGCGGCGAGATCCGCCGGCCAGTCGATGAAGGGGGGCAGGCCGGCATTGGCCGGCAGGCCAATGCGCAGAGCCGCCACCTTCTGAAGCCCGCGCCGCTCGACCACCGCATTGGTGAAATGGGTGGTGCCGATCACCACGGTTTCGATCGCCCGCGCCGCCGGCGCGTCACCGGCTGCCGCGAGGAGATCGGCAAGCGCCGTCCTGACGCCGGACAGCACGTCCTCCGTCGTGGCGGTCTTGATCGCGGCCACCACCTTGCCGCTGTCGACCAGGACGGCGTCCGTATTGGTGCCGCCGACATCGATACCGATCCGGCTCATGCCCTGATCTCCCCGCCCGAACCTTTGAAAACGCTGACATAATCGACATCGTGACCGAACGCCCGCGGCCCGACATGGGCGAGCCCCTTGGGAGTGCGGTGGATATCCGGAGATGGCAGCGCGATGACGCTGACCCGCTGCCCATAGCGCAGGCTCTCCGTTCCGATGGCTTCGCCCGACACGCTGTCGAGCACGCAGATGAGATCCGGCGTCGTCACCGCAACCGCGCCGTCGCGCCAGCCGATCGTATATTCGTTCTGGAACGCGACGGAGAAGCGCGCCCCGGCATCGCCGTCGAGGCCGGCCATCGTCACTTCGCCGCGCAGGAAGCCCTCCGTCGTGCGCCGCTGCACGTCGGTGACCTTGCCGCGGAACAGCATGAGGCCGTCGGCCGCGGCGATGGTGGCCGCGACCGGATCCTCGTGGGCGGCCCGCGCCCGACGCACCTCGCGGCCGAGGGCGATCGCGCGCGACGTGGTATGGACGATCGCGTGGCGCTTGACCTCGAGGCCGGTACGCGGCGCCTGGCAGGTGGCGGCGACCGAGCCGAGCTCGGTGCAGACCTTGCGCCGCAGGCGCTCCATCCAGGTCCAGCTCGCCGCCCGCGCGACGATCACCTCGTTGTCGCGGATATCGGCGAGCGCATGCGGGAACACGGCAAGATCGGCAATGGCGAAGCTGGTCATCTGCGCTTCCGGGAAGGCCCGCCCCATGGCGTCCGCATCGACCACCGGAAGCCCGCTCGCCGCCGCCACCAGCAGCGGCTGGAAGGCGTTGCTGCCGCCGACCTCGATGCTCATCACCGCCCGGAACCGCTTGCCCAGATAGGCTTCCATCATGCGCACCGGCTTCACCGCCAGGTCCGGATCGGTCATCCGTTCCTGAAAGACCAGCGGCGCTCCCATGGTCGATACGACGGCGACGAGATCGTCGTCTGCAAGATCTCGCGGATCGATGAGATCGACATGACCACCGTCTTCGTAGAATTTGCGCATGCCGAGATAGGACGAATACGGTGAGCCGCCGCCTCCGGTGCCGAGAATCCAGGCCCCCGTGGCCAATGGCTCCAGCTCTTCTCGCTCAATCTTGCGTTGCATGGCGTCCCCGTTTCGTGTTGATGCCAGACTACGGGGCAGCCGTGGGGTCATCTATACGTGCGCACTCGTATCGGAGGGATGAGACGTGGCAGACGAGCGCGCGCCCCGCATCGCGGTCATCACCATCGGTCAGAGCCCGCGCCCCGACCTGATGCCGGAAATGCGCTCGATCCTCGGCGATGTCGACTGCGACGAGTTCGGCGCGCTCGACGGCCTCGGCCGCGACGCGATCCTCGAACACGCGCCGGCGGAGGAGGATTTCGGCCTGTTCGCGCCGCTCGCCGACGGGACCCATGTCGTGGTGCAGGTCCGTTTCGCCGCCGAGCGGGCGGAGACGCTGATCGCCCGTGTCGACGGCCTCGGCTACGACCTCATCGTGCTCGCGACCACCGGCGTCTTCACATCCTTTTCGACCCGCACGCCGCTGATCCACGGCCAGCGCGCCGTGGATGCGTGGATCGCGGCGCTGGTGGTCGGCGATGCCCGCATCGGCGTGATCTTTCCCCTGCCCCGCCAGGGCGCGGTGCTCGCCGCCTTCGGCTACGGCACCTTGCTGCAGAGCGCCCATGCCACCGTCGAAGGCGGCCACAGCGCGCGCCTCGCCGATGCCGCCGCGACGGTGACCGGCGCCGACCTGATCCTGATGCATTCGGTCGGCTATACCGAAGCCATGGCGCGCCAGGTCTCGGAAACCACCGGCAAGCTGGTCGTGCCGGCCCGCCGCATCATCGCCGGCGCCGCCCGCATGCGGCTCGCCGACATGACCGGCGGCCGGGTCGGGCCATCGGCCGAGAACTATTCCGGGCCGGAGCTGATGAAGCGCCTCGCCGGCGCCACCGACGGCCTGACCCCGCGCGAGCGCGAAGTGCTGGTGCATGTGCTGGAGGGCGGCGCCAACAAGCTGATCGCCCGCGCCCTCGGCATCAGCCACCGCACCGTCGAGATCCATCGCGCCCGGGCCATGGCAAAGCTCGGCGCCAGCTCGGTGACCGAGCTGATCCGGCGGGCGCTGATGACGCCGCAGCGCTGAGGCGGCCCGCCCTCGCGCCCCTTTAAGTGCGCGCACGTATATCGAGGCTGCCGACCCGTCTCTACCGTTTCCCGAAAATCGACGACAGGGAAACGCCGCGATGACGACGCAAGAGCTGACCTCCGGTACAGCATCGGCCCCCGCCGATCCGGCCGCTGCCGCGCCCGAACCCGCCGTGCCTCGCCATCCCCGCGTCATCGCGCCGGCAACGCTCATCCTCGTGCTGATCATGTCGGTGTTCGGCGGCATTATCGGCATGCAGATCCTGACGACGCTCGGCATCACGCCGAACACCTCGATCGTCGGCGCGCTCGCCGCCATGGCGCTGGCGCGCATCCCGCTGCGGCTGTTCCGCCACTATCGCTCGACCCATGTGCAGAACCTGGTGCAGAGCGCCATATCCTCGGCGACCTTCGGCGCGGCCAACAGCCTGCTGCTGCCGATCGGCATTCCCTATGTGCTCGGCCGGCCGGATCTGGTCCTGCCGATGTTCGTCGGCGTCGGCGCCGCCATGCTGCTCGACGGCTTTCTGCTCTACCGCCTCTACGGCAGCGCCATGTTTCCCGCCGAGGGGGCCTGGCCGCCGGGCGTCGCCGCGGCCGAGGCGATCCGCGCGGGCGACGAGGGCGGCCGCAGCGCGGTGATCCTCGGCCTCGGCATAGGCTGCGGCGCGGCCGGCTCGTGGCTCGGCATCCCGATGTCGGCCTTCGGGTCGGCCTTCATCGGCAATATCTGGGCGCTCTCCATGTTCGGCCTCGGCCTGCTGCTGCGCGGCTATTCCGGCGTCCTGTTTTCCGGCCCGGCCTTCGCCGACATCCTGCCGCGCGGCGATCTCGCCGCCGCCTTCGTGCCCCACGGCCTGATGGTGGGCGCCGGCCTGATGGCACTCGTGCAGATGCTGCCGCATATCGTCAAGAAGCCGGCCGCGGCCGGCGGCGGCGCGATCGACATCCGCCGGACGCTCGGTTTCGGCTCGCTCGCCTATGTCGCGATCGCGGCCGTCATCGCGGTTGCCGGCGGGCTGCTGACCGAGATGCCCCTCGGCCTCCTCCTCGCCTTCGTGCTCTATGCCGCCCTGGCGGCGCTCATCCACGAGCTCATCGTCGGCCTCGCGGCCATGCATACCGGCTGGTTCCCGGCCTTCGCGGTGGCGCTGATCACCCTGATGATCGGCATCATGATCGGCTTTCCGATCACCGCGCTTGCCCTGCTCGCCGGTTTCACCGCCGCCACCGGCCCCGCCTTCGCCGATATGGGTTACGACCTCAAGGCGGGCACCCTGCTGCGCGCGGGACACTCCGCCCGCTTCGAGATCGAGGGGCGCCGCGAGCAGTTCTACGCCGCGCTCATCGCCTTTTGCGTCGCCATCGTCATCGTCGCCCTGTCCTGGCAGAGTTTCTTCGCCCGCGACCTCGTTCCGCCGATCGACCGGGTCTACGCCGCGGCGATCCATGCCGGCGTGTCCGGATCGACCGCCCGCAACCTCATGCTCTGGGCCATTCCGGGTGCAATCCTGCAGCTTCTCGGCGGCCCGAAGCGCCAGCTCGGCGTGCTGCTCGCGACCGGCCTGCTGCTGTCGAGCCCGCTCGCCGGCTGGGCCGTGCTGACCGGCATCGTCCTGCGGCTCCTCTGGCTGCGCCGCCGCTCGCCGGCCGGCCAGACCACCATGGAAGTGTTCGCCGGCGGCGTGATCGCGGGCGACGCCCTGTTCTCGTTCACGGCATCGGTCGCGGCCAATGCCGTCCGCGGCCGCTGAGGCGAAGGACGGGCGCCCGGCGTTCCGGGCGCCCGGCGGCCTTCAGGGGAACAGCGCGATCTGCTCGAGCCCCAGCGTCTCGGGATAGCCGAGCACCAGGTTCATGTTCTCGACCGCCTGGCCCGACGCGCCCTTGACCAGGTTGTCGATGGCCGAAACCACGATGACCCTGTTCGGCACGCGGTCTTGGACGAGGCCGATCATGATCAGGTTGGAGCCGCGGACATGCCGGGTCTGCGGCGTCTGGCCGAGCGGCAGGAGGTGCACGAAGGGCTCGCGGGCATAGGCCTGGGCGATGATCGCGTGCAGGTCGGCCGCGGTCCGGCCGCGCTTGGCGGTGACATAGGTGGTCGCCAGCATGCCCCGGCTCATCGGCATGAGGTGGGGTGTGAAGGTGGCGAGGACGGGCTTGCCGGCCGCGATCGACAGCTCCTGGTCGAGCTCCGAGGAATGCCGGTGCCCGGCGACACCATAGGCGTGCAGGCCTTCCGTCACCTCGCAGTAGAGGCTGCCTTCCTTGGCCGCGCGGCCGGCCCCGGAAACGCCGGACTTGGCGTCGACGACAATGTTGTCGCTGTCGATCGCCTTCTTCTTCAGGAGCGGCGCGAGCGGCAGGATCGAGCAGGTCGGGTAGCAGCCGGGATTGGCGACCAGCCGCGCCTTCTTGATCGCCGCCCTGTGCAGCTCCGGCAGGCCGTACACGGCCTCGGCCTGGACGTCGAGCGCATGATGTTCATGACCATACCAGCGGGCATAGTCGGCCGGGTTGGCGAGCCGGAAATCGGCCGAGAGATCGACCACCTTGATGTCGCTGCGCGCCTTCAGGATGGAGGCGATCACCGTCTGCGTCGTGCCATGCGGCAACGCGCAGAAGACGAGATCGACCGCGGCGGTCTTCCAGTCGATGCTGTCGATGGACACGAGACCGGGCAGGTCGAACGGCGCGAATTGCGGAAACACCTCCGCCATCGGCTGGCCGGCTTTGCGGTCCGCGGTCATCAGCACGATCTCGACGCGCGGATGCCTGAGCAGCAGGCGGACGAGTTCCGAACCGGTATAGCCGGACGCGCCGAGGATCGCGATTTTGGCCTTGGTAGCCATGGCAGGTCTCCGCAGGGACGAAGGATGAGACGGGCTTTGGAGGTGGTTCAGGCGAAAAAAAAGCCGCGCTGGCAGCGCGGCGATCGGATCGACCAGGGCAAGCGACCGCGCACGCTCATCGCAGGATGAGACGGCGGCGTCGGATGCAGGTCGAGATCGTGTTCATGGCGGGGTTATGTGCGGGCGGACGGCCGGCCTGTCAAGCCCTTTCGGGGCTGAATCGAAAGGCGGTTCGATATCGCGTGCCAAGACCGAAAAGTACCAGCTACGATGACACGACCAGAACGGAGATGCCCATGCTGAGGGGAAGCTGTCTTTGCGGCGCGGTAGCCTATGAGGTCGATGCCGAGGCGGGGCCGATCGTCCACTGCCATTGTCGGACATGCCGCAAGGCACACGGCTCGGCCTTCTCCAGTGTCAGCAATGTTCCGCGTGACGCATTCCGATGGACACGCGGCGAAGCGATCCTCGGCCGCTTTGGATCATCGCCCGGAAAGACCCGTCATTTCTGCACGCGCTGCGGTTCGCACATCCTGGCCGCCCGCCAGGGCCAGCCGACGGTGCTGCTGCGCCTGGGATGCCTGGATACGCCGATCGCCGACACGCCGACGGCGCATATCTGGCGATCGGACGCGGCGACCTGGTACGACCCGAAGATCGCGCTGCCCGAGTTTCCCGGCGGTATGCCGGCTCGTTCGAAATAGGCGGTGGCCGCCTGACGGTGGAGACGCGGCCGGGGCGCGCGGAAGTCAGTCGTGGCTGGGCTCCGGCTGCACAACACCGCGCCTATCGGTTCACCCCGGGGGTGCCTGCGCTCGACGATAACGATCGAAGGTCGTCCCATAGGCCGCGCGCTGCCCTTGCGCCGTGAAGCCAAGCGCCAGCGCCGTGGCGATCGAGGGCCGGTTCTGAGGATCGATCAGCGCGAGGACTTCGGCAAGGCCGACCGTCGAGAAACCATGCGCCAGCACCCGGGCGGCCGCCTCGCGGGCATGACCCCTGCCCCAGGCCGCGCGCGGCAGGCGCCAGCCGATCTCGACGCCCGGTCCGCTCCCTTCGACCGGGATCAGCAGCACGGTGCCGAGAAAATCATGCGGCGCATGCTTCGAACGGATCGTCCAATGTCCAAGCCCCGGGCCGAAATCATGGCCGATACGCCCGGCGAGCGCGGCGCGGTAGGCCTCGGGATCGAAACCGTCGCGGAAAGCCGGCGGCATGAACCGCCGCACGATCGGATCGGCATCCATCGCGATGAAATCCTCGATATCGCACGCGGCGCGCGGGTCGAGGATCAGTCGCTCGGTCGACATCCGGGGAACCATGACCTCTCCGAACCGCAACCTTCGGCCGCGCCGCGCTCACCGGTTCGCGCCCGGCACCCACAGCACGTCGCGCGCGCCCTTGTCGTTGAGGTAGCGGCCGGCGACGAACAGGAAATCCGAGAGACGGTTGATATAGTGGAGCGAGGCGTGCGACACGATCTCGCCGGCCTGGCGCGACAGCGCCACCATGACGCGCTCGGCCCGCCGGCTGATCGTGCGGGCAAGATGCAGGTGGGCCGCCGCCGGGCTGCCGCCCGGCAGGATGAAGCTCTTCAGCGGCTTCAGCTCGGCATTCAGCAGGTCGATCTCGCCTTCGAGGCGCGCGACCTGGGCCGGCACGATGCGCAGCGGTTCGTATTCCAGCGCCTCGCCGGTATCCGGGGTGGCGAGATCGGCACCGAGATCGAACAGATCGTTCTGAATGCGTGAGAGCATGGCATCGAGCGCGGCGTCGTCGCCGGTATGCAGGCGCGCGAGCCCGATCGCGGCATTGGCTTCGTCGACGATGCCATAGGCTTCGACGCGCAGGTCGAACTTGAGCCGCCGGCCGCCGGCGGCGAGCCCGGTGGTGCCATCGTCGCCAGTACGCGTGTAGATTTTGTTGAGCTTGACCATGGTTCTCCGCCCTGCCCGCCGGTCAGCCGCCGCTGGCCTTCAGCCAGATCGCGATCACGATGACGATGATCGCCAGGAACTGGAGCCCGACGCGCCAGCGCATCAGGGTCTGCGACGTGCTGGCCGGGCCGTTGCGCAGCATGTTGACGAGCCCCATCAGCAGCACGACGGCAACCGCGCCGATGGCGATGGGGACGAACATCGTGAAGGTCATGGGTCTTTTCCACTGTCGGGCGCCATGCCGTTCGGACGGCGCGCTCCCCATCCAGATGTAAGCGATCGGCCGCGGCGATGCCATGGCGCAACGGGAGCGCTATGGCGGAACCGCGAGGCGAAGGCCAGGGTTCCAGAACGGTGCAATGTCTGATATCGGGCCGCGACCAGCCGCCCGGCCGCCTCCCCTAGCCGCGCATGCCTACCAGCAATTGCAGGGGCTTTCGCCGCCTCTGTTTCCGTTCCGTTCGCTTCCGGGCACGCTTGTGCCAAGATAGGCGAATCGATTCGGGGCGCTTTCGCCGGATTTTCCGGCCGGGCCCCTTTTGAGCTCATGGTGTACAATGGATTCCAACGACCTGTTCGAGCGATCCGGTTCGGAAAAGCCGGCCGCCGCGCGCGCAGCCGCCGGCCGGCCAAAGGCCGAGCCGGTCAAGGCTCAGGCGAAAGCCGGCGTCGGCACGCCGGGTGAACAGGGCTATACCGCCTCCTCCATCGAGGTCCTGGAAGGGCTGGAGCCCGTCCGGCGCCGTCCGGGCATGTATATCGGCGGCACCGACGAGAAGGCGCTGCACCACCTCTTCGCCGAAGTCATCGACAATTCCATGGACGAGGCGGTGGCCGGCCACGCCACCTGGATCGATGTCGAGCTCGATGCCGATGGCGCGCTGACGGTCACCGATAACGGCCGCGGCATCCCGATCGACCCGCATCCGAAATTCCCGGGCAAGTCGGCGCTCGAGGTCATCATGTGCACCCTGCACGCGGGCGGCAAGTTCGACTCCAAGGTCTACGAGACCTCGGGCGGCCTGCACGGCGTCGGCGTATCGGTGGTCAATGCGCTGTCCGTCGAGCTCGACGTCGAAGTCGCGCGCAGCCAGACGCTCTACCGCCAGCGCTTCTCCCGCGGCGTTCCGCTGGGGGGCCTCGAGGAGCTCGGCCGGGTGCAGAACCGGCGCGGCACGAAGATTCGCTTCCTGCCCGATCCGCAGATCTTCAAGGACGGCCATCACTTCAAGCCGGCGCGCCTGTTCAAGATGGCGCGGTCCAAGGCCTATCTGTTCGGCGGCGTCGAGATCCGCTGGAGCTGCGCCCCGGAGCTGGTCAAGGGCACGGACGTCCCGGAAAAGGCCGTTCTGCGCTTCCCCGGCGGCCTGAAGGACTATCTCGCCGCCACCCTCACCGGCGCGACCATGGTCCACCAGGACATCTTTTCCGGCAAGATCGACCGCCAGGGCCATGGCTCGGCGGAATGGGCGATCGGCTGGGTCGGCGACCAGGACGGCTTCATCTCGTCCTACTGCAACACCATCCCGACCCCCGAGGGCGGCACCCATGAGCAGGGCCTGAGGATCGCGCTGCTGCGCGGCCTGAAAGACCATGCCGAGCGCACCGGCAACAAGCGCGCCGCGCAGATCACCACCGACGACATCCTCGCCGGTTGCGCGGTCATGCTGTCGGTGTTCATCCGCGAGCCCGAATTCCAGGGCCAGACCAAGGACAAGCTGGCGACCGCCGAGGCCTCGCGCATCGTCGAAAACGCCATTCGCGACCCGTTCGACCACTGGCTTGCCGGCAATCCGAACCAGGCCAACCGCCTGCTCGACTGGGTGATCGAGCGGGCCGAGGAGCGCCTGCGCCGGCGCGCGGAAAAGGAGGTCAACCGCAAGACGGCGGTGCGCAAGCTGCGCCTGCCCGGCAAGCTCGCCGACTGCTCCAACAACCAGGCCGAGGGCTCCGAACTGTTCATCGTCGAGGGCGACTCGGCGGGCGGCTCGGCCAAGCAGGCGCGCGACCGCAAGACCCAGGCGATCCTGCCGCTGCGCGGCAAGATCCTCAACGTCGCCAGCGCAGGCCGCGACAAGCTCGCGCAGAACCAGCAGCTGTCCGATCTGATCCAGGCGCTCGGCTGCGGCACCGGCTCGCACTATCGCGATGACGATCTGCGCTACGAGAAGGTCATCATCATGACCGATGCGGATGTCGACGGCGACCACATCGCGACGCTGCTGATCACCTTCTTCTACCGGCAGATGCCGCGGCTGATCGACAACGGCCATCTTTATCTGGCGGTGCCGCCGCTCTACCGCCTCAGCCAGGGCGGCAAGACGATCTATGCGCGCGACGACGCCCACAAGGACGAGCTCCTGAAATCCGCCTTCAAGGGCAACCAGAAGGTGGAGATCGGCCGTTTCAAAGGCCTCGGCGAGATGATGCCGCAGCAGCTGAAGGAGACCACCATGGATCCGAAGGTGCGCACGCTGCTGCGCGTCCATGTCGAGCCCGAGGAGCGGCCGGAAACCTCCGACAGCGTCGAGCGGCTGATGGGCGCCAAGGCCGAGCCGCGCTTCGCCTTCATCCAGGAACGGGCCGAGTTCGCCGAAGAGCTGGATATCTGAGATGTCGGGGGGTGCGGCCCGGCCCGCCCCCGTCAAGGTGGCCCTCATCGCCGCCGCCCTCGCGGCTGGCCTCGTCCCTGCCCCGGCCCGGGCGGACCCGGTCGATGCGACGCGGCTGCTGGCGGCCATTCCCGGCGAGATCATGTTCGTCCGGATCGCCGGCACCTGGGCGAGCCCGGAACGCGAGGGCTTGACCCGCATCGTGCTGATCCGCCCTTCGGTGCGCGCGGAGGCGATGCGCCTGTTCGTCCAATGGCTCGCGCCGGACAGCCGGGGCAGCCGCTTCGCGGTCGTCGCCGCCGAAGAGGTCCCTGAAGTCTTCGATTGGCGCCTCAAGATCGACGACTACCGCATCGAGCCCGAAACGACCGGCTCGCGTGTCCTGTTCGAGGCGACCGTGCTCACCAACGGCCAGCGCCGCCGCTACGAGCTGACGATCGGCCCGCCGGGCGACGTCATGTTCGCCGCACGCTGAGGAATGGCCAGGCCTACCAGGCCAGCCAGTCCGCGAGAGCCGCGTTCACCGCCTCAGGCCGCTCCAGCGTCGACAGGTGGCCGCAATCGGGGATCCGGACGAGCCGCGCTCCCGGGATCGCGTCGGCCATGTCCTCGGACATGAACGGCGGCGTGATGACGTCGCCTTCCCCCACCAGCACCAGGGTCGGACAGATGATCGCGCCAAGCCCCGGCTGATAGTCGGGCCGTGCCAGCACCGCCTTCTGCTGGCGGATGAAGGTTTCCGGCCCGGTCGCGTCGTGCATGGCCCGCACCTGCGCCTCCAGCGCGGCATCGTGCACACGGGCCACATCCACCAGGCGGTGCCAGAGCAGGCTGTGGACCTCGTCGAAATGGCCGCGCTCGGCGAATTTCAGGGTCATCCGGCGGATTTCGGCATCCTGTTCGGTATCCGCGCTCGCCCGCGTATCCAGGAGCGCGAGGCGTGTGACCCGCTCCGGCGCCCGGCGCATGACCTCGAACGCCACATAGCCGCCGAACGACAGGCCGCCGAGAGCAAAGACCGGCGGCGCTTCGGCCAGAAGCCGTTCCGCCACCGCCGCGATCGTGGCGTCCTGGCGGTGGTCGGCGATGATGACCTCCCGGGACCGGCCGATCGCCTCGCGTTGCGGCGCAAAAAGCGCCTCGGTGCAATTCAACCCCGGAACCAGGACAAGCGGCTCGTGTGCCATGATGACGTCTTCCAACACCCGGAATCGGGCCAGGCCCGATGACGGCATCGTGCCCTGAAAATCAGGGCCAAAGCGACGCAAACACGTCGTGTTGTACCGTTTGCACAGCTGACATTCATTGACAATCCAGCCTCAAGGGCTATGTTGCAGCGCGTCGAGAAGGCTTAAGCAGCATTTGCGCCTTCCGCACCGTCCGTCCGGCCTCGTGGGTTCTAGGGGCCGATCCGCGCGAAACCGTTTCGCGCCGAACGTCACCTCTCCCGTCATCAGACCCTTCAAGGCCAAGGACTAAACAACCCTATGTCATTTTCCGAACTGGGCCTCAGCGCCAAGGTTCAATCGGCCGTCGCGAGCGCCGGCTACACCACCCCCACCCCGATCCAGGCCGAAGCCATCCCCCATGTGCTGGCCCGGCGCGACGTGCTCGGCATCGCCCAGACCGGCACCGGCAAGACGGCAGCCTTCACGCTGCCGATGCTGACCATGCTGGAGGAAGGCCGCGCCAGGGCGCGCATGCCGCGCACGCTGATTCTCGAGCCGACGCGCGAGCTGGCTGCCCAGGTCGAGGAAAACTTCGTCAAATATGGCGCCAACCACAAGCTGAGCGTGGCGCTGCTGATCGGTGGCGTCTCGTTCGGTGACCAGGATGCCAAGCTGACCCGCGGCGTCGACGTGCTGATCGCGACGCCCGGGCGCCTGCTCGACCATTTCGAGCGCGGCCGCCTGCTGCTCACCGGCGTCGAACTGCTCGTCATCGACGAAGCCGACCGCATGCTGGACATGGGCTTCATCCCGGACATCGAGCGCATCTGCAAGATGGTGCCGTTCACCCGGCAGACGCTGTTCTTCACGGCCACCATGCCGCCGGAGATCCAGCGCATCACCGAGCAGTTCCTGCACAATCCGGTCAAGGTCGAGGTCGCCCGCCCGGCCTCCACCGCCAGCACCATCACCCAGAAGCTGGTGAAGGCCGGCCGCAAGGACTACGAGAAGCGCGACATGCTGCGCCACCTCATCCGCGGCGCCGAGAACCTGAAGAACGCGATCATCTTCTGCAACCGCAAGAGCGAGGTCGCGACACTCTACAAGTCGCTGCAGAAGCACGACTTCTCGGTTGCTGCCCTGCACGGCGACATGGACCAGCGCGCGCGCATGCAGGCA
This sequence comes from bacterium YEK0313, assembly GCA_000751295.2. Classification (NCBI taxonomy): domain Bacteria; species bacterium YEK0313. The sequence goes on from CCMO02000001.1 coordinate 3,685,444, forward strand.
CTCGCCTCGTTCCGTGACGGCGCCACCCAGCTCCTGGTCGCCTCCGACGTCGCCGCGCGCGGGCTGGACATTCCCGATGTCAGCCACGTCTTCAACTACGACACCCCGCATCATCCGGAGGACTATGTCCACCGGATCGGCCGCACCGGCCGCGCGGGGCGTCTCGGCACCGCCATCACCATCGTCACCACCGAGGACATGAAGGCGCTCGCCGCCATCGAGAAGCTGATCGGCCAGGCGATCAACTGGGACGGCTCGCCGGTTTCCGACGAGGAGGCGAGCGAAGCGCGGCGCGAGCGCCGCAGCAGCCGCGAGGGCGGACGCGGCGAAACCGGCCGCGGCCGGCGCGGCGACGCCAAGGGTGGCGATGCCCGGCGCGGCGAAGCACGGTCCGGCGGCGATCGCCCGGCCCGTTCCGCCCGTGAGGAGCGTCCGGCCCGCGACGACCGCCCCGCCCGCGAGGATCGTGCGCCGCGCGGCCAGCCGTCGCCCCGGTCCCAGCAGCGCTCGGACGCTTCCGAAGAGGCCGATCTGTCGCATCTTCCGCAGTTCCTGCTGCGTCCGATAACCTTTAAGTCCCGTCAACCGGCCAAATCGTAACGATCGCCTTTACCGGCCATTCAGTATTGGCTGCATAACCTGCCGGCTACAATCCAAGGGGGCTGCGTCCTGCCCGCCTCCTGTCCGGCAGGGACGGCCGCCGCTATGTTTGAGCGTTACGACGACATCGAACGGACGCATTCCTTCGCCGATCTGGCCTTCGGACAGATCAAGGGGCGCAAGCTTGCGGCGATCCCGCGCAACTACGAGGTCTGGTACGCCTACGCTTCCGGCTACCACACCGAGCTGTCGGACGCGGTCAATGCGCTGATCGCCGAGCATGGCGCGGTCAGCCAGGACCAGCTCGATGCGATCTACGAGCAGTTCCTGTCGCCTGGCCGCCTCACCGACAAGATCGACGTCGTCGGCAGCCGCGTGATGGACGAGATCGAAGGCGTCATGCGGATGATCGATTCGGCGGCCGGCCAGGCGAGCGCCTATGGCCACGATCTCGCCGGGGCCTCGGCCAAGCTGTCGGCGGCCGGCTCGACCGACGGCGTCCGGGCGGTCATCGAGACCCTGGTGCGCTCGACCCGCGAAATCGAAGCCAACAACAAGGCGCTGGAGCAGCGGTTGCGCGCATCGCGCAGCGAAATCAGGCAGTTGCAGGACAATCTTGATGCAGCGCGCACGGAATCGCTGACCGATCCGCTGACCTCGCTCGGCAATCGCAAATATTACGACCAGGCGATCAACAAGGCCCTCCTGCTGGCGCAGAAGTCCGGCACGCCGCTGGCGCTCCTGGTCAGCGACATCGACAACTTCAAGAAGTTCAACGACACGTTCGGCCATCTGACCGGCGACCAGGTGCTGCGGCTCGTGGCCCTGGCGGTCAAGCAGAACGTCAAGCCGGGCGACCTCGCCTGCCGCTACGGCGGCGAGGAATTCGCGATCATCCTGCCCGACACGACGCAGCGCGCGGCGGTCTCGGTCGCCGAGCACATCCGGCGCGCGGTCATGACCAAGGAACTGATCAAGCGCTCGACCAGCGAAAATCTCGGCCGGATCACGGTCTCGCTCGGCGTCGCCATGTTCCAGCCGGGCGACACCGCGGCGACACTCTATGAGCGCGCGGACAAGTGCCTCTATACCGCCAAGCGCAGCGGCCGGAACCGCGTGATCTGCGAAACCGACGCTGAAATCACCCGCGAGCGCCCCAAGGTGGCCTGAACCGATATTGGCCACGAGGCTATCTCGGCCGGCACTGGTGTCCGAGCGGGTCGACATGGTTCGCGCCCGGAGGTGGCGCCGTCGCTTCGGCGCCGGCCGGACGGCCCGGTGCTCACCCGTCGAGGAAAGCCCGCGCCATGTCGACAAGGCCCGGGGCATCGGGCAGCGTGTAGTGGGTGACGCCGGGCAGGATCGCCAGTCTGTGGCGAACCATGCCAGACCCGTCCCAGCCGCCGTCGCGCAGCCCGCCTCCGAGCAACTGGTAGAAGCGCACGATATGCCCCGGCTCGAAGATGTCGCTGTCGCCGTAGACCAGCAGCGTGGTCGGCTTCAGCGCCGCGGCCTCTTCCGACCAGTCATACGGTTGGCGCAGGGCCTCGCCCATGCGTGCGACGAATTCGGCGAAATCCTCGACGCGCGGCGCCACCGCCTTGTAGGCGTCGTATAGGGGGCTTTGCATCAGCATGGCCGCCGTCTCGCGGCTGATGCCCTGCTGCTGCGCGCGGGTGTCCGCGTAGAAGCCGGTACTGGCATAGGCGACGGAAGCCAGGACCAGCTTGCGCACCGTTTCGGGATGTTGAACCGCCAGGCGGAAGGAGACCTTGCCGCCGGCGGAATAGCCCATCGCGTCCACCCGCTCGAATCCGAGGGAGCGCACCACGGTCGCCATGTCGTCGCCCATGGCGATGGTATCGATCGGGCGGTCGGTCAGCGCTGTGCGGCCGTGGCCGTAGAGGTCGACGCTGATCACCCGGCGTCGCTCGGCGAGGCGATCGCGCAGCGGGGCGACCATGTCCATCGTGCCGAACCCGCCGTGCAGCAGCAGCAGGGGCGCCCCCTCGCCGTGAATCTCGTAGCCGTAGCGGACACCACCCGCTTCGGCATGGCCCTTCCTGATCTGGCTCATCGTCGTCCTCCGCTGTCTCTTTCGAAGGACGTCACCGGGAGACGCGATCCGACAAGGGAGCGCAAATCTGTGGGCCGGCCGGTTCCCCACCTATCGCGCGCGGGACGCCTTCGGCTTGCCGCCGCGCGACGGCCGGGGCACGGGCCTTCTTGCCGCGGCCCTGAGCGCGGCGCCCCAGGCAAGACCCGCCCACTGCCTCACGCTCGCCTCGTCGTCGTAGCAGGCCTCCGGCATGCGCCGGTAGTTCAGGCCCATTTCCTTGCCCGCCCTGGTGGTCATGACGAAAGGGGTGCAATTTTCGGCAGCGAAGGCGGCGTCGGCCTCCGCATCCGACTTCAGATAGACCACGCCGTCATGGACGAGCGCGAACATCAACCCATCGCGCATGATGCCCTGGCCGCCGAACATGGTTCGGACGACGATGGGGCCGAAGGGCTGGAACAGGTCTTTCAGGACGTCGGGATCGATCAGCCCCGAGCGCATCAGGAGGCGCCGAGCGCTTCCGGGGCGGCGGGCGTCAGCGCGATCGATTCGCCGCAGCCGCAGGCCGAGGTCTGGTTCGGGTTGTTGAACACGAACCGCGCCGACATCTTGTCGACGACATAGTCCATCTCGGTGCCAAGCAGATAGAGCACGGCCTTCGCGTCGATGAAGACGCGCACGCCCTTGTCCTCGACGATCTCGTCGAACTTGGCCGGCCCGTCGATGAACTCCATCGTATATTCCATGCCGGCGCAGCCGCCCTTCTTGACGCCGACCCTGAGGCCGGCCTGGGCGTTGCCCGCGGCCTCGGTGAGCGCCCTCACCCGTTCGGCAGCGGCATCAGTGAGGCGCATGGCCTGCATTTTCGGTAGCGGCATGGTCTTCAGGTCTCCGAAACGGACCGGGTTCAAGGCCCGGCGTCCAAAGCAGCTCTGATCAAGATATAGAAAGTAGCCGGGCGAAGTTAAGCCCGGATGTCGCCGTCACCACATGTTGAGCGCGACGCGCGCCTCGTCCGACATGCGGCTCTGGTCCCAGGGCGGATCGAAGGTCAGCGTCACCTTGACCTCGGCAATGCCGGGAACGGATGCGACGGCATTCTCGACCATGCCCGGCAGTTCGGCCGCGGCGGGGCACGACGGCGAGGTCAGCGTCATGTCGATCGCCACCTTGCGGTCATCGTCGATATCGACGCGGTAGATCAGCCCGAGCTCGTAGATATCGGCGGGAATCTCGGGGTCGTAGACCGACTTCATGGCCGCGACGATGTCGTCGGTCAGCCGATCCAGCTCTTCCGGCGGGATCGCCGACGTGTCGCCGGCGACCGTCGTGTTGAGCGTCTGAGTATCGTCCATAGGGGTCAAGGTCCCTTGTTCGTATGAAACCGCACAGGCCATCCGTGGCGGTGACAACGCCGCGAACGTCACATAATGCCGTCGGCGCGGCATTTCAAATCGAACGCCGCGCGGGCGCCCGATCAGCCGAACATGCCCTGGGCCTTGATCAGCGCCTCGGCCAGCGCATCGACCTCGTCGCGGGTGTTGTAGAGCGCGAAGGACGCCCGGCAGGTGGAAGTGACGCCGAAACGCTGCAGGAGCGGCATGGCGCAATGCGTGCCGGCACGGACCGCGACGCCGTAGCGGTCGATCACGGTCGCAACGTCATGGGCATGGGCGCCCTTCATCTCGAACGAGACGATCGCCCCCTTGTCACGCGCCTCGCCGAAGATCCGGAGCGAATTGATCGCGCCGAGCCGCTCATGGGCATAGCGCACCAGCCCATCCTCATGCGCTCGGATCTTGTCACGGCCGATCGACATCATGTAGTCGAGCGCCTCGCCGAGGCCGATCGCCTGGACGATCGCCGGCGTACCCGCCTCGAAACGATGCGGCGGATCGTTGTAGGTCACTGTTTCGGTGGTGACGACGCTGATCATCTCGCCGCCGCCGTTGAAGGGCGGCATGCGGTCGAGGTGCTCGCGCTTGCCGTAAAGCACGCCGATACCGGTCGGCCCGTACACTTTGTGGCCGGTGAACACATAGAAGTCGGCATCGAGGTCGCGGACGTCGACGTCCATGTGGACGGCGGCCTGGGAACCGTCGACCAGCACCGGAATGCCGCGGGCATGGGCAAGACGGATCGCGTCCTTGATCGGCACCACCGTGCCGAGCGCATTCGACATGTGGGTCAGCGCGACCATTTTGACCCGCGGCCCGAGCAGCTTCTCGAACTCCTCGAGGAGAAAATTGCCCTGATCGTCGATCGGCGCCCAGACCAGCTTCGCGCCGCGGCGCTCGCGGTGGAAGTGCCAGGGCACGATATTGGAGTGATGCTCCATGATCGAGACGACGATCTCGTCGCCCTCGCCGATCACCATGCCGCCGAAGGAGGCCGCCGCCAGATTGATCGCTTCGCTCGCATTGCGCGTGAAGATGATCTCGTCAGTCGAGCCTGCGTTCAGGAACGCCCTGACGCTCTCGCGGGCGGCCTCATAGGCCTCCGTCGCGGCATTGGCGAGATAATGCAGGCCGCGATGGACATTGGCATATTCGGTCTCGTAGGCGCGCTTCATGCGCTCGATGACCGCCGCCGGCTTCTGCGCCGAAGCGGCATTGTCGAGATAGACGAGATCCTTGCCATAGGGCTTCAGCGCGAGCGCCGGAAAGTCCTTGCGGATCAGGTCGACATCATAGCCGTCGGCAACCGCGGGATGACGCGCGCCCATGCCTCACACCTTCTCGTCTCTGCGAACCGACATTCGCTTGATGCGCCCTGCATGGCCAACCGTCATGCAGGGCCTATCGGGAAGCCGTCAGCCTCAGCGCGTGCGCATCCACTCGGCGATCGTGCCGAACATGGCTTCGCGCAGCTCCTCGACCGCAGGCAGATCGCCGCCGAAATCCTCGATGGCTTCGCGCGCGAAGGCCTCGATCAGCAGCGCCTCGGCTTCCGCATGCGGAATGCCGCGGGCCTTCAGGTAGAACATCAGGTCCGGGTCGAGCGCGCCGCAGGTGCAGCCGTGGCCGCACTGGACGTCGTCGGCGAAGATCTCGAGCTCCGGCTTGTTGTCCATGGACGGCCCTTCGGCCAGCATGATGGCCTGGCTCATCATCTTGCCGTCGGTCTTCTGGGCATCCGGCGCGACGATGATCTTGCCCTGGAACACGCCGTGGGCCTCGCCGTCGAGGACGTGCTTGAACGTCTCGCGGCTGTCGCAATGCGGCACGGCATGCTCGACCACCAGCGTGGTGTCCGAGTGCTGCTTGCCGCGCAGCATCGAGACGCCGCGAAGCGAGGCGGTCGAATGCTCGCCGGCGAACCGGACGAAGAGCTGGTTGCGCGAGATCGCCGCGCCGGTCGTCAGCGTCAGGCTGTCGAAATGGGCATCGGCGCCGATTTCCGCCTCGAGGGTCGCCAGATGCAGCGCATCCTTGCCGTCGACCTGCCGCCGGCCATGTTCCAGCGTCGCGCCGGCGCCGACCACGACCTGCAGCACCGAGTTCTTCTGATAATCGACCCCGTCGGGCCCGATATGGGTCTCGACGATCGTCGCCGACGCCTTGTCGCCGACAACCACCAGATTGCGCAGGTTGACGAAGCGCGCCGGCCCGTCGGAGACGATGGAGACGAGATCGAGCGCATGGCCGACCTCGGCACCCGGCGCGATTTCGACCAGCAGGCCGTCGGAGAGGAAGGACGCGTTCAGCGCGAAGGCGGCATTGCCCTGGGCGATCGTGCCGCCGGCAAGGCGGGCGGCGATCGCGGGCCGGCGCGCCAGCGCATCGGCCAGGCCCGACACGGTCACGCCCGCCGGCAGCTTGGAGAGGTCGGAGAGCTCCGGCGCGAAGGCACCGTCCAGCACCACGATGCGGCATTCGCCGATCCGCGGCAGGGCATAGAGCGAGGTCTTGGCCGCCAGCAGCGTCGCCGCGTCCGGCGCGCCGGCAAAGGGCTTGGCGTCGCGCATCATGGTGCGCAGGTCGGTATATTTCCACTCCTCGACGCGCCGGTGCGGCAGGCCGAGCATTTCGAAGCGGAAGAAGCCGGCCGAGCGCAGCGCTTCGAGCGCCTCGCTGCCAGCCCCCTTGGTCGCGGCATAGGCGCCGATCAGCGCCTGTTCCGCCGGGGTGCGAATGGGAGTGACCGCGTTCATCGCCTGATCCTCACGCCGCCTTGCCGACCACGTCGGCATAGCCGTTGGCTTCCAGCTCCAGGGCAAGCTCCGGTCCGCCGGTCTTGACGATCCGGCCCTTGGAGAGGACGTGCACGACGTCCGGCTTGATGTAGTCGAGCAGGCGCTGGTAGTGCGTGATGACGACGAAGGAGCGGTCGGGCGCGCGCATCCGGTTGACGCCGTCGGCGACGATCTTCAGCGCGTCGATGTCGAGGCCGGAATCGGTCTCGTCGAGGATCGCCAGCTTCGGCGCGAGCAGCGACATCTGCAGGATCTCGTTGCGCTTCTTCTCGCCGCCCGAGAAGCCGACATTGACCGAGCGCTTGAGCATGTCGGGGGAGATGCCGAGCTCCTTGGCCTTGGCGTTGACCAGCTTGATGAATTCCGGCGTTGCGATCTCGTCCTGGCCATTCTTCTTGCGCTGGGCGTTGATCGCCGCCTTCAGGAAGGTCATCTGCCCGACGCCCGGGATCTCGATCGGATACTGGAAAGCCAGGAACAGGCCGGCCGCTGCGCGGTCCTCCGGTTCCATGTCCAGGATGTTGACGCCGTCGAGCCAGGCCTCGCCGTCGGTGACCTCATAGTCCTCGCGGCCGGCCAGCACGTAGGAGAGCGTCGACTTGCCGGAACCGTTCGGACCCATGATCGCGACGACCTTGCCGGTCTCCACGGTCAGGTTCAGGCCGTTCAGGATCTGGGTGTCCTCGTCGGCGATCTTGGCGGTCAGGTTCTTGATCTCGAGCATGGGTTGGGGTCCTGGAATGTCGTTGGGGCGCCAGGCCGTCTCGGCAACCTTGCGCAGGGAATGGAGAGATCCGGCGCCTCCGCGCCGGCGGCCGGGCGGCGGCGCCTCCGGCGCGGAAGCGCCGATCGGTCAGCCGACGCTGCCCTCCAGCGAGATGGCGATCAGCTTCTGCGCCTCGACCATAAACTCCATGGGCAGCTGCTGCAGCACGTCCTTGACGAAGCCGTTGACGATCAGCGCCACCGCCTCCTCGGCGGAGAGGCCGCGCTGCCGGCAATAGAACATCTGGTCCTCCGAGACCTTCGAGGTGGTCGCCTCGTGCTCGAACACCGCGGTCGAGGTCTTGCTCTCGATATAGGGCACGGTGTGCGCGCCGCACTTGTCGCCGATCAGCAGCGAGTCGCAGTTGGTGAAGTTCTTGGCATTGGTCGCCCGGCGATGCGCCGAGACCAGGCCGCGATAGGTGTTCTCGGACCGGCCGGCGGCAATGCCCTTGGAGATGATCCGCGAACGCGTGTTCTTGCCGAGATGGATCATCTTGGTGCCGGAATCGACCTGCTGCGCGCCGTTCGACACCGCGATCGAATAGAACTCGCCCTGGCTGTCGTCGCCGCGCAGGATGCAGGAGGGATATTTCCAGGTGATCGCCGAACCGGTCTCGACCTGGGTCCAGGAAATCTTGGAGCGCGCGCCGCGGCAGTCGCCGCGCTTGGTGACGAAATTGTAGATGCCGCCCCGGCCCTGGGCGTCGCCCGGATACCAGTTCTGGACGGTCGAATATTTGATCTCGGCATCCTCGAGCGCAATCAGCTCGACGACAGCCGCGTGCAGCTGGTTCTCATCGCGCATCGGCGCCGTGCAGCCTTCGAGATAGCTGACATAGGAGCCCTTGTCGGCAATGATCAGCGTGCGCTCGAACTGGCCGGTCTTCTGCTCGTTGATGCGGAAATAGGTCGACAGCTCCATCGGGCAGCGCACGCCCGGCGGCACATAGACGAAGGAACCGTCGGAGAACACCGCCGCGTTCAGCGTCGCGTAGAAATTGTCGGTCGTCGGAACCACCGAGCCGATATATTTCTTCACGAGCTCGGGGTGCTCCTGCAGCGCCTCCGAGATCGAGCAGAAGATGACGCCCGCCTTCCGCAGCTCCTCCTTGAAGGTGGTGACCACCGAGACGCTGTCGAACACGGCATCGACGGCGATGCGGCTCTCGGGCGCGACGCCGGCCAGGATCTCCTGTTCGCGCAGGGGGATGCCCAGCTTCTTGTAGGTCTCCAGGATCGCCGGATCGATCTCGTCCAGCGACTTCGGCGCCGGGTTCGATTTCGGCGCGGCGTAGTAGTGAATGTCCTGGAAGTCAATCTTCGGATAGTTGACGCGCGCCCAGTCGGGTTCGCGCAGGGTCAGCCAGCGCCGCAGGGCCTCCAGTCGCCATTCCAGCATCCATTCCGGCTCTTTCTTGCGCGCCGAAATGTAGCGGACGGTGTCCTCGGAGAGACCGATGGGCGCAAGCTCCATCTCGATATCCGTCGAGAACCCGTATTTGTACTGGTCGACGTCGATCGCGCGGACCTGTTCAACGGTTTCTTGAACAGCAGGCATTGCTCTCTCCTCGTCCATGCGGCTTCAAGGGCCGCAGGTTGGCATTCTTCGAGGCGGCGCTGGTGCGCCGGCCTCAGGCGGCCCGGGAACCCCGGCCCGCCAGCTTCTGAACATGTGCCGCCAGGGCGGCCGTGAAACGTTCCACATCGGCCCTGGTGGTGGACCATCCGAGGCTGACGCGGATTGCCGATTTCGCCTTGTCCGCCGGGAGCCCCATGGCGGCGAGCACATGGCTCGGCGCGACCTTGCCCGACGTACAGGCCGATCCGGTCGACACGGCGACACCGGCGAGATCGAGGGCGATCATCGTGGTTTCACCGTCCAGACCCGGATGGACGGTCAGGCTGGTATTCGCCAAACGATCCGCTTGCAAGCCAATAACCTCGCTCGCGCGGGATATAGTGGCGATCTCCGCCTCCATCCAGTCCCGCATGGCAGCGATCTCGGCGATTTCCTGACTCATTTTGTCAAGTACAGCCAGGGCCGCCGCGCCGAAGCCGGCAATCCCAGTCAGATTTTCCGTGCCGGCCCGCCAGCGCATCTCCTGGCCGCCGCCCGTGACGAGACGGTCGAAGCCGACATCGTCGCCGGCGCGCACGAAGGCGCCGACGCCTTGCGGCGCGCCGATCTTGTGGCCGGACACGAAAAGCGCATCGGCGCCCAAGGCGGCGATGTCGACGGGCACCTTGCCAAGCGCCTGGACGGCATCGATGACCAGGCTCGCTCCATGGGCCTCGGCGAGACGGCGCACGTCCGCGAGCGGCTGCAGCACGCCGGTTTCGTTGTTGGCGAACATGACGGCGACGAGTGCCGGGCCCGGCGCGGCGCCGAGCAAGGTCTCCAGCGCACCGAGATCGATCCGGCCGAGGCCGTCCACCGGGCAGACATGGACATCGGCGGGCGCGAACCGGCCGCCGGCCAGTACGCAGGAATGTTCGACCGCCGAAACGATGAGCGAACGGGCCGGGCCCGCCCGCAGGCCCTTGAACCCCGGCACGAGCAGGCTCGCCGCCGCTTCGCTGCCGCCGGAGGTGAAGGTGACGTGCTTGGCCTCGGCGCCGGTCAGCCGGGCGACCGCCTCGCGGGCCGCCTCGACCAGCCGCCGCGCCGCCCGCCCCTCGCCATGCACCGCAGAGGCGTTGCCGGCGAGCGCCATCGCCGCCAGTACGGCCTCGCGGGCCTCCGGCCGCAACGGCGCCGTGGCATTGTGGTCGAGATAGACGCGCGTCATGCGGTCGATCGGTCCTCGGTCGAAGCGCCCCGCCCGCAACGTCGCCTTCGCGAACGTCCCGATGCGGAAAAGCTTGGCATTTTGTCGTGGGATCGTGCTATAGGCCCGACCCTCACGTGTTTGAGCCGTTCGAACCCGTTCATCGGGCGATCGGGCGCAAACTTTAGAACAATTCTAAAAACTAAGGGTGACAGCCCGACCTGTCAAGGACGGACACCCACCGCGGGCAGGTTCGCTTTCGGGTCGGCGCCGCGGCATACCTGTGGACGAGGTTCTTTCATGCCTGAGGTGATCTTCAACGGTCCGGCCGGTCGGATCGAGGGCCGCTATCATCCGGCCAAGGTCCGCAACGCGCCGATCGGGATCGTCCTCCATCCGCACCCGCAATTCGGCGGGACGATGAACAATCAGATCGTCTACAACCTCTATTATCAGTTCGTCAGCCGCGGCTTCTCGGTCCTGCGCTTCAATTTCCGCGGCGTCGGCCGCAGCCAGGGCAGCTTCGATCACGGCGTCGGCGAGCTTTCGGACGCTGCTTCGGCGCTCGACTATGCGCAGGCGCTCAATCCCGAGGCGCGCACCTGCTGGATCGCCGGCTTCTCCTTCGGCGCCTGGATCGGCATGCAGCTGCTGATGCGCCGCCCGGAGGTCGAGGGTTTCATTTCGGTCGCGCCGCAGCCCAATCTCTACGATTTCTCCTTCCTCGCCCCCTGCCCGTCCTCCGGCCTGATCGTGCACGGCGACAAGGACGGCGTGTCGCCGCTGGCTTCCGTCCAGGGCCTGATCGAGAAGCTGAAGACGCAGAAGGGCATCATCATCGACCAGCAGGTCGTGCCCGGGGCCAACCACTTCTTCGAGAACTCGATCGACGACCTCATGAGCGTCGTCAGCACCTATCTCGACAAGCGCCTCGGCAAGGCCCCCGAAGCCGCGCCAGCCTTGCCGAAGCCGGCGGTCTGAGCCAAGCTGGGGACCGATGTCCCCAGCGATCGGTCCGAAACACGCGATCTGCCTGACGGCGGACAATGCGACGATAGCCCCGCTTCTTGCGCTCCAGGCGGCAGCCGCCGCCTTCGAGCCCGAAGCCAGCATGGCGGCGCAGGCCTATGCGCCGCATATCACCCTTGCGATCTACGAACGGATCGAGCTGCCGGCCATGCAGGCGGCTTTCGCCGCAATGGCGGCAGCGGCCATGCCCGTCCGGCTGAGCTTTGCGCAGATCCGCCATTTCGGCGACGGATCGCCGGTCGTCTGGGCCGCGCCCGGGCCCGATGCCGGTCTTGCCGCGCTGCACGAAGCCGTGCACCGCTCGATCGATCCGGCCCGCTGTCATCCGCACTATCGGCCCGGGGCCTGGATTCCCCACTGCACGCTGGCGACCGGCATTGCCGCCCACCGCATGGCCGAGGCGCTGGCCGCCCTCGAAGCCGCGCACCGCCCCTTCGAGGTGCTGTTCGATACCGCCGACTGCCTGACCTTCCCGCCCGTCCAGATCATCGAGCGGCGGTGTCTTGCCACCACCGGCTTAGCGCGATGAGATTTCATCTGGGACAAGCCGCGAGATCCGCCTTGCTATGGCCCTCGACTCCGTTTAAGCGCCAGGGCTTATGACAGTTACGCCCTCGTCCTTCGTGCTGAACCGCCGGCACTTGCTCGGGATCGAAGGCCTTTCCGCTGCAGAGATCACCGGCCTGCTCGATCTGGCCGAAGAGTTCGTCACCCTCAACCGCCAGGTCGAGAAGAAGCGAACCTCTCTGCGCGGCCGGACCCAGATCAACCTGTTCTTCGAAAACTCGACCCGGACGCAGTCGTCCTTCGAGCTCGCCGGCAAGCGCCTGGGCGCCGACGTGATGAACATGTCGGTGGCGCAGAGCTCGATCAAGAAGGGCGAGACGCTGATCGACACGGCATTGACGCTCAATGCCATGCACCCCGATATCCTGATCATGCGCCACGCGGCCTCCGGCGCGGTCGAGCTGCTGTCGAAGAAGGTCGACTGCTCGGTGGTCAATGCCGGCGACGGCACCCACGAGCACCCGACCCAGGCCCTGCTCGACGCACTCACCATCCGCCGCAACAAGGGCCGGCTGGAACGCCTGACGGTGGCGATCTGCGGCGACATCCTGCATTCGCGTGTCGCCCGCTCGAACATCATCCTGCTCAACCAGATGCAGGCGCGCGTGCGCGCCATCGGCCCCTCGACGCTGCTGCCGGCCTCGCTGGAACGGCTCGGCGTCGAAGTCTATCGCGACATGAAGTCGGGCCTGAAGGACGCCGACATCGTCATGATGCTGCGCCTCCAGCGCGAGCGCATGAACGGGTCCTTCGTGCCCTCGGTGCAGGAATATTTCCACTTCTACGGGCTCGACGAAGCGAAGCTGCGTTATGCCAAGCCCGATGCCCTCGTCATGCATCCGGGCCCCATGAACCGGGGCGTCGAGATCGCCACCTCGGTCGCCGACGGCGCCCAGTCGCTGATCCGCGAGCAGGTCGAAATGGGCGTTGCGGTCCGCATGGCCGTGCTCGAAGCGCTCGCGCGCAACCTGCCGAATGCGTGACGCCATGGCCCAGCCCGACCCCCGCCCCCTGCTGCTCGCCAATGCCCGGCTGATCGACCCGGCCGCCGGCACCGATGTGACGGGCGGCCTGTTCGTCGAGAACGGCGTCATCCGCGACCATGGCGCGGCGCTCACGGCCAGCGCCGTGCCGGACGGCACCGAAATTGTCGACTGCCGCGGCGCCGTGGTGGCGCCGGGCCTCGTCGACATCAGATGTTTCGTCGGCGAGCCGGGCTACGAATACCGCGAGACGCTGGCCTCGGCCTCGCGTGCCGCGGCCGCCGGCGGCGTCACCACCATCGTCTGCCAGCCCTCGACCGAGCCGGTCATCGACGATCCCGCCATCGTCGACTTCCTGCTGCGCCGGGCGCGCGACACCGGCGTGGTGCGCATCCATCCCATGGCGGCGATCACCAAGAAGCTCGCCGGCCGTGAAATGACCGAGTTCGGCCTGCTCAAGGAGGCCGGTGCCGTGGCCTTCACCGATGGCGCCCATTCGGTCACCAACGCCCTCGTCATGCGCCGGGCCATGACCTATTCGCGCGATTTCGATGCCCTGATCGTGCATCACACGGAAGATCCCGATCTTATCGGCGAAGGCGTGATGAACGAAGGCGAATTCGCCTCGCGCCTCGGGCTCTCAGGCATTCCGGTCGAGGCCGAGACGGTCATGCTCGAGCGCGACATGCGCCTCGTCAAGCTGACCGGCGCGCGCTACCACGCCGCCTCCATCACCTGCCGCGACAGCCTCGCCATCATTGCCCGGGCCAAGAACGAAGGCCTGCCGGTCTCCGCCGCGGTGACGATCAATCACCTGACCCTCAACGAAAACGACATCGGCAGCTACCGCACCTTCTGCAAGCTGTCGCCGCCGCTGCGCACCGAGGACGACCGCCTGGCCCTCGCCGATGCCGTGGCCGACGGCGTGATCGACGTCGTCGTTTCCGATCACGACCCGCAGGACGTCGAGACCAAGCGCCTTCCCTTCGCGGAAGCCGCGCCCGGCGCGGTCGGCGTCGAGACCATGCTGTCCGCCGCGCTCCGCCTCGTCCATTCCGGGCTGGTGCCGCTGCCGACCCTCTTGAAGGCCCTGTCGACGACGCCGGCGCGGCTTCTCGGCCTGCCCGGCGGCACGCTCGCCCGCGGCGCGCCCGCCGATCTCGCCGTCATCGACATCGACGAGCCCTGGGTTCTGGACCGGGACACGCTGAAGTCGAAATGCAAGAACTCGCCCTTTGACGAAGCGCGCCTCACCGGCCGGGTGATCAAGACGCTGGTGGCCGGCCGCGCCGTGCACGGATAGGCTCGGCCGCCTCCCGAGAGCTTCGTCCGGAATCAACGCGTTGCCGGTGGTTCTTCACCTCCGTCATGTGACGATGGCGCTATGCGGCTGGCGCGCAAATGATAGGATCGGCCGCGCCAGGCAGACAGGACCGCATCCGCAAGGGCCCCGTTCGATGTTCGATCTCCCGCTATCCGTCCTCGTTCCGGTCCTCGGCCTCGGTTATCTCCTGGGGTCGATCCCGTTCGGGCTGCTGCTCACCCGCGGCGCCGGGCTCGGCGACATCAGAACCATCGGCTCCGGCAATATCGGCGCGACCAACGTGCTGCGCACGGGCAACAAGAAGCTCGCCGCGGCCACCCTGCTGCTCGATGCGTTGAAGGCGACCGCCGCGGTGCTGATTGCACGCCACCTGGCCGGTGCAGAGGCGGGCCTCGTCGCCGGCATCGGCGCCTTTCTCGGCCATATCTTTCCCGTCTGGCTCGGCTTCAAGGGCGGCAAGGGCGTTGCGACCTTCCTCGGCCTGCTGCTGGGCCTCTATTGGCCGGCCTTCCTGTTCTTCGCCATCGTCTGGCTCGCCATGGCCTTCGCCTTCCGCTACTCGTCGCTGGCGGCACTGGTGGCGAGCGTCCTGACGCCGCTCGCGCTCATCGCGCTCGCCAAATGGCCGGCCCTGCAGGCCGTGCTGCCCGCCCCTGCCGGCTCGCCGCTGCAGATGGGTGTCGCGACCCTCGTCGTCGCCGTCGCGCTCTGGGCGAAACATCACCAGAATATCGGCAAGCTGCTTGCCGGCACCGAAAGCCGGATCGGCGAGAAGAGCTCGGGGACGGCCACGTGAGCGCCCGGCGCGCGACCACCTGCGGGCCGCCATGACCAGCCGGCCGGGTCGACGCCTGACCGATGCGGAACGCCTCGCCTGGCTGCGCCTGGCCCGTTCGGCCCATGTCGGCCCCCGCACCTTCCGGGAACTGCTCCGGCTCTATGGCAGCGCCGAGGCGGCGCTCGACGCCCTGCCCGGCCTGTCCCGGCGCGGCGGCGACCGCGACTTCCGCGTCTTCGGCCACGACCAGGCCCAGCGCGAGATGGCGGCTGCGGCCCGCAGTGGCATCCAGCTGACGGCGCTCCACGAACCTGACTATCCGCCGCTGCTGCGCGAGACCGCCGTGCCGCCGCCGCTGATCGGCATCCGCGGCCGTGTCGACGCGCTGCACCGGCCGGCCGTGGCGCTGGTCGGCGCCCGCAATGCCTCGATCCCCGGCCTCAAGATGGCGGGCCTGCTCGCGCGCGGTCTCGCCGAGAGCGGTTTCGTCACCGTTTCGGGCCTCGCGCGCGGCATCGACACCGCCGTCCATCGGGCCTCGCTGGCCGGCGGCACCGTCGCGGTTCTCGCCGGCGGCCATGATCGGATCTACCCGCCCGAAAACAAACCATTACTCGAACAGATCGTTGCAACCGGCTGTGCGATCAGCGAAATGCCTGTTGACCACGAACCGCGCGCCAAGGACTTCCCGCGCCGCAACCGGCTGATTGCCGGCCTGTCGCTCGGCCTCGTCGTGGTCGAGGCGGCGGAACGCTCCGGCTCGCTCATTTCTGCCAGGCTCGCTCTGGAGGAGAACCGCGAGGTCTTCGCCGTGCCCGGTTCGCCGCTCGATCCCCGCGCGGCAGGCACCAACCGGCTGCTGAAACAGGGCGCGGTGCTCGTCACCGGCGTCGAGGACGTCACCGGCGTGCTCGCGCCGCTGGTCGCCATGGGGCCGCAGCGCCTCGGCGCCGAGGAGCAGGATCGACCCGCCCCGGTGGAGCCCGCCGACGACCAGCGCGCCCGCGTGCTCGACCTGCTCGGTCCGGTGCCGGTCGCCGTCGACGACATCGTCAGGCAGGCGGGCCTCTCCGTGGCGACGGTCCGGATCGTCCTCCTCGAGCTGGAGCTCGCCGGCCGGGTCTGGCGCGATCCCGCCGGAGGCGCAGGTCTCCTCTGATGCCCGGCGGGCGCAGCGTCGAAGCCACACAGAGGCCTATCGGGCATTTCTCCCATTTGACTTGATGCGGCCTTGTGCCCATGTTCCGCCCGACTTGCGGCCCCCGTCGGCGGGCCGCCGGATGCGAATGGATTCTCAAGGGACGCAATCTTGGGCGTGAACGTGGTCATCGTCGAATCGCCGGCCAAGGCGAAGACGATCAACAAATATCTGGGCTCGGACTACGAGGTCGTCGCCTCGTTCGGCCACGTGCGCGACCTGCCGGCCAAGGACGGGTCGGTGGATCCGAACGCCGATTTCGCCATGGTCTGGGAAGCCGACGGCCGCGGCGCCAAGCGCATCGGCGAGATCGCCAAGATGGTCAAGGGCGCGAGCAAGCTGATCCTGGCCACCGACCCCGATCGCGAGGGCGAGGCGATCTCCTGGCATCTCCTGGAAGCGTTGCGCGACAAGCGCGTGCTGAAGGACGTGCCGGTGGAGCGCGTCACCTTCAACGCCATCACCAAGCAGGCGGTTCTCGATGCGATGGCCAATCCGCGCGCCATCGACGTCGACCTCGTCGAGGCCTATCTGGCGCGCCGCGCGCTCGACTATCTCGTCGGCTTCAACCTCTCGCCGGTGCTCTGGCGCAAGCTGCCGGGCGCCCGCTCGGCCGGCCGCGTGCAGTCGGTAGCGCTTCGCCTCGTCTGCGAGCGCGAGGCCGAGATCGAGCGCTTCGTCAAGCGCGAATACTGGTCGCTGGTCGCAACCCTTGCGACGCCACGCGCCGAGAGCTTCGAGGCCCGCCTCGTCGGCGCCGACGGCCAGAAGATCCAGCGGCTCGACGTCGGCACCGAGGCCGAGGCGCGCGCCTTCGAAAAGGCCCTGAACGAGGCGCATTTCGCCGTCGCCGCGGTGGAGGCCAAACCGGCGCGGCGCCACCCCTTCCCGCCCTTCACCACGTCGACGCTGCAGCAGGAGGCGAGCCGCAAATACGGCTTCGCGCCGAACCGCACGATGCAGATCGCCCAGCGGCTCTACGAGGGCGCCGACATCGGCGGCGAGACGGTCGGCCTCATCACCTATATGCGAACCGACGGCGTCGATGTCGCCCCCGAGGCGGTCGCCGAGATCCGCAGCCTGATCGGCAAGGATTTCGGTGCCCGCTACGTACCCGGCGCGCCGCGCAAATACACCTCCAAGGTCAAGAACGCGCAGGAAGCCCACGAGGCGATCCGGCCGACCGACGTCCGCCGTCATCCGCGCGACGTCGCCCGTTTCCTCGAGCCCGAACAGGCCCGGCTCTACGAGCTGATCTGGAAGCGCACCGTCGCCTCGCAGATGGAAAGCGCCGAGCTCGAGCGCACGACGGTCGACATCATCGCGACCGTCGGCGGCCTCGGCTCCTCGCTCGGCCGCAAGCTCGACCTGCGCGCCACCGGCCAGGTGGTGAAGTTCGACGGCTTCCTCACCCTCTATACCGAGGATCGCGACGACGACGGCGACGACGAGGACGGCAAGCGGCTGCCGGCGATGACGGTCGGCGAAAAGCTGTCGAAACAGGCGATCGCCGCCACCCAGCACTTCACCGAGCCGCCGCCGCGCTATTCCGAGGCGAGCCTCGTCAAGCGCATGGAAGAGCTCGGCATCGGCCGCCCCTCGACCTACGCAGCGACGCTGCAGACGCTGCAGGACCGCGACTATGTGCGCGTCGAAAAGAAGCGCCTGGTGCCGGAGGACAAGGGCCGGCTGGTCATCGCCTTCCTCGAAAACTTCTTCAACCGCTATGTCGAATACGGCTTCACGGCGGCGCTCGAGGAACAGCTCGACCTCGTGTCCAATCACGAGCTCGACTGGAAGGCACTGCTGCGCGACTTCTGGCGCGATTTCACGGCGGCGATCGACAGCACCAAGGAGCTGCGGGTCGCCGATGTGCTGTCGGCGCTCAACGAGAGCCTCGGTCCGCATATCTTCCCCGACCGGGGCGATGGTACGAACCCGCGGCTCTGCCCGACCTGCGGCAGCGGCACGCTGTCCCTGAAGCTTGGCAAGTTCGGCGCCTTCATCGGCTGCTCGAACTATCCGGAATGCCGCTATACGCGTCAGCTCGCCGCCCCGACCGCCGATGCGGTCGGCGATGCTCCGGCCGGCGCCTCGCCCGACGGCACGCGGCGGCTCGGCGAGGATCCGGATACCGGCCTTGAAGTCACCGTGCGCGACGGCCGCTTCGGGCCCTATATCCAGCTCGGCGAAGGCGAGAAGCCCAAGCGTTCGTCGCTGCCGAAGGGCCTCAGCCCGGCCGAGATCGACCTCGAACGGGCGCTCGCCCTGCTCGCCCTGCCGAAGGAGGTCGCGGTCCACCCCGAGAGCGGCAAGCCGATCCTGGTCGGCATCGGCCGCTACGGCCCCTACGTCCAGCACGAGCGGACCTATGCCAATCTCGAAAAGGACGACGATGTCCTGGCGATCGGCTCAAACCGCGCCATCGATCTCATCGTCGCCAAGGAGAGCGGCGCCAAGGGACGGTTCGGCCGTGCCGCCGCCGCGCCCCGCCGCGAGCTCGGCGAGCACCCGACCCTCGGCGGCCCGGTCACCGTCATGGCCGGCCGCTACGGCCCCTATGTCAAGCATGGCTCGGTCAACGCCACCCTGCCCAAGGGCAAGGCTCCGGACAGCCTGACCATGGACGAGGCGGTGCAGTTGATCGCGGCACGTGCCGAAGCCGCCGGCTCCCGTCCCAAGGGCGGGCGCCGGGCCAAGGCGAATGGCGAGGCTAAGCCGGCGGCCAGGGCCAAATCCGCCGCCAAGCCGAAGGCCGCCGCGAAAAAGGCCGTCAAGCCGGCCGAAAAGGCCAAGACGTGAAGCGGGCGAGGCGCGTTTCGTCCCGCTCCGTGATCGGTTAGCCTGGAAGCCGCGCCGCTCCCCGGCGCGTGCAGGATCCGTGATCATTGCCCCGTAAGCCGAAGACCGATGCCGCGCCGCGCCTGCCCAGCCGCGAAGACGTGCTCGCTTTCATCGCCAGCCAGCCCGGCAAGGTCGGCAAGCGCGAGATCGCGCGGCATTTCGGCCTCGGCGGCGCCGACAAGGTCGCGCTCAAGCACCTCCTGAAGGAGATCGTCGAGGACGGCCTGCTGGCGCGCGGCCGCGGCAAGCTGCACAAGCCCGGCGCGTTGCCGCGCGTGCTGGTCGTCGATGTCGTCAGGCGCGACGACGACGGCGACCTGATCGCGACGCCCGCCGAATGGGACGAGGACGAGCTCGGCGCGGTGCCCGACATCGTGCTCGCGGTGCCGCATCGGCCGCGCCCGGGCGATCCCGTGCCGGGGCTCGGCGACCGGGCCCTGGTGCGCATGGCCGACGGCGGCGCCCCCGACGACCCGCGGCCCACCGCCCGCGTCATGAAGATCCTCGACCGCGGCCGTGCCCGGCTGATCGGCGTGTTCCGCGCGATAGCCGGCCATGGCGGCCGGCTCCTGCCCGTCGACAAGAAGAATCTTGGCCGGGAGCTCGCCATTCCCGCCGAGGCCGTGGGCGATGCCCGCGACGGCGATCTCGTGGCGGTCGACATCGTCAGAAACACCCGGTTCGGCCCGCCGGTCGCCCGGGTGCGCGAGCGGCTCGGCCATCTCGGCAGCGAACGGGCGATCTCGCAGATCGCGCTTGAGGTCCACGGCATTCCCTCGGTCTTCCGCGCCGACACGCTGGCGGAAGCCGAACGCGCGCGGCCGGCGACGGCGGCCGGCCGAGAGGACTGGCGCAAGCTGCCGCTCGTCACCATCGACCCGCCCGACGCCAAGGATCACGACGACGCGGTCCATGCCGAGCCGGATCCGTCCCCGGACAATTCAGGCGGCTTCATCGTCACCATCGCCATCGCCGATGTCGCAGCCTATGTCCGTCCGGGATCTGCGCTCGACCGCGAGGCGGCGATCCGCGGCAATTCCGTCTATTTCCCCGACCGGGTCGTGCCGATGCTGCCGGAGCGCATCTCCAACGACCTGTGCTCGCTGCGCGAGGGCGAAAGCCGGCCGGCCATCGCCTGCCGGGTGGTGATCCGCGCCGATGGGCGGCGCAAGGCCCACAGCTTCCACCGCATCCTGATGCGTTCGGCGGCCAAGCTCGCCTATGCCGAAGCCCAGGCCGCGGTCGACGGCCATCTCAAGGGCGAGGCGGCCGAGCGGATCGGCCCGCTGGCCGGGCCCGTGCTGACCCCGCTCTGGGAAGCCTACCGGGCGCTGAAGCAGGCCCGCGACGACCGCGAGCCGCTCGATCTCGACCTGCCCGAACGCAAGATCCTGCTGAAGCCCGACGGCACCGTCGACCGCGTGGTGGTGCCCGAGCGGCTCGATGCGCACCGGCTGATCGAGGAAATGATGATCCTCGCCAATGTCTGCGCCGCCGAGACGCTGGAAAAGCACCGCATTGCCTGCATGTACCGGATCCATGACGCTCCGGCCTACGAGAAGCTGCTGGCGCTGAAGGAGTTCCTGCGCACCCTCGACATCACCCTGCCGCAGGCGGCCGTGCTGCGGCCGGCCAATTTCAACCAGATCCTCGCTCGCGCCCGCGGCACGGAATCGGCCGAGCTGGTCAACCAGGTGGTGCTGCGCTCGCAGTCCCAGGCGGAATATTCGCCCGAGAATATCGGCCATTTCGGCCTCAACCTGCGCCGCTACGCCCATTTCACCTCGCCGATCCGCCGCTATGCCGATCTCATCGTCCATCGCGGCCTGATCCGCGCGCTCAATCTCGGCGACGACGGCCTGACAGACGGCCAGGCCGGCGCGCTTGCCGAGATCGGCGCGGAGATCTCCGCCGCCGAACGGCGTGCCATGGCGGCCGAGCGCGAGACCATCGACCGGCTGATCGCCGCCCATCTGTCGGAGCGCGTCGGCGATATCTTCGGCGCGCGCATTTCCGGCCTCACCCGTTCCGGCCTGTTCGTCCGGCTCGACGATACCGGGGCCGACGGCTTCGTGCCGGCAGCCAGCATCGGCGGCGACTATTTCCGCTACGAGGAGGGCCAGCAGGCGCTCGTCGGCAGCAGGAGCGGCGAAACCTACCGGCTCGGCGATACCGTCTCCGTCCGCCTCGTCGAGGCCGCGCCGGTCGCCGGAGCCCTGCGTTTCGAACTGATGAGCGATGGCCGGCCCGGGCTTGCACCGAAGCGGATCGGACGGCACAACCGCCGGGACGAGGGCTTTGGCGACGGCCGGCGGGCCCGGCCGGGCGACAAGCCCTCGCGGCCGCCTTGGAAACGAAAAGGGCGCAAATGACTGTCCGGATCCTGCACGGCGCCGAACCGGCCAATGCGCGGCCGGAGCGCAATCTGTGGACGGCGCTGTGGCGCGGCGCCCGCTGCCGCTGCCCCAATTGCGGCGAGGGCCGGCTGTTCTCGTCCTATCTGAAGGTGGCGCCGACCTGTGCGCGCTGCGGCGAGGAGCTGCACCACCACAGGGCCGACGACGCCCCGCCCTATCTGACCATCATGGTGGTCGGCCACATCATCGTGCCGCTGCTGATGTGGGTCGAGCTGCGCTACGAGCCGGTCCTCTGGATTCATTTCGCGCTCTGGCTGCCGCTGACCCTGATCCTGTGCCTCGGCCTGCTGCCGCCGATCAAGGGCCTGGTGGTGGGCCTGCAATGGGCCCTGCGCATGCACGGTTTCGATCCCGACAGTCCCGAAGCGAAAGAACAAGCGAGCACCAGATCATGAATGAGCGGGGCCAAGCTCTGACCGAGCGCCTGACCAAGACCGAGCGTGAGCAGCGCTGGGCGAACCTGCGTCCGGTCGACGCCGCCACCCTGATCCTGATCGACCGCAAGGGCCCCGCTCCGAAGGTGCTGATGGGCAAGCGCCGGCACGACCTGAAATTCATGCCCGGCAAATTCGTCTTCCCCGGCGGCCGGCGCGACCCGGCGGACCGCGACATGCCGGTCTTCGGAGCGCTCGACGGCCATGCCGAGGCGCGGCTGATGAAGCGCGTGCAGCGGCCCTCGCTGTCGCGCGCCCGGTCCCTGGCACTGACCGCCGTGCGCGAAACCTTCGAGGAGACGGGCCTCCTCCTCGGCACGCGCGATGCCGGCGTGCCGGAGGGCGTGCCCAAGGGCTGGGAGGGCTTCGCCGAGCACGGCGTGTTCCCGGACCTGGAATCGCTGCAGTTCGTCTGCCGCGCCATCACGCCGCCGCGCCGGCCGAAGCGGTTCGACACGCGTTTCTTCGCCTGCGATGCCGATCATATCGCCCATCGGGTCGATGGCGTGGTCGGGCCGCATGCCGAACTGGTCGAGCTGAAATGGCTGACCCTCAAGGACGCCTTGCAGGAAGACCTGCCGACCATCACCACCGTCGTGCTCGAGGAGCTCGGCGAGCGCATCGCCAAGGGTTTTGCGCCGGAACTGCCGGTGCCCTTCTATTACATGCAGCGCAAGGTCTTCCAGCGCGAGGTGCTGTAGGCCGAGGCCGGCACGACCCCCTGTCGGCGCCGTCCGGTACGCAAGGGCTGGGCTGCCGCGCGGGGGCGGCCCTTGTCACGCCGCCTTCGCCTCGTCATGAGATGGCGCTCTCATGACCAGCACCAGCCCGACCGCGCCGGCCGACCGCAGGCAATTCATTCTCTCGATCACCGCGGCGATCGCCTGCATCGTGGCGGTGGGCATCGGCCTGTCCCTGTCCATCCCGCTGATTTCCTTCGCCCTCGATGCCAAGGGTGCTTCGCGCACGGTGATCGGGCTCAACTCGGCCATGGGCGGCGTCGCCACCCTCGTCTGCGCGCCCTTCATTTCCGGCTGGGCCCGCCGTTTCGGCGTGAGGCCGGTGCTGCTCTGGGCGGTCGCGCTCGGCATCGCCTCGTTTCTCGGCTTCCTCGTGATCGAGCCCCTTTGGGCCTGGTTTCCGCTGCGCTTCGTTTTCGGCGTCGCGCTGACCGTGCTGTTCGTCCTGTCGGAATACTGGATCAACGCGGTCGCGCCCGAGGAGCGCCGCGGCCTCGTTCTGAGCATCTATGTGACGGCCCTGTCGCTGGGCTTCGCCGCGGGCCCGCAGATCCTGACCATGGTCGGCACGTCCGGTCCGGCGCCCTATCTCGTCGGCTCGGCACTGTTCGCCCTCTCCATGCTGCCGGTGCTGATCGCCCGCGGCATCGCGCCCAGCATCGAGGAGGAACCCTCGCGCGGCTTTGCCGCCTTTCTCTGGGCCGCCCCGGCGGCAACCCTTGCCGCGCTCGTCTTCGGCGCCGCCGAGACTGGCGCCTTCGCCCTGCTGCCGCTCTACGGCATCGCCACCGGCCTGGACGTGGCCGCCGCAACCACGCTGGTCTCCTTCGTGTCGCTTGGCAATCTCGTCTTCCAGGTGCCGCTCGGGCTCGTCGCCGACCGCATCGACCGCAGGGTGGTGCTCCTGTTCTGCGCGGCGGTCGGCGCCATCGGAATGGCGACGATGGCTTTCGTGCCGATGTCGCGGACGGCGCTGGTGGTCCTGCTCTTCGTCTGGGGCGGCATCGTCGCCGGCCTCTATACGGTCGGTCTCGCCCATCTCGGCGGCCGCTTCCGCGGCGCCGACCTCGCCCAGGCCAATGCCGCCTTCGTGGTGATGTATTCGGCCGGTCTGATCGTTGGCCCGCCGCTGGCCGGCTTCGGCATGGATCTCTGGCCGCCGACCGGCCTGCCGGCGACGCTCGCCGTCCTTTTCGCCGCCTATGTCGTCGTGGTCGTCATCCGCTTGCGCAGCAGCCGCGGCGGCGCCTGAGGCGGCCTGCCGCGGTGATGCCGAAACGGCCTATTCCACCGTCACGCTTTTCGCGAGATTGCGCGGCTGGTCGACGTCGGTGCCCATCTCCACCGCCGTGTGATAGGCGATAAGCTGGATCGGCACGGCATAGACGATCGGCGCGATCAAGGCCGGAAGGTCCGGCATGACCACGGTGGCGGTCGCATCGACCGAGGCATGCTCGGCGCCCTGCTCGTCGGTCACCAGCAGGATCTGCCCGCCGCGGGCGGCCACCTCCTGCATGTTCGACACCGTCTTTTCGAAGATCCGGTCATGCGGTGCGATGACGACCACGGGCATGGCTTCGTCGATCAGCGCGATCGGCCCGTGCTTCAGCTCGCCTGCCGCATAGCCCTCGGCATGGATATAGGAGAGCTCCTTCAGCTTGAGCGCACCCTCGAGCGCGATCGGATAGCTGGTGCCGCGGCCGAGATAGAGCACGCTTTTCGACTTGGCGAGCGACTTGGCAAGCTGCGCGATGCTGTCGTCGAGCGTCAGCGCCTCGTTGATATAGCGCGGCGCCTCCATCATGGCGCGGACCAGCGCATCCTCCTCCGCCGCATCGATGAAGCCGCGCGCCTTGCCGGCCGCGATGGCGAGCGAGGCCATCACCGCCAGCTGGCAGGTGAAGGCCTTGGTCGAGGCGACCCCGATCTCCGGTCCGCCGAGCGTCGGCATGACGATGTGGCTCTCGCGGGCGATGGTCGAGGTGAGAACGTTGACCACGGCGAGAACGTGCTGGCCGTTCTCCTTGGCATAGCGGAGCGAGGCGAGCGTGTCGGCTGTTTCGCCGGACTGCGACACGACGATCATCAGGCCGCCCGGCTCCATCGGCGTCTCGCGGTAGCGGAACTCCGAGGCGATATCGATGTCGACCTGGATGCGCGCGAAGCGCTCGAACCAGTATTTGGCGGTGAGGCCGGCCAGATAGGCCGTGCCGCAGGCGGCGATCGAGATGCGCGGCAGCTTGGCCCAGTCGAACGGCAATTCGGCCGGCAGCCGCACCTTGCCGTTGGCCATGTCGAGATAATGGGCGGCGGTGCGCGCCACGACCTCCGGCTGCTCGTAGATCTCCTTCAGCATGAAGTGGCGATAATTGCCCTTGTCGACCAGGAAGGCCTGGGCGCTGGACTGGATCACCGGCCGCTCGACCACGGCGCCGCTGGCATCGCGGATCTCGGCCGAACGCCGGTTGAGAATGGCCCAGTCGCCTTCCTCCAGATAGGCGACCGCCGAGGTGAAGGGCGCGAGCGCGATGGCGTCGGAACCGAGATACATCTCGCCCTCGCCATAGCCGACGGCGAGTGGCGAGCCCTTGCGCGCGCCGATCAGCAGGTCGTCATTGCCTTCGAAGACGAAGGCCAGCGCGAAGGCGCCGCGCAGGCGCGGCAAGGTGCGGCCGACGGCCTCCACCGGGCCGTGCCCTGCCTTCATTTCCTGGGCGACGAGATGGGCCACCACCTCGGTGTCGGTCTGGGTCGAAAGCCTGATGCCCTTGGCCTCCAGCTCGGCCCGCAGCTCGCGGAAATTCTCGATGATGCCGTTATGGACGACGGCGACACCCTCCGAGACATGCGGATGGGCATTGGTTTCGGTCGGCGCGCCATGCGTCGCCCAGCGCGTGTGGCCAATGCCGATATGGCCGTCCAGCGGCGCGTTCCTGAGCGCCGCCTCGAGGTTGCGCAGCTTGCCCTCGGCGCGCCGGCGCACCAGCACGCCGTTCTCCAGGGTCGCGACGCCGGCCGAGTCATAGCCGCGATATTCCAGCCGCTTCAGGCTGTCGACCAACTGCGGAGCGACGGGTTCCCTGCCGAGAATGCCGATAATTCCACACATGTGAGAATGCTCCGTGCCTTGAGAGGCTCCGGCCAATATGGCCGTCGCGCCGTCACCAGCCGTTTAATGGCCAAGGCCGGCGCGACTGAAATGAATTGATGTAACGGTTTGAGACAGTAGCGGCGCTCAACCGCCGCGTGCCTTGCGTTCCGCCCGCCTGACCTTGTTGGCGCGGATCTTCTCCGCGCCCCGCTCCGGAATGACCGCCTGGCGCGGCCGGCCGAAGGCGAGCCCGCCCGCCGCGACGTCCTGGGTGATGGTGCTGCCGGCAGCGATCAGCACCTCGTCGCCGATCGTCAGCGGCGCGATGAGCGTCGAATTCGAGCCGACGAAAACATCGCGGCCGATGACCGTGGGGTTCTTGTCGGCGCCGTCGAAATTGCAGGTGATGGTGCCGGCGCCGACATTGGTCCCCTCGCCGACCGTCGAATCGCCGAGATAGGCGAGATGGTTGGCTTCGACCTGCCGGCCCAGCGTCGAGCGGTTCACCTCGACGAAGTTGCCGATATGAACCTTCTCGCCGATCCGGCTCTTCGGCCGGATGCGGGCGAACGGCCCGATGGTCGCGCCCGCGGCCACCTCGCAGCCGGCAAGATGCGAATAGGCCCGGATCGTGACGTCGCCGGCGATCCGCACGCCCGGACCGAAGACGACATGCGGCTCGAGCACGACGTCCTGGCCGAGCACCGTGTCGTGGCTGAGGAACACGGTCTCGGGCGCCACCATGGTCACCCCTGCCCGCATCGCCTCGGCCCGCAGCCGCCCTTGTGCGATGGCCTCGACCTCGGCCAGCTGGACGCGGTCGTTGACGCCGCGCACCTCATCTTCCGGCGCGGTCACGACGGCGGTGGGGAGGCCCGCCTGCCGCGCCAGCGCCACCACGTCGGTCAGGTAGAACTCGCCCTTGGCATTGGCATTGCCCACGCCCTCGAGAAGGCGCAGCGCCTGCGCTCCCGAAAGCGCCATCAGGCCGCCATTGCACAGCGTGATGCGCTTCTGCTCCTCGCTCGCATCCTTGTGCTCGACGATCGCCGCAAGCTTGCCGTCCGCCACCACCAACCGGCCGTAACCGGTCGGATCGGCCGCTTCGAAACCGAGCACCGCGACGGCGGCGCCAGCCGCGATCGCCTCGCGCAGGCGGCCGAATGTCGTCGCGCGAACGAGCGGCGTATCGCCGAAGGCGACGATCACGTCGTCATAGCCCCGCTTCAGCGCGTCGGCGGCCTGCAGCACGGCATGGGCCGTGCCGAGCCGCTCGACCTGGACATGGACGCCCGCATCGGGCACCAGCCTGCGCACCTCGGCCGCGACATCGTCCCTGCCGGGGCCGACGACGACCGCGGCGGCCGTGCCGCCGGCGCCGGCGATCGCGGTCAGGACATGGCCGAGCATCGACAGGCCCGCCACCTCGTGCAGCACCTTCGGCTTGGCGGACTTCATGCGGGTGCCCTCGCCGGCGGCGAGCACGACGGACAGGCAGGAGCGTGTGGTCATCGCGCGTGTCATCCCTCGCTCGAACCCGCCGTCAGGCCTTGGCCAGGCGGTCGAAGGCGACGAGCGTCCTGAGCAGGCCCTCCATCTCGGCGAGCGGCACCATGTTCGGCCCATCGGACGGCGCCTTGTCGGGATCGGGATGGGTCTCGATGAACACGCCCGCGACGCCGACCGCGACGGCCGCGCGCGCCAGGACCGGCACGAATTCGCGCTGGCCGCCAGAGGACGAGCCCTTGCCGCCCGGCTGCTGCACGGAATGGGTGGCATCGAAAATCACCGGAGCGCCGGTCTCGGCCATGATCGGCAGGCCGCGCATGTCCGTCACCAGCGTATTGTAGCCGAAGGAGGCGCCACGCTCGGTCAGCAGCACGTTGGGATTGCCGGCTTCCGTCACCTTGGCCGCGACATTGGCCATGTCCCAGGGCGCCAGGAACTGTCCTTTCTTGACGTTGACGGCACGGCCGGTGCGCGCGGCCGCGACCAGCAGGTCGGTCTGGCGGCACAGGAAGGCCGGGATCTGCAGGATGTCGACGACCTCGCCGACCGGCGCGCACTGCTCGATCTCGTGCACGTCGGTGATGACGGGCAGGCCGAGGCTCTCCTTGACCTCGGCAAAGATCGGCAGCGCCGCGGCGAGGCCGATGCCGCGGGACGACTTGCCCGACGTGCGGTTGGCCTTGTCGAACGACGACTTGTAGACGAGGCCGATGCCGACACGCCCGGCGATCTCCTTCAGGGCGCTCGCGACCTCCAGGGCGTGGCTGCGGCTTTCCATGGCGCAGGGCCCGGCAATCAGCGCCAGCGGCAGCTTGTTGCCAAAGCGGACGGAACCGACGGTAACGGTCGATTGAGCAGTCATCGGTGAGATGGCCTTGGGTCTGGTCAGACGGACAAGCCTTCTGACAGACCTCTCCGTCGCAATCAACCGATGACGGCCTCAGGCGTTTCGGCAGGGCCGGCCGTTCCGGTCAGCCGACAATGGCATGGGGCACGAAACGCGACATGTTGCCGGTGACGAGGCCCTTGTCCTCGCGGATGCCGATGCCGGCGGCCGCATCGTCGACGATCCACGCGCCGATGACCGGCCGCATGCCGTCGAAGACGATATCGGGGGCCAGCGCCTGCAGCACGCGCGGCAGGTTCTGGTATGGGCCCTCGGCGGCGACCAGCGTCGCCCCGTCGCGGCGGATCTCGATATTGGCGCCCTCGCGCGACACGATCGGCTTGGCGACATAGCTGCGGCCGAGTGCGCTCGCCGCCGGATCATCTTCGAAATAGGCTTCCAGCAGGTTCGGATGGCCCGGTGCCAGCCGCCAGAGCTCCGGCAGGATCGCCTTGGTGGACAGCAGCATCTTCCAGGCCGGCTCGATCCAGACCGTCGGGCTTGACGGGATCGACGCGCCGAAGGGCTCGTGGATCAGCCATTCCCAGGGATAGAGCTTGAACAGCGTCTCGATCGCGCGGCTCTGCTCATCGACGAACCGGCCCTGGCCGTCGAGGCCGATATCGGCAATGTCGATCAGCACGACGTTATGGCCGGCCTCCATGGCGCATTCGGAGAGATATTCGACCGTCTTGCGGTCCTCAACCTCGCTCGAATAGGCGGTGAGATGCAGCGGCCGGCTGGTCGGGATGGCGCGAAACCGCGCGATCAGCTTGTCGTGCAGGCTGTTGAACTGGTCGGCCCCGCGCGGCAGCGCGCCGGCGGCAATCCGATCCTCCAGCCACAGCCACTGGAACACGGCCGCCTCATAGAGCGCGGTCGGCGTATCCGCATTGAATTCAAGGAGCTTGGCGGGTCCGTTGCCGCCATAGGTGAAGTCGAAGCGGCCATAGAGGCTGGGATCCGGCCGCTGCCAGCTGGCGGCGATCCAGTCCCAGAAGGTGGAGGGAATGTTGAGCCGCTTGAGATAGGCCTCGTCGCGCACCGCCCGGCCGACGAGCTCGCCGCACAGCGCGACCATCTCCTCCGTCGCCTTTTCGAGGTCATCCTCGATCTCGCGCAGCGTGAACAGATAGGCCGCGCTTTCGTCCCAGTATTGCTGGCCGTCGGGCATGGCATAGGCAAAGCCATAGTCGTCCGCCAGCGCGCGCCAGTTCGGCCGCTCCGCCATGGCCTTGCGCTGCATGGTCAGCCTCCGCTCGAAATCGACATGCTGCGGGCGGTCGAGCCGAAGCCGGAGCGCTGCACCGCGGGGCTCTGACTGCCGGCCGGACCGGTCTGGGGCGCGACCTGCGGCGCGGTGCCCGGCGACGGCGCAAGGCCGGTCCGCTGGCCGTTCGAGCCGGGAATGAGGAAGGGAATGATCATCGGAATGCGCGACGTGCCGTTCGAGGCAGAGCAGACATGGCCCTCCTCGAAGCGGCGGTTGGCCGTGTCGACATAGCGCTCCACGCCGTCGCGGCGCAGCGCCACGATCTCCCATGGCCCGCTGCTGGTTCGGGTCAACCCCACCGCCTCGGCTCCGCGCGAGAAGCTGTCGGCGCAGGACGTGCCGGGCAGGAATGCCTGGCACTGTTCGACCGAGCGGGCGATCCGGTTCATGCCGCAGGCGCCGCGTGCGATCTGGTCGCTGGTCGAGGTCGAGGACGCGGCGGTCGCGACGTTGCCCGCGCCATCCGCGGTGGGCCGGGACGAACTGAAGGTGCCGCCGCCCCAGATCGCCGCCCCGCCGATCACCAGGGCGCCGACCGCGAGAGGGGCGACGAGTGCGGAACGCTTGCGTTCGGGCGCCAGGGCCTGCTGTCCGTTCATCATCATCTCCCCTCCTCGTGCCGGCATGCCGGCCGGCCCGTCCCCGGACGGCTGGCCGGCAAGAGCCCGTCGAAAAACCCGCCGCGCGCAAACATCAAAAATGCCTCAAATTGAGAATCGATAGCGCGGAAAGATTGCATTCTCGCTGTTCAGCGATCGTAAACCATCCCCGGCTCGGCGCGACATGGCCTGGCCCGCGCTCACCCGCCGCTCGAAAAGGACATGCTGCGCGCCGTCGAGCCGAAGCCCGAGCGCTGGACGGCCTGGCTCGCGCTCGGCGAAAGGCTGGTCGACGACGAACTGCCATAGGAGCTGCCCGACGAGCCGCCGCCGGAATAATAATAATAGGAGCCGCCCGAGCGCCCCCAGGACGACGAGGAGGAAGACCGGCAGGCCCGC
The DNA here is from genome assembly GCA_000751295.2 of bacterium YEK0313. Taxonomy (NCBI): domain Bacteria; species bacterium YEK0313. The sequence continues at coordinate 3,715,905 of CCMO02000001.1, forward strand.
CCCTCCTGGAAGACCCGATTGGCCGGGTCGAGATAGCGCCCGTCGGCCTCGCGCCGCAGGACCACATGCTGCCAGGCGCCGCTGCTGCCTTGGAACAGGCCGACGGCGGTCGCTCCTTGCGCGAAGGCGGCCGCGCAGAGCGGCCCCGGCATGGTCAGCTGGCATTGCTCGGCCGTCGTCGCGATCCGGTTGGAGCTCGTGCAGTTGCGCCGGTTGCCGACGCCGAAACCATTGGTCGCGACGATGGCGCCGACACCCACCACGGCCATGGCCCCGATGCCGGCCGGCGACAGGAGAACGGAACGCTTGCGCTGAGGCTCGGGCGGCAGCGGCTCGGCGGTCATCGGGCGCACCTCACGTGGTCATCGAGGCGGCGGTGAGCTGGCCGCCGGCGATCGAGATCCCGGCGAGCCAGATGCCGGCCGGCAATTCGCCAGCTTCGAGGCGCTTCGACAGGTCCTTGAACAGCAGTTTGACGATCAGATAGACGCCGAGCTGGACCAGCAGCGAGACGCCGGCCCAGAGGGCATTGTCGAGAATCGAGACCGAATATTCGATGGAACTGGCCAGCGGCAGCGAAAAGCCGACGACGCTGCCGGTGAGCGCAATGGCGCAGGCGACATTGCCCTCGCGCATCAGCGCCATCTCGTCGTGCCCGGTCATCCAAGTGTAGATCCAGACAAAGATGGCGAGGAAACAGATCGCCAGGGCGAAATGCGCGAGAAAGGCCGGAAATCCGGAGAGATAGTCGGCGATCATGAATCAGCCCCTGCCAGCATGACGCTGGATGCTAGGGGCGGATTGTTTCCGGTTGAAGTTGTCACCCGGTGGGCTTCGGTTTCGCCGTCTCAGGCCGGCGAGAAGCGCGGCACGATCCGCGCCGGCGCGCCGGGCATCAGGCAGAAACCGGACGCGCGCGGCGCAAAGCCAGCGGCGCCGCGGCTCTCCTGGCAGGTCGCGTGGCGATCCTGGCAGGCCTCGCGGGTTGCATAGACCGGCCCGGAACGGGCGAGCAGCCGATGGGCCTCGGCCAGCAGCGCCCGACATTCATCGGCCGCGCGGCCGCTAGCGAGGCAGGCGCGTTCGGACGGGATTTCGGTGCCGCCGGGACAATCGCCGCCGCGGAGCCAGACAAAGCCCATCGTCGCGGCGACGCCCGCGACGATCAGCGCCACGGCGACCGCGCCGCGTGTCGTGCGTCCTTGGCTCATCTCAGATCGATATCAAGCACCGGAACGAATGAAAAACGACGATCCACATCGCGGCAAGGTGCACGTGTCCCGCCTGGTTCCCGCCTTGCCCGGCGCCCGCCATCGGCGGCCGGCAAAGATCAGACGAGCCTCGACTGCACCTTGGCCGCCTCGATGAAGGAGCGGAACAGCGGATGCGGTTCGAACGGCCGGCTCTTCAGCTCGGGGTGGTACTGCACGCCGATGAACCAGGGATGGTCAGGATATTCGATGGTCTCGGGCAGCACGCCGTCGGGCGAGAGCCCGGTGAACACCAGGCCCTTGCCCTCGAGCCGGGCCTTGTAGTCGAGATTGACCTCGTAGCGGTGCCGATGCCGCTCGGAGATGGTGTCGGACCGGTAGATGCCGGCGATCTTGCTGTCGGCCTTCAGATGCGCGGTATAGGCGCCGAGGCGCATGGTGCCGCCAAGATCGCTCGCCTGGCTGCGCTTGACCAGCTCGTTGCCCTTCAGCCACTCGGTGAGCAGGCCGACCACCGGCTCGGGCGTCGGGCCGAACTCGGTCGAATTGGCGTTGCCGATGCCGGCGAGGTTGCGGGCCGCCTCGATCACCGCCATCTGCATGCCGAAACAGATGCCGAAATAGGGCACCTTGCGTTCCCTGGCGAACTGCGCCGCCCGGATCTTGCCCTCGGCGCCGCGCTGGCCGAAGCCGCCCGGCACCAGGATGCCGTGGACATGTTCGAGATAGGGCGAGGGATCCTGCTTTTCGAAGACCTCGCTCTCGATCCAGTCGAGATTGACCTTCACGCGGTTCGCCATGCCGCCATGGGCGAGCGCCTCGATCAGCGACTTATAGGCGTCCTTCAGGCCGGTATATTTGCCGATAATGGCAATGTTGACCTCGCCTTCGGGATTGTGGACGCGGTCGGAGACATCGGCCCAGCGGCGCATGTCCGGACCATCGGCCGTCTCGATGCCGAAGGCGCGCAGCACCTCGCCGTCGAGGCCGGCACGGTGATAGGCCATCGGCACGTCGTAGATCGAGGCGGCATCCTGCGCCTCGACGACCGCCGAGGGACGGACATTGCAGAACAGGGCGAGCTTCTTGCGCTCGCCTTCCGGGATGGGCCGGTCGCAGCGGCAGAGCAGGATGTCGGGCGCGATGCCGATCGAGCGCAGCTCCTGCACGGAGTGCTGGGTCGGCTTGGTCTTCAGTTCGCCGGCCGAGGCGATGAAGGGCAGCAGCGTCAGGTGGACGTAGATGCTGTCGCCTTCCGGCAGCTCGTTGCCGAGCTGGCGGATCGCCTCGAAGAACGGCAGGCCCTCGATGTCGCCGACCGTGCCGCCGATCTCCACCAGCACGAAGTCGTAGCCTTCATTGCCGGTCCGGACGAAATCCTTGATGGCGTCGGTGACGTGCGGGATCACCTGAATGGTCGCGCCGAGATAGTCGCCGCGCCGCTCCTTGGTGATGATGTCCAGATAGATCCGGCCCGTGGTGATGTTGTCCTGGCGCGTGCAGGGCCGGCCGGTGAAGCGCTCGTAGTGGCCAAGGTCCAGATCGGTCTCGGCGCCGTCGTCGGTGACGAACACCTCGCCGTGCTGGGTCGGGCTCATCGTGCCCGGATCGACGTTGAGATAGGGATCGAGCTTGCGCAGGCGGACCGAGTAGCCGCGCGCCTGCAGCAGCGCACCGAGAGCGGCCGAAGCCAGTCCCTTGCCAAGGGACGAAACCACGCCGCCGGTGATGAAAATATACCGCGTCATGGGACTTCCTCTTTAAAGCTCTCGGTTCGATTCGGGTAGCGGGAGGCGCGCATGGCGGCCCCACGCCGCAACAAAAAACGAGGGCCGGTCTCCCGGCCCTTGCCATGGTCGTGTCGGGCGCCCTTGACGGGCACCTTTCGGGAATGCCCGGGCGAAGCCGGGCTAGTCGCTCAGCGCGACGGCGCCGCGGGCGGCTGGGAGGGCGGAGCGGCCGGCGCCGCGGGCGGCTGCGAGCGGCCGGCGCCGTGCCGCGCTCCAGGAACGAGCGGGGTCCGCGCGCCTGGGTCGCCAGCACGGCGAGCACGATGGAGGTGAAGAAGAAGGCTGCCGCCAGGATGGCGGTGGCCCGGGTCAGCACGTTGGCCGTGCCGCGCGAGGACATGAAATTGCCGCCACCGCCCATGCCGAGGCCGCCGCCCTCGGAGCGCTGCAACAGAACGACGACGATCAGTGCGACCACGATCATCAGATGGACGGCGAGAATGATGCTCTGCATGGAGCTCGACGGTCCTTCGCGACAAGGAAAGCGGGTCTCTACACGATCGTTTCCGGCTTGCCTACCCCGAACGAGCAGGGAAAAGGCAAGCCCCGTCCGCGTGGGGAAAGCCGCAGCTGCAGCCCGCCGGAAAGCGGCCCTCGACCACGCGATATAGGCGCCTTGGCCGGCCTTCGCCAGCCTCCGGCCGGTACCGCGACGACGCGCCGCCGGCCGGGCCCGCCGCGGCTCAGCGATAGGCGGCGGCGATGCCGAGGAAGTCGGCCGCCTTCAGGCTGGCGCCGCCGACCAGTGCGCCGTCGACATTGGCGACCGCCATCAGCTCGCGCGCGTTCGACGGCTTCACCGAGCCGCCATAGAGAATGCGGATGCCGGCAGCCTCCTTGCCGTGCTGGCGGACCAGCTTCTTGCGGATCAGCGCATGGACCTCGGCGACGTCTGCGGCGGTCGGCGTCAAGCCGGTGCCGATCGCCCAGACCGGCTCGTAGGCGACGATGACGGTGTCCGGCGTCGCATTTTCCGGGACGGAGCGCTGCACCTGCCGGCCGACCACGGCGAGCGCCTTGCCGGCCTCGCGCTCGGCCCGCGTCTCGCCGACGCAGACGATGACGGTGAGGCTCGCGCGGATCGCCGCGAAAGCCTTGGCGGCGACCTGCGCATCGGTCTCGCCGTGATACTGGCGCCGCTCCGAATGGCCGACGATGACGGCGCTCGCGCCGGCCTCGGCCAGCATCTCGGCGGCGACGTCGCCGGTGAAGGCCCCTGATGTTTCCGAGTGGCAATCCTGCGCGCCGATGCCGATGCGCGTACCCAGCGCCTGCAGCGCGGCCTGATGAATCAGCGGCGTCGGCGGGCAGATCATCAGGTCGACCTTGGCTCTCAGAGCGGCATCGTAGCCCTCCGCCATGGCGCCGATTTCCGCGAGCGCCTTCCTCGACCCGTTCATTTTCCAGTTGCCAGCGACCAACGGACGCAATGCCATCAAGACCTCCTTCCAATCCTGTCAGCCGGCTTGCTACCAGATGGCGCGGGATGGGGCCAGAGAGCCCGGCCGGCGCGCCCGGCGGCGCCGCGGCCGGCACCTCCGTTCAGCGTAAACGGCAGCGGGGCCCCACGCCCACCCCTGAAGGACGCCGCGCAATTCATTGATTCCAGGCCCGTTTCGCCCTGGTTCCGCCCCCAGCTCCGCCGCCGGCCGCGAAAACCGGCGAAAGACACACAAGGCGAGCGCATGCGCTTGCCCGGAAACGGGGCGGTCACTATGCTCCGCCAACTTTTTTGGCCCCCTCACGGCGAACGGAGCGAATTCGGCATTCGCGTCCCGTCCGGCACCGGGCGCAAAGCGATGTCGAATTGAAGGCTCCACTCGGGCTCGAAGAGTTGCTAGTGGTCCCTGGCGAATCCGGCATTTGCCTGAGCATCCGGGCTTGATGGCATGCTGATGCCGGGATCGGACCACCAATCGCCGTCCTTCGGAGACCGCACGGGCATGCTGACCGGCATTCGCACAACTTTCGCCACGGGCTTCATGCGCTACGTGCTCATCGCCCTGATGAGCGTGCTCGTCGGCAGCTTTGCGATCTGGGGCATCGGCGACATCTTCCGGGGCGGCACCTCGACGACGCTCGCCTCGATCGGCAGCACGCAGATCTCGCAGCAGACCTTCCAGACCATGTACAACCGCGAGGTCCAGAATCTCGGCCGCATGCTCGGCCGCGGCGTGACGCCCGACCAGGCCCGCTCCTTCGGCATCGAGCAGCGCGTGCTGAGCCAGCTCGTCACCGACGCGACGCTGGACGAGCGCGGCCGCCAGCTCGGTCTCGGCATCGACGACGAGACCATCCGCACCCGCATCGTCTCCTCCCCCTCGTTCCGCGGCCCTTCCGGCCAGTTCGACATCAACGTCTTCCGTGAACTGCTGCGCCAGAACGGCTTCACCGAGCAGAGCTATATCGACATCGAGCGCCGCCTGGCCGTCCGCCAGCAGCTCGCCGGCGCCGTCTCCGACCGCCTCGGCACGCCGCAGCTCCTGATCGACACCCTCGCCCGCTACCAGGCCGAGACGCGGACCGCCCAGTTCGTGACGATCGGCGCGCGCGCGGCCGGCGACGTGCCGGCGCCCGAGGCCAGCGTGCTGCAGGCCTATTTCGATGCCAACAAGGCGAGCTTCCGCGCGCCGGAATACCGCAAGCTGGTGCTGCTGACGCTGTCGCCGCAGGATCAGGCCGCCTTCGTGCAGGTGCCGGATGCCGACATCGAAGCCGAGGTCCAGCGCCTGCGCGATACCGGCGAGAAGCGGACGATCCAGCAGATCGTCTTCCCGAGCGCCGAAGAGGCGCAGGCGGCCCTCGCCCGCATCCGGGCCGGCCTCGAATTCGCCGAGGTCGCCAAGGAGCGCAATATTTCCGAGACCGACCTGACGCTCGGCCATCTGGCGCGGGCGGAAGTGGCCGACGCGCAGGTGCGCGATGCCGCCTTCGCGCTCGCCGAAGGCGCCGTCAGCGATCCGATCCGCGGCAGTTTCGGCACGGTTCTGGTGCGCGTCACCAAGATCGACGCGGTCAATGCCGAGGCCCTGCGCGAGCAGGCCCGCACCCGCCTCGCCGTCGAGCTGGCGCGCAACGCCGTCAACGACCTGCACGACAAGGTCGAGCGCGAGCGCGCGACCGGCCTGCCGCTGGCCGACATTGCCGCCAAGGTGGGCCTCACCGTCAGCGTCGTCGACGCGGTCGATCAGACCGGCGCCGATCCGGCCGGCGTGCAGCTCAACCTGACCGGCGCCAATCTGGTGCTGCCGGCCGCCTTCCGTGCCGATGTCGGCATGGAGAACGATCCGGTGCAGGTGCGCGAGACCGGCGCCTTCATCTGGTTCGAGGTGGCGGCGATCACGCCGGCGCGCGACCGCACGCTCGACGAAGTCAAGGACCGCGTCGAAGCCCGATGGCGTGAGGACGAGGTGAAGGGCCGCATCACCAAAGCGGCGACCGAGATGACGGAGGCGATCCGCCAGGGCAAGACGCTCGCAGAACTCGCCGCTCCGCTCAGCCTCGAGGTCAAGACCAGCCGAGCCTTTACGCGTCAGACGACCGAAGGCGACTGGGGCACCGGAGCGATCCAGGCCCTGTTCGCCACGCCGAAGGGTCAGGCCGGCAATGCGCCGGCCGCCGACGGCATCGACCGGATCGTGTTCGTCACCGAGGACATCACCGTCCCGGCCGACGCCGCGGTCGACGCCCGCACCCAGGCTCAACTCACCCAGTCGATCGAGGACGACATCCTTGGTCAGTACATCGCGCGCCTGCAGAAGGACTATGGAGTCAGCATCAACCAGACGGTGCTGCGCCGCGCGATCGGCGGTGGCGACGGCGGCTAAGGCCCGCCCGCTCCCCGCGGGAGACACGACAATGCAGATCGAACCGGCCTTCGAGGCCTTTGCGACCGTTCACGCCAGCGCCAAGCCGCAGGTCGTCTGGACGGCACTCGTTTCCGACTTGGAGACCCCGGTCTCCGCCTATCTCAAGATCGCCGGCCAGAAATCGAACGCCTTCCTCCTCGAATCGGTCGAGGGCGGCGCCGTCAAAGGGCGCTATTCGATTCTGGGCATCGAGCCCGACCTGATCTGGCGCTGCCGCGGGTCGGTCGCCGAGATCAATCGGCGGCCCGCCGTCGACCGCACGGCCTTCGTCCCCCTGCCCGACGCTCCGCTCGTCGAGCTGCGCAAGCTGCTCGCCGAAAGCAAGATCGACGTGCCCGACCGGCTGCCGCCGATGGCGGCCGGCGTGTTCGGCTACCTCGGCTACGACATGGTGCGGCAGATGGAGCACCTGCCCGACGTCAATCCGGACCCGCTCGGCCTGCCCGACGCCCTGTTCATCCGGCCGACCGTCGTGCTCGTCTTCGATGCGGTGAAGGACCAGATCACCGTCGTCACGCCGGTGCGGCCACAGCCGGGCCAGTCGGCACAAGCAGCCTATGACCGCGCGGTCGACCGGCTGACGGCCGTGGTGGACGCGCTCGACACGCCGCTCGACAAGCAGACGCCCCTGCCCGACCACGGCGAGATCATGGACGGGCTGGTGTCGAACACCAGCGTCGAGGACTACTCGGCCATGGTCGACCGCGCCAAGGAGTACATTGCGGCCGGCGACATCTTCCAGGTCGTGCTGTCGCAGCGCTTCTCGACGCCATTCCAACTGCCGCCGTTCTCGCTCTATCGCGCGCTCCGGCGGGTCAATCCCTCGCCGTTCCTCTACTATCTCGCCTTCGACGGCTTCTCGGTCGCCGGCTCCTCGCCGGAGATCCTGGTACGGGTGCGCGACGGCAAGGTCACGATCCGGCCGATCGCCGGCACGCGGCCGCGCGGCGCGACGCCGGCGGACGACCAGCGCCTCGGCGCCGACCTGCTCGCCGATCAGAAGGAGCGCGCCGAACATCTGATGCTGCTCGATCTCGGGCGCAACGATGTCGGGCGCGTCGCCAAGATCGGCTCGGTCAACGTCACCGACAAGTTCTTCCTCGAGTTCTATTCGCATGTGATGCACATCGTCTCGAACGTCGAGGGCGACCTTGATCCGCGCCACGACCTGATCGACGCGATGGCCGCCGGTTTTCCGGCGGGCACCGTGTCGGGCGCGCCGAAGGTGCGGGCGATGCAGATCATCGACGAACTGGAGAAGGAGAAGCGCGGCCTCTATGCCGGCTGCGTCGGCTATTTCTCCGCGACCGGTGCGATGGACACTTGCATCGTGCTGCGCACGGCGGTGGTCAAGGACGGCGTCATGTATGTCCAGGCCGGCGCCGGCATCGTCGCCGACAGCGTCAATGCCATGGAACAGGCCGAATGCGTCAACAAGGCGAAAGCCCTGCTGACGGCGGCCGATGAAGCGGTGAAGACCGCCGCGCGCGCCGGGAGGGGACAATGAAGATTACCCTCATCGACAATTACGACAGCTTCACCTGGAACCTCGTGCACTATATCGGCGGCCAGGGCGCCGAGGTCGACGTCGTCAGGAACGACAAGACCAGCGCCGAGGCGGTGATCGCGGCACGGCCGGACGCCATCGTGCTGTCGCCGGGCCCCTGCACGCCGAACGAAGCGGGCATCTGCCTCGATCTCGTCGCCAAGGCATCCGCCGACATTCCGATGCTCGGCGTCTGCCTCGGCCACCAGGCCATGGGCCAGGCCTTCGGCGGGACGGTGGTCAGGGCGCCGGCGCCCATGCACGGCAAGCTGTCGGAGATCAGCCATTCCGGCCGCAGCGTGTTTCATGGCATCAACGGCCCGTTCCACGGCACGCGCTACCATTCGCTCGTGGTCGAGCGGTCGAGCCTGCCTGACGCGCTGGAGATCACCGCCGAAACCGAGGGCGGCATCATCATGGGCCTGATGCACAAGGACCGGCCGGTCCACGGCGTTCAGTTCCACCCCGAAAGCATCGCATCGGAACATGGCCATCGGCTGATCGCCAACTTCCTCGGCCTGGCTTCCGCATGGAACGACGCCCGGAGGCGCGGCTGATGGAACAGTTCAAATCCCTGATCGCGACGGTTGCGAACGGCGCCAGTCTCGATCGCGCGGAAGCGCTGCGCGCCTTCGACATGATCATGTCGGGCGATGCCACGCCTTCGCAGGTGGGCGGGTTCCTGATGGCCCTGCGGGTGCGCGGCGAAACCGTCGAGGAGATCACCGCGGCGGTGGCCAGCATGCGTGCCAAGATGGTGACGGTCGAGGCTCCCGCCGACGCCGTCGACGTCGTCGGCACCGGCGGCGACGGCTCGCATTCGCTCAACATCTCGACCTGTGCCGCCTTCATCGTCGCCGGCACCGGCACACCGGTGGCCAAGCACGGCAACCGGGCCCTGTCCTCGCGCTCGGGCGCGGCCGACTGCCTGATGGCGCTCGGCGTCAGGGTCGATCTGACGCCCGAGGACATCGCGCGCTGCATCAGCGAGGCCGGCATCGGCTTCATGTTCGCTCCGGCCCATCATCCCGCCATGAAACATGTCGGGCCGACGCGGGTCGAGCTCGGTACCCGCACCATCTTCAACCTGCTCGGCCCGCTGTCCAACCCGGCCGGCGTCAAGCGGCAGATGGTCGGCGTCTTCTCGCGCCAGTGGGTCGAGCCGCTGGCCGAGGTGCTGAACAATCTCGGCTCCACCAGCGCCTGGGTCGTGCACGGCTCGGACGGGCTCGACGAGATCACCGGCACCGGTCCGACCGCGGTCGCCGAACTGAAGGACGGGCGTGTCTCGACCTTCGAGGTCGGCCCTGGCGATGTCGGGCTGAAGCCCTGCCCGCCCGGCGCCCTCAAGGGCGGCGATGCCGCCGAGAATGCGGCGGCGCTGCGCGCGGTGCTGGCCGGCGCACGCAACCCCTATCGCGACGTGGCCGCGCTCAACGCGGCGGCGACACTGGTCGTCGCCGGCAAGGCCAGGACCCTGCCCGAAGGCTTCGCCATGGCGGAAGCCTCCATCGACAGCGGCGGCGCGAAGAGCCGGCTGGAACGGCTCATCGCCGTGTCGCAGCCGGCCGAGCGCGGAGAGACCCATGGCTGACGTCCTGAAGCGGATCGAGACCTACAAGCTCGAGGAGATCGCCGCGGCGAAGGCCGCAAAGAGCCTCGCCGCGCTGGACGCCGAAGCGCGCGCCGCGCCGCCGCCGCGCGGCTTCGCCCAGGCGATCGGCGGCTGCCACGCGGACGGGCGGATCGCCCTCATTGCCGAGATCAAGAAGGCGAGCCCCTCCAAGGGGCTCATCCGCCCCGATTTCGACCCGCCGGCGCTCGCCCGTGCCTATCAGGCGGGTGGAGCCGCCTGCCTTTCGGTCCTCACCGACGCGCCCTCGTTCCAGGGCGCGCCGGAATTCCTGACCGCGGCCCGCGCGGCGGCCAGCCTGCCCGCGCTGCGCAAGGATTTCATGCACGACGTCTATCAGGTCGCCGAAGCGCGCTCCTGGGGCGCCGACTGCATCCTGGTGATCATGGCTTCGGTCGACGACGCTCTGGCTGTCGACCTGGTCGCGGCCGCCCATGACTATGGCATGGACGCGCTCGTCGAGGTGCACGACGAGGCCGAGCTCGATCGGGCGCTGCGCTTGCCCTCCAGGCTCATCGGCATCAACAACCGCGACCTGCGGACCTTCGAGGTCACCCTCGCCACCTCCGAGCGGCTCGCGCCGCGCATCCCGGCGGATCGCATCATCGTCGGCGAGAGCGGCATCGCGACACCGGCCGACGTCGCAAGGCTTGCGTCCGTCGGTATCCGCACGCTGCTCGTCGGCGAGAGCCTGATGCGCCAGCCTGACGTTGCGGCAGCCACCCGCGCGCTGCTGACGCAGCACGCCGCTACGTAAGGCCCGGCTGCGGGAGGTATCGCAGCGCGCCTTTGGAACCGCATGGTCAACGGCAGGTAAATGCCCGCCGGACAATGATCGGACAATTGAAACCCGCCCGATTGCGATTGCTTATCGGGTGCTCGCTACAGTCGCTCCTCGGGCCCGGATTTCTCTCACGCCGCGAATGGGCGGGCGCAGACCAGAGTCCTGCGAGAAATTCGGGCTGGGTCGCGGGCATGGGGCGATCGGGCGAATGTCGAGCCTAATCCGGAAATTCCGTGGCGATCGCCGCGGCACGGTCGCGGTCGTGCTGGCCATCGCCATCTATCCGATCATGGTCATGGTCATCGCGGCCGTGGACATCACGCGTATCAGCGAGGCCGAGACGCGGCTGCACGCCGCCGTCGACATTGCCGCGCTGACGGTCGCGCGCCAGCTTGCGGACGGCAAGCTGACCGGCGATCCGACGCCGACGGCCCGGGCGATCGTCGAAGCCAATCTCGGCGTCTCGTCCCTGACAAATCTGCAGGTGAGCGCGCGCATCGACGGACCGGCCGTCACCGTCGACGGCAGCGGTCAGATGCCGCTGACCTCGAGCCTCATGAACGGCGGTCCGGCCACCGTGACCGCGACGGCCAGCGCGATCTGGCGCACCAAGAAGATCGACCTCGTCCTGGTGCTCGACAATACCGGCTCGATGGCGAATGCCGGCAAGATGGATGCGCTCAAGGCCGCGGCGACCAATCTCGTCAATACGCTGAGCCGGGCCGCGCCGAACCGGCCCGACGCGGTGCGCGTCGGCATCGTGCCGTTCGACACCCAGGTCAATGTCGGCACCAGCTATCGCAACGAAACCTGGCTGCGCTTTTCCAGCACGACCACGGCCAGCAACTGGACCGGCTGCGTCATCGACCGCAACCAGCCCTACGACACCGACGATACGGCGCCTTCAGGCAGCGACACGGCCTTTCCGGCTCGCAACTGCTCGACCGGCAAGCTCGCGACCATTCTGCCCCTGACCACCGACTGGACCGCCCTGACCAACAAGATCGCGGCGATGAACCCGTCCGGCAACACCAATGTCACGATCGGGCTGGCCTGGGGTCTGCACATGCTGACCCCGGCCCAGCCGCTGACCAATGCGCGGACGGTCGCGCAGGAGCCGGAGCTCGAGCGGATCATCATCCTGCTCACCGACGGCGACAACACCCAGAACCGCTGGACCACCAACGGCACCGAGATCGATGCCCGCACCGATGCGGCCTGCGCCAGCGTGAAGGCGAACGGCATCCGCCTCTACACGATCCGCGTCATCGACGGCGATGCCGCCCTGCTGCGCCGCTGCGCCTCGCAGACCACCATGTATTATTCGGTGGCGCAGGCGAGCGAGCTCGGACCGGTCTTCCAGCGCATCGCCACCGAGATCACCCAGCTGCGCCTGACCCAATAACCCGGACACAAGAAAGGCCCGGTGCCGACGGCATCGGGCCTCGAAAACAGTCGTCGGCCGGAAAAACGCCGCGGCTCAGCGCGCGGCAACCTTGCCGAACAGGCCTTCATAGGGCTGCGCCGCTTCCTTCGCGAGGTCGGCATAGAGCTCGCCGATCTTGGTCGCCCGCGCGACGGCCGCCTCGTAGCCCGCCTTGACCAGCTCCGACTGCAGCTCGAGCGCCTTGTCGAGGCTCTTCACGGTGGCGAATTTCTCGACCGCGGCCGTGCCGTCCTCGACCGACTTGCGAGCGTAGTCGACGAATTCGGCGGCGATCGCCTGGTAGCCCTTGGTCACCGCGGTCAGGCTCTTGACGGTGCGATCGAGACCGTCCTTGCCGAGTTTCTGCACGTCATCGAAGTTCTGGAACATGACATGACTCCTGCCGCGGCTGCGCCGCCGGGGTTTAATTTTTCGCCAGGAAAAGTGGTCCTGGGGACAGAAATCACCTAGCGGCCTCGCTGCACTGCGTCAACGACAATGTGCAATGCAACATCAACAATATCAAGCCACTAACCCTGATCGAGCGATCAGCGTGCCGGCTTTCTTTCGCGATTCGGGCTGATTCGCTTAACCAACTGGCAACCGCGACACGATAGCGTTCGTCCTACGTTACCCGTGAGCAACGGGGAGCGGCGTCAAGAGTACGGCTGCGTATCGCCGAGAGTGGTGTTGCGTCGCCGGCGGCCCTTTGGGCCGTCGGTTTCGCAAGGCCGGCAGATCCGCGCTTGACCTCGAACACGCGAGGGACAGGGACGCGGACCGGTCGCCAGAAGGCATCGGCCGCCTGGAGTTCAGGGGTGGTGCAATGGCGGCCACAGTCGGCGCTGGTCGGATTGTGTCAGGGCATCTCGTCAGACGGCTTGCCATGATGGCCGTCACGGCGGGTGCGCTCGCGACGGCCCTGCCCCACACGGTCGAGGCGCGGCCGCGCCGCTATGGCGGCTACATGCCGGCCTATTCAGCCATCGTCATCGATGCCAAGACCGGCCAGACGCTGCATCAGGAATCGCCCGACGCTCAGCGCTTTCCCGCGTCCGTCACCAAGGTGATGACGCTCTATCTGCTGTTCGAGCAGATCGAAGCGGGTCGCTTCTCGCTGCAGTCGCCGCTGCGCGTTTCGGCCGAGGCCGCAAGCCAGCCGCCGTCGAAGCTCGGCGTGCGCCCGGGCTCGACGATCACGGTAGAAGAGGCGATCCGCGCGCTCGTCACCAAGTCGGCCAATGACGTGGCCGTGGTGATCGCCGAGAACATCGCCGCTGACGAGGAGCGCTTCGCCACGCTGATGACGCGCCGCGCGCGCTCGCTGGGCATGAGCCGCACCACCTTCCGCAACGCCTCCGGCCTGCCCGATGCCGAGCAGATGACCACCGCGCGGGATCTCGCCACCCTCGGCCGAGCCATCCAGGACCATTTCCCGCGCTACTGGAGCTATTTCCAGACCTATTCCTTCGCCTATCGGGGCGTCAATCACCGCAACCACAACCATCTGCTCGGCCGCGTCCAGGGCGTCGACGGCATCAAGACCGGCTATACCCGCGCCTCCGGCTTCAACCTCCTGACCTCCGCCCGCCGCGGCGACCGCCAACTGGTGGCCGTCGTGCTCGGCGGCCGCTCGGGCGGCTGGCGCGACGCGCGCATGCGCCAGCTGCTGGAAGCCAATTTCCCGCAGGCCTATGCCGGCCGCCGCACCGCGCCGATGATCGCGCGCGCCGCCGAACCGGAAAGCCGCCCGACCCGCATCGCCGTCGCCGCCCAGGTGCCGGTGCCCGGCCGCCGCCAGCCGGTCGCCGCGCCCATGCAGATCACGCCGATGGAGCGCCCTGCCCCCGCAGCGTCCGGTCATCCGCGAGGAGAGCGCGCCGGCGCCGGTCACCGCAGCGCTCGCCTATAGCGGCCAGCCGGCGACCGCGCCGGGCAACCCCAATCCGCGGCCTGGCGTGCTCGGCACCCTGCATTCCTCGCAGCTCACCACGGCTTCGGTCACGCCGCGCAATGGCCAGGCCCGCGCCCAGCAGGCTCAGGCGGCCCCGCCGGCCCAGCCGGAAGCGGCGGCCCAGCGTCGCGGCGAATGGTCGATCCAGCTCGGCGCCTTCCCGACCGAGGCCGCCGCTCTCGCCACGCTGCGCGAGGCCCGCGAATCCAATGGTAGCCAGCTCGGCTCGGCCGATCCCTATACCGAGCGGGTCGAGCGCAGCGGCATGACGCTGATCCGCGCCCGTTTCGCCGGCTTCGACCGTGCGAGCGCCGACGCCGCCTGCCGCGTGCTGAAGCGCAACGACTACGACTGCATGCCGGTCCGCAACTGAAGCGGACCTGCCTGAACCACAATCGACATTCTGTCAGGAGTTCCGGCGATGGTTTTCCAGGAGAACATCCTTGGCCTGGTTGACGCGGGACGCGAGCCACGTCGAGCCCCCCTGGTCGGGGTGCAGTTTCTTCATGAGCGTACGGTGCGCGTTCCGAATGGCCCCCTCGTCCGCCCCCGGCTGAAGGCCAAGGATCTGGTAGGCCTCCTCTTTGGTCATCGCGCCCGCAGCCGGCGCGCTGCCCAGCCCCGCACCCGCATTGCCCTCAGCGTTTTCACGCCAGCGGGGGTCCCGGCGGTCAAGATAAGCTTCGAGTAGGGCTGCGCTTTCCGCGTCGATCTCGGCAAAGGCCTGGAGCAGGCGCGGCACCCCGATCTGATCGAGGGTCTGGCCGGCGAGCGCACCGGCGATGAAGCGGCCCGTCATGCGGCCGCTGTCGAGATCGAGCTCCATCTCGATAAAACGGGACCGGACGCTGGAGGTCTGGCGCGGCGTTTTGGTACCGGCCTGACCCCAGCCGCCCAGCATGCCCTGCCCCGGCACGAGGCCGAGCAGCGTCGCCCCGGCGATCATGGCCGGCAGCGCCAGCTCCCACTGGCCGCGGGTCAGGAGGAACAGGCCGAAAGCGATCGCCGCCGCGCCGCCGATCTTGCGCATCTGCGCCGACAGCCATTTCGGGTTGGCGTTCAGGAACGCGTTGAGCCCGCCGGAAAAGACGATCAGCGCGATGACGCCGGCGATGAAATAGGTCATTCCGTCTCGAGACCTCTCTCGGTCAACGCATCTGGCCGAGCAGCAGGCGCGCGCCACGCCCGCCACGCGCTGAGGCGTCGGTCAGGGCGGCCCGGCCGCCGGATGCGAAAACAGCCACCGCCCGCAGCAGTTCGGCGAGCTCCGCCGCGGCGCCGGGATCGAACCGCGCATAGGCACCGCGGGTGATGCGGGCGATCTCCCGATAGGCCTGCTCGGCGAGCGGGTCGCCCCCTTCCTGGAACAGGAAGACCGGCACATTGGCGAGCGCCAGGCGCCCGGCCTTGGCGCAGAGATCGTCGAAGCTCTCTTCCATGGCATCGCCGACATAGACGAGCGCATGGACGCGCTTGTCGCTCGCCTCCTCGGCACCGTGGCTGAGCACGCGGCCGATCTGGGTCTGGCCGCCGACGCACTGGATCTTCTGCATCAGCGCGGCGAGCTGGCGCGCCTCGGCAACCCAGCCGGAGGCGCGGCACTCGCCGATGCCGCGGAAGAAGACCAGCTGGATGTCGAGCGAGCCGACCTTGGCCGCCTCGGTGAACATCTGGCCCTGGATGGCGCAGGCCATGTCCCAGGTCGGCTGCCGGCTCATCGTGGCATCGAGCGCGAAGATCAGCCGGCCGCGCTCGCCGGCGACCTTCGGCCGGCCGACGGCCGCCGCGGTCTTCAGAAAGGCGGCGACATTGGCCGCTCCCGGAGCTGCGACATCGCCGGCGCGGGCCTTGCCGGGGTCGCTGACGGCTTTGGGGTCTTTCGGACTCATGTGTTCGAATCTGGCGCGGCCGCGCACGATTGCAAGCCGCAAACGGCCGTCGCGCGCCCGCTGTCACCAGGAGACCCGCCTGCGACACGATGGCAGCAGACGCCCGCGATCAAACGGATACGCAGGCCGAGCTCCAGCCTCTACCGTCGCGGGGGCCTGCCGCTGGGG
Source organism: bacterium YEK0313 (assembly GCA_000751295.2). Classification (NCBI taxonomy): domain Bacteria; species bacterium YEK0313. The sequence continues at coordinate 3,732,175 of CCMO02000001.1, forward strand.
CGCGCCCAAGGGAGAGGCCGAGGGATCTTGCCGCCATGCCCGTCTCACGCCGTTTCATGCTGGCCGGAGGCCTCGCCGCCGTCACCGGCCCCGCCGTCGCGCAGCACCAGCACCATCACGGCCAGTTCGAGCGCCTCGCCGCTCCAGGTCGTGTCGATCTGCCAGAGATCCATCACGAGCAGGCAGTGACCGACAGCCCCGCGCCGAAGGCGGCAATGCAGGGCCGATGGATCACCCGTGCGCCGCTGCCGATCCCGCGCACCGAAATGGCCTGGGGCGCGGCGCGCCTCGGCAAGATGCATCTCGTCGGCGGCTATGGCGAGCAGCGCGTCGACCGCCCCTACCATCACATCTACGACCCTGCGACAGACCGGTGGCTGAGTGCGCCGGACCTGCCGCGCGGCGCCAACCATGTCGGGGTGGCCGTCGCCGGCAACCGGCTCTATGCGATCGGCGGCTTCATCGAGCAGAACCGCAATCCCCATGCCGACTGCTTCGTCTACGGTGCCGAAGGCGAGATGTGGTCACGCATCCGCCCGCTGCCGGAAGCGGCCGGCGCAATGGCCTGCGTCACGCTCGACGACGAGGTCCATGCCATCGGCGGCGCGATCGGCACCACCTTCGACAATCGCAAATCGATCGACTGGCACCTGGTCTACGACCCCAGGGAGGATCGCTGGACGCGCCGCGCGCCGCTGTTCCTGGCGCGCGACCATACCGGCACGCTGGTGGTCAACGGCCTCATTCATGTCATCGGCGGGCGCGTCGACAGCTTCCTGACCAATTCCAACCTGCATCACAGCTACGATCCGAAGACCGACCGCTGGACCGCCCGGGCGCCGATGCCGACCGCGCGCTCGGGCCAGGGCGCGGTATGGTACCGCGACCGCATCTTCGTGATGGGCGGCGAAGGCTGGAACCGCGTCTATGGCCAGAACGAGGCCTTCGATCCAGCCACCGACAGATGGGAGGCCTATGCCCCCATGCTCACGCCGCGCCACGGCACGGGCGCCGTGGTCGTCGGCGATGCCATCCATGTCGCCGGCGGCGGCCCGCAGATGGGCGGCGCCATGACGAGCGCGGTGCATGAGGCCTTCACGCTCGCCTGATCCGTCCCGCGCGCGCCGGCGGCCGCCGTGGCTCAGGCCGCGCCGCTGATCCGTGCGACGAAGTCGGCTGGGCTCATCAGCTCTCGATCACCGGCGCACGGCAAGCCGAGAGCTCCAGCTCAGGCCGCGCCCGTGACCCGTGCGACGAAGTCGGCCGGGCTCATCAGCTCTCGATCACCGGCGCACGGCAAGCCGAGAGCTCCAGCGCAGGCCGCGCCCGTGACCCGTGCGACGAAGTCGGCCGGGCTCATCAGCTCTCGATCACCGGCGCACGGCAAGCCGAGAGCTCCAGCTCAGGCCGCGCCCGTGACCCGTGCGACGAAGTCGGCCGGGCTCATCAGCTCTCGATCACCGGTGTCGCGCATCTTCACCTCGACCTTGCCTTCTGCGAGGCTGCGCGGCCCGATCATCACCTGGCAGGGAATGCCGATGAGATCGGCGGTCGCGAATTTCGCGCCGGGCCGGTCGTCGCGATCGTCGTAGAGCACCTCGATGCCCTTGGCACCGAGCGTCCGGTAGAGCTCGGCACAGGCCGCATCCACCGCGCTGTCGCCCTGCTTGAGGTTGAGCAGCGCGACGTCGAACGGCGCCACCTCGCGCGGCCAGCGGATGCCGGCCTCGTCGTGGCAGGCCTCGATGATCGCTGCGACCACGCGCGAGGGGCCGATGCCGTAGGACCCCCCGTGGATCGGCACGGGCTTGCCGTCGGGCCCCTGGACCAGCGCGCCCATCGGCTCGGAATATTTGGTGCCGAAATAGAAGATGTGGCCGACCTCGATGCCGCGCGCGGAGACACGCTTGGCCTCGGGGATCGCCTCATAGGCTGCCGCATCGTGCATTTCGGAGGTGGCCGCGTAGAGCGAGGTCCATTTGGCGACCGTCGCCTTCAGGCCCTCGACGTCGTCGAAATCGGTTTCGGCGCCCGGCACCGCGAAATCGAGATAGTCGCGATGGCAGAAGACCTCCGATTCACCGGTATCGGCGAGGATGATGAATTCGTGGCTGAGGTCGCCGCCGATCGGGCCGGTATCGGCGCGCATCGGGATCGATTTCAGGCCGAGCCGCGCGAAGGTGCGCAGATAGGCGACGAACATCTTGTTGTAGGAGTGAACCGCGCTCGCCTGGTCGAGGTCGAAGGAATAGGCGTCCTTCATCAGGAATTCGCGCGAGCGCATGACCCCGAAGCGCGGCCGCACCTCGTCGCGGAACTTCCACTGGATGTGGTAGAGGTTCAGCGGCAGGTCCTTGTAGGATTTCACATAGGCGCGGAAGATCTCGGTGATCATTTCCTCGTTGGTCGGCCCGAACAGCATTTCGCGGTCCTGCCGGTCGCGGATGCGCAGCATTTCCTTGCCATAGGCCTCATAGCGCCCGCTCTCGCGCCACAGGTCGGCCGACTGCATGGTCGGCATGAGCAGCTCGATGGCGCCCGAACGGTTCTGCTCCTCGCGGACGATGCGCGAAACCTTCTGCAGCACGCGGTAGCCGAGCGGCAGCCAGGCATAGATGCCGGCGCTCTCCTGGCGCAGCATGCCGGCGCGCAGCATCAGGCGGTGCGACACGATCTCGGCTTCCTTCGGCGTCTCGCGCAGGATCGGCAGGAAATAGCGGGACAGGCGCATCGAAAACCTCTGAGGACTTGGCGCAGGTGACGGCGGCGCGACGGCGCCGCCGCAGCCGGGCGTCGCATGAAGCCGCCCGGCCATGAAGGGGAGCCGGACTTGACCCCTTTTTGATTGATTTCGCAAGGGTCGCCACACCGCGGGGCCGGGTTCCGCTGCGGTGCGCACCAAAAGAAAAGGCGGGATCGATGATCCCGCCCATTCCAGGTTATGCATCCGAGGTTCCCATCGTCGCGGTTGATCGCGCCGAATGCCTCGTCCTTGATTTACCCATGACGGACGTCCCGATGAACGTCACACCTTAGGGGGTCTTCCTCCCAAGACCTGAGCCACGAGACCTTGCCTTGTCGAACAAAGGGGCCTCTTTCTTGCAGCAAGGGGACGCTAGACGAGGGAAATTCGTTTGTCATCAACTTGTGCAGTTGGTGGCAAAAAAAAGTGCACCAAAAGGCCCCCGGAAGAATACGTATTCATCCCAGCGGGGGCCGCGGCAGAAACGGGATGTTGTCGAGGGTCAGATAGCCCCCGACGTAATTCAGGTAGAACAGGCTGAACAGCACGCCCGAGACGACCGTCGTCCAGATCACGTTGCGCAGCATGTGCGGGTGTGCGGGCGCCCCTCTCTCGCTGCCCGGCACGACGCGCCCCTCCTCCATCTGGGAGCGGACACCGAAGGGCAGGACGGCGAACAGGGCCGTCCACCAGATGACGAAAAAGATGGCGAGACCGCTGAGAAAGCTCATGCCTGTTCGAGCTCCACCAATGTGCCGCAGAAGTCCTTGGGATGCAGGAACAGCACGGGCTTGTCGTGGGCGCCGATCTTCGGCTCGCCATCGCCCAGCACGCGCGCACCCTGCGCCTTCAGCTGATCCCGGGCGGCGATGATGTCATCCACCTCGTAGCAGACATGGTGGATGCCGCCGTCGGGGTTCTTGTCGAGGAACTTGGCGATTGGGCTGTCCGCGCCGAGCGGCTCCAGCAGCTCGATCTTGGTGTTCGGCAGTTCGATGAACACGACGGTCACGCCATGGGCCGCCTGCACGGTCGGCGCCGTCACACGCGCGCCCAGCGTATCGCGGTAGACGGCCGAAGCCTTGGCGATATCGCGCACCGCGATGGCGACATGGTTCAAACGGCCGATCATCGGACCTCCCGGGAGTTCACTCGCAGATCACAGGGACTTTCGATGCCGCCGCTCACAGGCCGGCGACATGCAACCTATACCGTGATGACCAGCACATGGCACATCGGCTTTTTGCCCCATCTGCCGTTCAGCGTCGACCGGATGGTGCGGACGACGCTTTCGCGCACCGCCTCCGGATCGCGCCGGCGCGCCTTGGGCAAGGTCTCGATGCAGTCGAGGATGGCATCGGCGACGACGTCGCCGAGATCCTCGCCCGACAGGTCGGTCTCCGGGATGCCGGCCATGTCGAGCTCGATGTCGCCGACGAGATGACCCTTGTCGTCGAGCGCGAAGGCGACCGAGACGATGCCGGCAAAGCCGAGCTTGCGCCGCTCGGGCACCACCCGCGCGGCCTCCTCGACGAGCAGCAAGCCGTCCTTGAACAGGCGCGCAGCCGGAATGGCGTCGACCACGTCGGGCGTGCCGGGCGCGAGGCGGATGACGTCGCCGTCGGAGGCGAGCAGCACCTCCTTCACGCCCATGCGGCGGGCGAGCGCGGCATGGTCGGCAAGGTGCAGGGCCTCGCCGTGCACCGGAATGGCGATGGCCGGACGGACCCAGCCATACATCTGTTCAAGCTCGCCGCGGCGCGGATGGCCCGAGACGTGAACGAGGCCGTCGCGATCGGTGATGATCTTCATGCCCTGCTTGACCAGACCGTTGACGATGGCGCCGACCGCCTTCTCGTTGCCCGGAATGGTGCGCGAGGAGAAGATCACCGTGTCGCCCGGCGTCAGCGTGACCTCGGGATGTTCGTCGTTGGCGACGCGCGCCAGCGCCGCCCGCGGCTCGCCCTGGCTGCCGGTGAGGATCGCCACCACCTTGTCGCGCGGCAGATAGCCGTAGGACTCTGCGCCGACGAAGGGAGGCAGGCCGTCGAGCATGCCCTGCTCGCGGGCAATGGTGACGACGCGCTCCATTGCGCGGCCGACCAGCACCACCTGGCGGTCGCAGGCGAGCGCCGCCTGGGCCACCGAGCGGATGCGCGCGACATTGGAGGCGAAGGTGGTGACCGCCACCCTGCCCTCGGCCGCGCCGATGATCTTGGCAAGCTCGGCCGCGACATCGGTCTCGGAGGGCGAGATGCCGTCGCGCACAGCATTGGTGGAATCGCCGATCAGGGCGAGGACGCCCTCGTCGCCGATCGCCTTGAAGCGCGCGGCATCGGTCCGGTCGCCCAGTACCGGATCGGGATCGATCTTCCAGTCGCCGGTATGGATCACCGTGCCGAGCGGCGTGCGGATCGCCAGCGAGGTCGATTCCGGGATCGAATGGGCGACCGCCACCATCTCGACCTCGAACGGATCGAGCTTGATCCGCTCGCCCGGCCGGACCACCTGCACCGGCACTTTCGGCGCGCCGGGCTCGGCGAAACGTTTCGCCTCCAGCATGGCGGCGGCGAACGGCGTCGCATAAACAGGGCATTGCAGCCGCGGCCAGAGGTCGGCGATCGCGCCGATATGATCCTCGTGGGCATGGGTGATCACCAGGCCCTTCAGCTGCTTGCGCTGCGCCTCGATGAAGCGCGTGTCCGGCATGATCAGGTCGACGCCCGGCAGTTCCGGCCCGGCGAAGGCCACGCCGCAGTCGACCGCCAGCCAGTCCTTCTTCATCGGCCCATAGCCGTAGAGGGACAGGTTCATGCCGATCTCGCCGACGCCGCCGAGCGGTGCGAAGACGAGTTCGGGACCGATGCCCTGGTTTTTCGGCTGTTTCGCCATGTCAGCGCCCCGCGTCTGCAGGCGCCAGCAGCACCTCCCCGGCGGTGATCAATTCGCGGCCGTCGGGCGTGTCGAGAATGAGCCTGCCTTGCGGATCAAGCCCGGTGAAAATGCCTTCGACCCTGCGGCCGTCGGTGCGCAGCACCAGCGGACCACCGAGCCCGGCGGCGCGCGCCAGCCAGCCGGCGCGGATTTGGGCGAAACGTGCGCCCCGGTCCCAGACGGCGAGCGCCCTGACCATGGAGGCGCTCAGCGCCTCGAACAGGTGGTCGCGGTCGAAGGCGAACCCTTTCGCCGCGAAGGAGGTGGTCGGATAGGGCGTGTCCTCGGGATGGCCGGCAATGTTGACGCCGATGCCGATGGCGACCTGCGTCAGGCGCCCGCGCGTCGTGGCCTCGATCAGGATGCCGGCCACCTTGGCGCCGCCGAGCAGCCCGTCATTCGGCCATTTCAGGTTGAAGGCGTCGAAGGCGCCCGGCGCCACCGCCAGGATGGCGTCGTCGAGCGCGAGGGCGGCGACGAAGCAGAGCTCGGCGACATTGGCGACCGGAGCCGGGTCGGTCAGCAGCAGCGTCGCGAACAGGTTGCCCTCGAAGGTCGCCCAGTTGCGGCCGCGCCGCCCCCGGCCGGCAGTCTGCCGGTCGGTGACGTACCAGGTCGGCCTCGTCTCGCCGGCCGCGCCGCGCTCCAGCGCCAGCGCATTGGTCGAGCCGATCTCATCGAACGTCTCGAGCCGGTAACCTGCCTCCGCAGCGGATGCCGAAAGCCTTGCCACCGGATCAGAACAGCGAGCGCGCGGCGGCACCGGCCGCCGCGATCAGCGGGGCCGGATAGGCGACGAACAGCACGACGAACAGCGCCGAAACGGCCATGACCAGCTTCAGCTCGCCGGCGATCGGCTCGAACGGCTCGCTCGGCTCGTCGAAATACATCACCTTCACGACGCGCAGGTAATAGTAGCAGCCGACGACGCTGGCGAGCACGCCGAGCACGGCCAGCGCATAGAGCTTGGCCTCGACGGCGGCGGCGAAGACGTAGAACTTGGCGAAGAATCCGGCGAGCGGCGGAATGCCCGCGAGCGAGAACATCAGCATGGCCAGCACGAAGGCCATGAACGGATTGTTCCGCGACAGGCCCGCCAGATCCGAGATCGTCTCGACCGGGCCGTCCTTGCGCCGCATGGCGATGACGCAGGCGAAGCTGCCGAGCGTCATGATCATGTAGACGGCGATATAGACGGCGACGCCCTGCACGCCATTGGCCGTGCCGGCGGCGAGGCCGACGAGGCCGAAGCCCATATGCCCGATCGAGGAATAGGCGAGCAGCCGCTTGATATTGGCCTGACCGATCGCGGCGAAGGAGCCGAGCACCATGGAGGCGATCGCGATGAACACGACGATCTGCTGCCACTGCGCGGTCGCGTTCGGGAAGCCGTCGATCATGGCGCGCACGAACAGCGCCATGGCCGCGACCTTCGGGCCGGCGGCGAAGAAGGCGGTGACCGGCGTCGGCGCGCCTTCATAGACGTCGGGCGTCCACATGTGGAACGGCACGGCCGAGATCTTGAAGGCAAGGCCTGCCATCAGGAAGACCAGGCCGAAAATGAGGCCGAGGCCGACCGAACCCGACTTCACTGCGGCGGCGATGCCCGGCAGTGACACCGTGCCGGTGAAGCCATAGATCAGCGAGCAGCCATAGAGCAGCATGCCCGAGGAGAGCGCGCCGAGAACGAAATATTTCAGGCCCGCTTCGGTCGAGCGCTCGTTGTCGCGGTGGAACGAGGCGATGACATAGAGCGCCAGCGACATGAGCTCGAGGCCCATATAGAGCGCGATCAGGTCGTTGGCCGAGATCATCACGCCCATACCGGCCGCCGACAGCAGCACCAGGACCGGGAATTCGAACCGGTTGATGTCCTCGCGCTTGAAATAGTCGATCGACATCAGCAGCGCGACGGCGGCGCCGGCGAAGGCGAGCACCTTCATGAACTTGGCGAAGCCGTCGAGAATGAACGAGCCGCCGAAGGTCTGGCGCGGCGCGCCGCCGACCATGGTGGCCGCCACGGCGGCCACCACGAGCAGCACCATGGCGGCGACCGTCACCGTTCCGGCCGAGCGCTCGCCGCTGAACACGCCGAACATCAGGAGCGCCATGGCTCCGACCGCCAGGATCAATTCCGGCAGGACGGGAGCAAGATCGAGGATCTGAGCGTTCATCGGATGCGCCCCCGTCAGCGCGGCAGAACGGCAGCGGTCTTGGCAGCCGCAGCGTTCGCCTGGTTATAGGATTCGACGAGAGCGCTCACCGACACCTCGGACGTGGTGAGAATCGGCGAGGGGTAGAAGCCGAAGAAGATGGTCAGCACCACGAGCGGCACCAGGATCACCAGCTCGCGCCGGTCGACATCGGTGATGGTCTGCAGCGCCGGCTTGTCGAGGACGCCCCAGATCACCTGGCGGTAGAGCCAGAGCGCATAGCCGGCCGAGAAGATCACGCCCGAGGTCGCGAGGAACGCAACCCAGGTATTGGTCTTAAACGTGCCGATCAGCGTCAGGAACTCGCCGACGAACCCCGACGTGCCGGGCAGCCCGACATTGGCCATGGTGAACACCATGAACACGACGGCATAGACCGGCATGCGGTTGACGAGCCCGCCATAGGCCGCGATCTCGCGGGTATGCATGCGGTCGTAGACGACGCCGACGCACAGGAACAGCGCGCCGGAGACGATGCCGTGCGAGATCATCTGGAACACCGCGCCCTGGATGGCCTCGGCATTGCCGGCGAAGATGCCCATGGTCACGAAACCCATATGGGCGACCGACGAATAGGCGATCAGCTTCTTGATGTCCTCCTGCATCATCGCGACCAGCGAGGTGTAGACGATCGCGATCACCGACAGCGTGAAGACGAAGGGCGCGAAAAAGGTCGACGCCTCCGGGAACATCGGCAGCGAGAAGCGCAGGAAGCCGTAGCCGCCCATCTTCAGGAGCACGCCGGCCAGGATCACCGAGCCGGCCGTCGGCGCTTCGACGTGAGCGTCCGGCAGCCAGGTGTGGACCGGCCACATCGGCATCTTCACCGCGAAGGATGCGAAGAAGGCGAGCCACAGCCAGAACTGCATGTTCCGGCTGAACACGGTCGGGCCGAGCTTGATCAGTTCGGCAATGTCGCTGGTGCCGGCGGTCCAGATCATCGCCATGATGGCAAGCAGCATCAGCACCGAGCCGAGCAGCGTGTAGAGGAAGAACTTGAACGAGGCATAGATGCGCCGCTTGCCGCCCCAGATGCCGATGATCAGGAACATCGGGATCAGGCCTGCCTCGAAGAACAGGTAGAACAGCACGATGTCGAGGGCGCAGAAGACGCCGATCATCAGCGTTTCCAGCACCAGGAAGGCGATCATGTATTCCTTGACGCGCCGGTCGATCGCAACCCACGAGGCGAGGATGCAGAACGGCATCAGGAAGGTGGTCAGGATGATCAGCGGCAGCGAGATGCCGTCGATGCCCATCCGGTAGGAAATGACGCCGCCAAGCCAGGACGCCTTTTCGACGAACTGGAACTCGGCCGTCGCCGGATTGAACAGATAGAGCGGGATCAGCGACAGCCCGAAGGTCACGAGCGTCGTGAACAGCGCGATCATCCGGATATTGCGCCGGGCTGCCTCGTCGTCGCCGCGAACGGACAGGACGAGCAGCGCGCCGAGCAGCGGCAGGAAGGTGACGATCGAAAGGATCGGAGCGTTCGACATCAGTGCAGTCCGCCCGAGAACATGAACCAGGTGACCAGCGCGGCAACGCCGATCAGCATGGCAAAGGCGTAGTGATAGAGATATCCGGTCTGGATCCGGACGACGCCGCGGGTGACGTCGACGACGCGGGCGGCGATGCCGTCCGGACCGAAGCCGTCGATGAGCCAGCCGTCGCCCTTCTTCCAGAAGAACCGTCCGAGCGCCCGGGCCGTCCTGACGAACAGGAGGTCATAGAGCTCGTCGAAATACCACTTGTTGAGCAGGAACTGGTAGAGCGCGGGATGCCGGCGGGCGAGCTCGCCCGGCATGTCCGGGTGCCGGATATACATGTACCAGGACAGCACGAAGCCGAGCGCCATCATCACGAAGGGCGTCCATGGCACCCAGCCGGGCACGTGATGGAAGGCTTCCATGATGTGATTGTCCGGCCGGAAGAACAGCGCGTGCCGGAAGAACTGTTCGACGCCGTGATGGTCGGCGAACCAGTAGGCGAAGGAGAAGCCCGAGGCGACCGCCCCGACCGCGAGGACGGCGAGCGGGATCAGCATGACCGCCGGGCTCTCGTGCGGCTCGTGGCCATGGCCGTGGCCATGATCGTCATGGGCGTGAGCGGCATGACCATGGTCGTCATGCGCCGCGGCGGCGTGGCCATGGGCCGCATGACCGTGGTCGTCATGGCCATGGGCCTCGGCCCAGCGCGGCTTGCCGTGGAAGGTCAGGAAGATCAGGCGCCAGGAATAGAACGAGGTCATGGCGGCCGCGATCACGGTGAGCGCGAAGGCATAGGGGCCCATCGCGTTCTGCGAGGCGTACGCGACCTCGATGATGGCGTCCTTCGAGTGGAAGCCGGCGAAGCCGATATGGAGGAACGGAATGCCGAAGCCGGTCAGGGCCAGCGTGCCGATCAGCATCATCGCGTAGGTGAACTTGATGCGCGAGGCGAGCCCGCCCATGTTCCGCATGTCCTGCTCGTGATGCATCGCATGGATGACCGAGCCGGCCCCGAGGAACAGCAGCGCCTTGAAGAAGGCGTGGGTGAACAGGTGGAAGATGCCGACCGAATAGGCCCCTGCCCCGAGCGCGACGAACATGTAGCCGAGCTGCGAGCAGGTCGAATAGGCGATCACGCGCTTGATGTCGTTCTGGACGAGGCCGACGGTCGCCGCGAAGAAGGCGGTGGTGGCGCCGAAGAACATCACGACGGTGAGCGCGGTCTGCGAATATTCGAACACCGGCGACAGCCGGGCGACCATGAAGACGCCGGCGGTGACCATGGTGGCCGCATGGATGAGCGCGGAGACCGGCGTCGGGCCTTCCATCGCGTCAGGCAGCCAGGTGTGCAGCAGGAACTGCGCCGACTTGCCCATGGCGCCCATGAACAGGAGGAGGCAGGCGACCGTCAGCGCATCCCACTGGTGGCCGAGGAACTCGATCTTCTTGCCGACCAGGCCCTGAGCCGCGGCAAAGACACTGTCGAAACCGATCGTGCCGGTCAGCTTGTAGAGCGCGAAAATGCCCAGCAGGAAACCGAAGTCGCCGACGCGGTTGACGATGAAGGCCTTCATCGCCGCGGCATTGGCCGAGGGCTTCTGGTACCAGAAGCCGATGAGCAGGTAGCTCGCAAGCCCCACGCCCTCCCAGCCGAAGAACATCTGCAGCAGGTCGTTGGCGGTCACCAGCATCAGCATGGCGAAGGTGAACAGCGAGAGATAGGCGAAGAACCGCGGCCGGTGCGGATCCTCGTTCATGTAGCCGATGGAATAGAGGTGGACCAGGAACGAGACGCTGTTGACCACCACCAGCATGACCGCGGTGAGCGTGTCGATGCGCAGGGTCCAGGACGACTTCAGGGCGCCCGCCGAGATCCACGAGAACAGCTCGACGATCGTGGTCTGGCCGGCAAATCCGACCTGGAAGAAGGCGACCCACGACAGGAGCGCAGCAATGCCGAGGAAGCTTGTGGTGACGATTTCCGAGCCGCGCGCGCCGATGGCGCGGCCGAACAGCCCGGCGATCAGGAAGCCGGCAAGCGGCAGGAAGACGATGGCCTGATACATGTCCCCGTCAACCCTTCATCATGTTGACGTCTTCGACCGCGATCGACCCGCGGTTGCGGAAGAAGACGACGAGAATGGCAAGGCCGATGGCGGCCTCGGCGGCGGCGACGGTCAGCACCAGAAGCGCGAAGACCTGGCCCACCAGGTCGCCCATATGGGTCGAGAAGGCGACGAAATTGATGTTGACCGACAAGAGGATGAGCTCGACCGACATCAGGATGACGATGATGTTCTTCCGGTTGAGGAAGATGCCGAACACGCCGAGCGTGAACAGGATCGCCGCCACCGAGAGATAATGCGAAAGACCGATCGTCAGCATGGTCAGATCCCCTGCCCCGACTTGACCTTGACCACCTCGATGGCGGTTTCCGGCGTGCGGGCCGACTGGGCGGCCGGATTCTGGCGCTTGACGCCTTCCTTGTGACGCAGCGTCAGCACGATGGCGCCGATCATGGCCACCAGCAGCACCAGGCCCGAAGCCTGGAAGTAGAAGAGATATTGCGTGTAGAGCACCTGGCCGAGCGCCTCGGCATTGGTGACATTGGTCGGGATCGGCGCAACCACTGTGCGCGGCGTGCCGCCGCCGATCGCCCAGGAACCGAGCACCATCAGGAGCTCGGCGACCAGAACGAGGCCGAGCAGGATGCCGACCGGCAGATATTGCAGGAAGCCCTGGCGCAGCTCGGCGAAGTCGACGTCGAGCATCATCACGACGAACAGGAACAGCACCGCGACCGCGCCGACATAGACCACGACCAGGATCATGGCGAGGAATTCGGCGCCCATCAGCACGAACAGTCCCGCGGCATTGACGAAGGCCAGGATCAGGAAGAGCACCGAGTGCACGGGATTGCGCGAGGCGATCACCATGAAGGCACATGCCACGAGCACGGCTGCGAATAGGTAGAAGAAGAGACCGGCCAGCATGCTGCCCCTTTGCCCCGTTCCTGTTCTCGACGACGGTCGGGACTCAATGGCCCGCGCGCGCCGTTCTTAAAGTCCAAGTTGGAAAGCGTCCAGACAACAAAGCCCCGACGCAGCCCTCGCATTCACATCTGACCGGCCGATGGCGTCACCAGCCGGGCTTCACACCCTAGCGGTAGGGTGCATCGAGCGCCTGGTTGGCGGCGATCTCGCGCTCCCAGCGGTCGCCATTGGCGAGCAGCCGGGCCTTGTCGTAGTAGAGTTCCTCGCGCGTCTCGACGGAGAACTCGAAGTTCGGCCCCTCGACGATGGCGTCCACGGGGCAGGCTTCCTGGCAGAAGCCGCAATAGATGCATTTCACCATGTCGATGTCGTAACGGGTCGTGCGGCGCGTGCCGTCGTTGCGGCGCGGGCCGGCCTCGATGGTGATCGCCTGCGCCGGGCAGATCGCCTCGCAGAGCTTGCAGGCGATGCAGCGCTCCTCGCCGTTGGGATAGCGGCGCAGCGCATGCTCGCCGCGGAAGCGCGGCGAGATCTGCCCCTTCTCGAAGGGATAGTTGATGGTCGCCTTCGGCTTGAAGAAATAGCGCATCGACAGGAAGAAGGCCGAGACGAATTCCTTCAGGAACACCGCCTTAGCCGCCTGGTCGAGCCGCATTGCCGACGCCATGGCACCTCTCCTCGGATGGACCGGACCGCCTGGCGGCGCCGGCCCTCAAACATCAACACCTGGTCGCCGCAGCGGCGGCCGACCGACCTTGAAACGACGGCGGGACGCGCCTCAGGGCGCCCAGCCGGTGATCTGCAGCACGGCCGCGACCACCACGACCATGGCCAGCGAGATCGGCAGGAACACTTTCCAACCGAGCCGCATGAGCTGGTCATAGCGGTAACGCGGCACGAAGGCCTTCACCATGGCGAACATGAAGAAGACCAGCGAGACCTTGAGCACGAACCAGACCACGCCCGGCACCCAGGTGAAGGGCGCGATCGGGAACGGCGGCAGCCAGCCCCCGAGGAACAGGATCGTGGTGAGCGAGCACATGGTCATGATCGCCACGTATTCGGCGAGCATGAACATCATGTACGGGGTCGAGGCATATTCGACCATGAAGCCGGCGACCAGCTCGGATTCGGCTTCCGGCAGGTCGAAGGGCGGACGGTTGGTTTCCGCGAGCGCCGAGATGAAGAAGATCACGAAGACCGGGAACAGAGGCAGCCAGAACCAGCCGAACAGGCCGATGCTCTTGTCCTGCGCCTTGACGATGTCGCTGAGGTTCAGGGAACCGACGCAGAGCAGGACGCAGATGATCACGAAGCCGATGGAGACCTCGTAGGAGACCATCTGCGCCGCCGAGCGCAGCGCGCCGAGGAACGGATATTTCGAGTTCGACGCCCAGCCGCCCATGATGACGCCGTAGACGCCGAGCGAGGACACCGCGAAGATGAACAGCACGCCGACATTGAGGTCGGCGATCGCCCAGCCGTCAGCGAGCGGGATGACCGCCCAGGCCGCGAGCGCGAGGATGACGCTGACGAGCGGCGCGAGCAGGAACACGCCCTTGTTCGCGCCCGAGGGGATCACCGGCTCCTTGAACACGAACTTCAGGAGGTCGGCGAAGGATTGCAGGAGGCCGAACGGGCCGACCACATTGGGCCCGCGGCGCAGCTGAACCGCCGCCCAGATCTTGCGGTCGGCGAGCAGGATGAAGGCGACGAACACCAGGAGCGCGACCATCAGCACCAGGCTTTGGATCGCGATCAGCAGCAGCGGCCAGAGATTGGTCCAGAAGAATTCCATTGTCTCACTCCGCCGCGATCGCGGCCGGACCGCGGGCAAGCGCCGAGCACTCCGCCATGGTGGCCGAGGCGCGGGCGATCGGGTTGGTCAGATAGAAGTCGTCGACCGCCGGCTTGAACGGTACCGGATCGACCGCGCCGCCGCGGGCGGCGAGCGCCCCGATGGCGGCCGCATCGGCCGCCCGGAGCATGCCGACGCGCAGCGTCGCGGGATGGTCCTTGCCCATTGCGGCCCGCAGGGCGGCGAGCGAGTCGAACGGCAGCCTGGCGCCGAGCGCGTCCGACAGGGCGCGCAGGATGGCCCAGTCCTCCTTGGCTTCGCCCGGCGCGAAGCCGGCACGGCTGAGCGCCTGCACCCGCCCTTCGGTGTTGACCGTAAGGCCGTTCTTCTCGGTATAGGTCGCGCCCGGCAGGATGACGTCGGCGCGGTGCGCGCCGCGGTCACCATGGGTGCCGATATAGACGACGAAAGGCCCGCTCGCGATGTCGATCTCGTCGGCGCCGAGGTTGAACAGGACGTCGACGCCTCCCTTGGCGAGCGCCTGGGCATCGAGGCCGCCCTCGCCCGGAACGAGGCCGAGATCGAGCGCGCCGACGCGCGCCGCGGCCGTATGCAGCACCGCGAAGCCGTTCCAGCCGTCCTTGACGGCGCCGACCGCATTGGCGGCCTGCGCGGCAAGCGAGAGCACGGCCGCGCCGTCGGCGCGGGTCAGGGCCCCCTGCCCGACTATGACGAGCGGCTTGGCCGCCGCGCGCAGCACCTCGGCGAAGGAATGCTTGCCCGAAGCGATGTCCGCGAGCGTCTCGGGGCCGGCGCCGAGATAGTCATAGGCATAGGTCAGGTCGGCGACCTCGCCGATCAGGCCGACCTTCAGGTTGCCCATCCGCCAGCGCTTGCGGATGCGGGCATTGACGAGGGCGGCTTCCCGGCGCGGATTGGCGCCGACGATCAGGATGGCGTCGGCCTCCTCGATGCCGGCAATGCCGGGGTTGAAAATATAGGTCGCCCGGCCGAGCGCCGGATCGAGGCGCGTGCCGTCCTGGCGGCCGTCGATATGAGCCGAGCCGAGGCCGGTCATCAGGGCCTTCAGCGCATACATCTCCTCGAGCGTGGCCAGATCGCCGGCAATGGCGCCGGTCTTCGCGCCCCCGACCGCCTTGACCCGCGCGGCGATCGCGGCGAAGGCCTCGCCCCAGCTCGCCGGACGCAGCCGGCCGTTCTCGCGCAGATAGGGCCGGTCGAGGCGCTGCGTGCGCAGACCGTCGGCAATGTGCCGGGTCTTGTCGGAAATCCACTCCTCGTTGACCGCCTCGTTGAGCCGCGGCAGCACGCGCATGACCTCGCGGCCACGGCTGTCGACGCGGATCGCCGAACCGACGGCATCCATCATGTCGGTGGATTCGGTCTTGGTCAGTTCCCACGGGCGGGCATTGAAGGCGAAGGGCTTGGAGGTGAGCGCGCCGACCGGGCAGAGGTCGACGACATTGCCCTGCAGCTCCGAGGTCATCGCCTTCTCGAGATAGGTCGTGATCTCGGCATCCTCGCCGCGGCCGATCAGGCCGAGCTCGGCAATGCCGGCAACCTCGGTGGTGAAGCGGACGCAGCGCGTGCAGTGGATGCAGCGCGTCATCACGGTCTTGACCAGCGGGCCGATATATTTGTCCTCAACGGCGCGCTTGTTCTCGTGGTAGCGCGACTTGTCCACGCCATAGGCCATGGCCTGGTCCTGCAGGTCGCACTCGCCGCCCTGGTCGCAGATCGGGCAATCCAGCGGGTGGTTGATGAGCAGGAACTCCATCACCCCCTCGCGCGCCTTCTTCACCAGCGGCGTCTTGGTGTTGAGCACGGGCGGCTCGCCATTGGGGCCGGGCCGGAGGTCGCGCACGTTCTGCGCGCAGGACGCGACCGGCTTCGGCGAGCCCTTCACCTCGATGAGGCACATGCGGCAATTGCCGGCGATCGACAGTCGCTCATGGTAGCAGAAGCGCGGAATCTCTGCGCCAGCCGCCTCGCACGCCTGCATCAGCGTGTACTCGGCCGGAACCTCGATCTCTTGCCCGTCGACGATCAGCTTCGCCATCGGCCTTCCCATTCGGTCCGTTCAGGCCGCGCCGAGACGCGACCGGTGCTTCATATGCGGCGACCGCCCCCTTCGGGAACCGTCACGCGGATGTCTCATGATCCATCGACCGCCTGCTCCCGGGACCAAAAGGGCCAAGGAGCAGACCGCCGGCGGGATCAGGTCTCGCCCGCCCCTTCGGCCGGGTCCCGGCGCGGCGCCGGGGTCTTGTTCTCGCCGCCGGTGCCCGCGACGGCGGGCTTTTCGGCGGCAATGGCGGCCTTGGCCGGGGCTGCAGCTTCGGCCTTCGGCTTCGGCGGCGCGCCCGGCGTTGCCGGTTTCGGCGGCGTCCCCGCTGGCTTCGGCGTTGCCGCGCTCGGCGGCGCGACCTGGCCGCGACCGGCGCGGGCGCAACGGCCTTCGCCGGCGCAGCTTTCGCCGCCACGGGCTTCGCCACGGCCACCTTGGCTGCCGGCGTCTTGGCTTTTGCCGGTACCGGCCTTGCCTCGGTCCTGACGGCCTCCGGCTTTGCCGGTTCGGGCTTGACCACCTCCGGCTTCACCACCTTGGCCTTCACCACCTTCGGCGCGGCGGCCTTGGCCGGTTTCGGCGCGGCGACTTCCGGCACGACGGTCAGGTGCGGCGCCCGCACCGGGACCGGAGCAGGCTCCGGCTCACGCCGGTCGCGCGGCGCGGCCGCGCTCGGCGTGAAGGCCCGCATCAGCCCCATGCCGACACCCCAGAGCGCCACCCAGCCGGTCATCGCGACCGTCATCGGCAGCACGGCGGCCGCGACCGCCGGCCCGGCCAGTTCTTCCGCCTTGCGGAAAGTCCCCGACCCGTCCTTCAACATTGCACTCACGTCCACACCTGGAAGCGACATGGCTTGCACCCTGTTCTCGTTGCGCAAATGCACTGGTGGCTCGAAGGACATTTCCCCGTCGGCTCGTTGATTATTCTGCGGCGATCGCGACGCGATCGGGATGCGGGTTCGCGGCATAGGCATCGATCTTCTTTTCGATCTCGCCGCGGAAATGGCGGATGAGGCCCTGGACCGGCCACGCGGCCGCATCACCCAGCGCGCAGATGGTATGGCCCTCGACCTGCCCGGCGACGTCGAGCAGCATGTCGATCTCCTTCTTGTGCGCCCGGCCTTCCGACATGCGCGTCAGGACGCGCCACATCCAGCCGGTGCCTTCGCGGCACGGCGTGCACTGGCCGCAGCTCTCGTGCTTGTAGAAATAGGAGATGCGGGTGATCGCCTTCACCACGTCGGTCGACTTGTCGAGCACGATGACCGCGGCGGTGCCGAGGCCGGATTTCAGGGCGCGCAGCGCGTCGAAATCCATCGGCGTGTCCCAGATCTCGTGAGCCGGCACCAGCGGCACCGACGAACCACCGGGGATCACGGCGAGCAGGTTGTCCTTGCCGCCGCGGATGCCGCCACAATGCTTCTCGACCAGTTCCGAGAACGGAATCGACATCGCCTCTTCAAAGGTCGCCGGCTTGTTCACATGGCCGGAGACGCAGAACAGCTTGGTGCCGAGATTGTTCGGCCGGCCGAAGCCGGCGAACCAGGCCGCGCCGCGGCGCAGGATGGTCGGCACCACAGCGATCGATTCGACGTTGTTGACCGTGGTCGGGCAGCCGTAGAGGCCCATATTGGCCGGGAACGGCGGCTTCAGGCGCGGCTGGCCCTTCTTGCCTTCCAGGCTCTCGAGCAGCGCGGTCTCCTCGCCGCAGATATAGGCGCCGGCGCCGTGATGCACGTAGAGATCGAAATCCCAGCCGTTCTTGTTGTTCTTGCCGAGGAGGCCGGCGTCATAGCACTCGTCGATCGCCCGCTGCAGCGCCTCGCGCTCGCGGATGAACTCGCCGCGCACATAGATGTAGCCCGTGTGGGCGCCCATGGCGCAGCCGGCGATCAGGCAGCCCTCGACCAGCGTATGCGGGTCGTTACGCAGGATCTCGCGGTCCTTGCAGGTGCCGGGCTCGGATTCGTCGGCATTGACAACGAGATAGCTCGGTCGGCCGTCCGACTGCTTGGGCATGAACGACCATTTCAGGCCGGTCGGGAAGCCGGCGCCGCCCCGACCGCGCAGGCCGGAATCCTTGACCTGCTGAATGATCCAGTCGCGGCCCTGGTCGATGAAGCCCTTGGTGCCGTCCCAATGGCCGCGCGCCATCGCGCCCTTCAGGCTCTTGTCGTGGAAACCGTAGATATTGGTGAAGATGCGATCCTTGTCGGCCAGCATCGTCTCACTCCTTCACGGACGGCGCGTCGGCCGCAGGGGCTTTCTTCGCGGGCGCCTTCCGCGGCGCTCCGTCCCCGCCCGGCGTCGCGGCGTTGAACGGCAGGTCGTGCAGCGTCAGCGCCCCGCCTTCGGGTTCGGCACCGTGCCGACCGTTCTGCGGACCCGGCTTCGGCTTCTCGCCGCGCGCGAAGGCGTCCAGCACCTTTTCGAGGCTCTCCGGCGTCAGGTCCTCGTAGGTGTCGGAGAAGACCTGGATCATCGGCGCGTTGACGCAGGCGCCGGCGCATTCCACCTCCTCCCAGGAGAAGGCACCATCGGCCGACAGATGAAACGGCTCGGCGTGAATGCGCGACTTGCAGACCTTGATGAGCTCTTCCGCGCCCCGGAGCATGCAGGGCGTGGTGCCGCAGACCTGCACATGGGCCTTCGTGCCCACCGGCTGCAGCTGGAACATCGTGTAGAAGGTCGCGACCTCGAACACCCTGATATAGGGCATATCCAGCATGTCGGCGATATATTCGATGGCCGCCTTGGGCAGCCAGTAGGCATGCTGCTCCTGGGCGCGCCATAGCAGCGGAATGACCGCCGAAGCCTTCCGTTCCGCCGGATATTTGCCGATCGTCTCCCTTGCCCAGGCAAGATTCTCCGCCGTGAAGGCGAAGGAGGCCGGCTGGACCTCATCGGGGGCAAGTCTGCGGACGCTCATCGCTCGATGCTCTCGTGATTGTCGTCAGTTCACAGGAATGCAGGGCAGCGCCGTCAGTCGTGCCGGCGGGTCGGACTGATTGGTTCCCCGTGCGCCGGTGACGACGCAGATGAAGGCGCGGGTGCCCTGCTGCAGGGTCATCACGATCTCGCCGGGCCGGCCATTGGTCGTCGTGGACGAGATGGCATAGCCGGAATTGATCAGTTCGCCCAAAGGCTTGCCCGCGGACATGTCAAGCGACTGGGCCGCAGCCCCGCCGGCCGTCCCGGCGAGCGCGAAGGCCGCGGCCGCTATACGCATCGAAACGCTCATCGATCGACCTCCCCGAAGACGATGTCGATCGACCCGAGGATCGCCGAGACGTCGGCCAGCATGTGCCCCTTGCACAGGAAATCCATCGCCTGGAGATGAGCGAAGCCCGGAGCGCGGATCTTGCAGCGATAGGGCTTGTTGGAGCCGTCGGAGACCAGATAGACGCCGAACTCGCCCTTCGGCGCCTCGACCGCGGCATAGACCTCGCCGGCCGGCACATGGAAGCCCTCGGTATAGAGCTTGAAGTGGTGGATGAGCGCCTCCATCGAGCGCTTCATCTCGCCACGCTTCGGCGGCACCACCTTCTGGTCCTTGGCCGAAACCGGGCCCGGCGTCTCGCGCAGCAGCTTGGTCACCTGCTTCATGATGCGGACGGACTGGCGCATCTCCTCCATGCGGATGAGATAGCGGTCGTAGCAGTCGCCGTTCTTGCCGATCGGAATGTCGAAATCGAGATCGGCATAACATTCATAGGGCTGCGATTTGCGCAGGTCCCAGGCGACGCCCGAGCCGCGGATCATCACGCCCGAGAAGCCCCAGGCCCAGCAATCCTCGATCGACACGACGCCGATATCGACGTTGCGCTGCTTGAAGATGCGGTTCGGCGTCAGCAGCGCGTCGAGATCGTCGACCACCTTGAGGAACGGGTCGCACCAGGCCTCGATATCGTCGACGAGCTTGGCCGGCAGGTCCTGGTGCACGCCGCCGACCCGGAAGAAGGCCGCGTGCATGCGCGAACCCGAGGCCCGCTCGTAAAAGATCATCAGCTTCTCGCGCTCCTCGAACCCCCAGAGCGGCGGGGTCAGCGCGCCGACATCCATCGCCTGGGTCGTCACGTTGAGCAGATGCGAGAGGATGCGGCCAATTTCGCTGTAGAGGACGCGGATGAGCTGCGCCCGGCGCGGCACCTCGATGCCGAGGAGGCGTTCGACGGCCAGGCAGAAGGCATGCTCCTGGTTCATCGGCGCGACATAGTCGAGCCGGTCGAAATAGGGGATCGCCTGCAGATAGGTCTTGGTCTCGATCAGCTTCTCGGTGCCGCGATGCAGGAGGCCGATATGCGGGTCGACCCGCTCCACCACCTCGCCGTCCAATTCCATGACGAGACGCAGCACGCCGTGGGCCGCCGGATGCTGCGGCCCCCAGTTGAAGGTGAAATTGCGGATATCGTGTTCGCCCATGATCGCCCCCGCTCAGTTCGTCTTCGCCTTCTCGTCACCGGGCAGGACGTAGTCCGTACCCTCCCACGGTGACAGGAAGTCGAACTGACGGAATTCCTGGGCCAGCCGGACCGGCTCGTAGACGACACGCTTCTGGGCGTCGTCGTAGCGGACCTCGACGAAACCCGAGGTCGGGAAGTCCTTGCGCAGCGGATGGCCGTCGAAGCCGTAATCGGTCAGGAGACGGCGCAGGTCGGGATGGCCGGTGAACAGCACGCCGTAGAGGTCGTAGGTCTCGCGCTCGAACCAGACGGCGCCCGGAAAGACCGGGGTGACCGAGGCCACCGGCGTCGTCTCGTCGGCCTGGATCTTGACGCGGATGCGGGCGTTCTGCTTCGGCGAAAGCAGGTGGTAGACCACGTCGAAACGCTTGGCCCGCCCCGGATAGTCAACCCCGCACACGTCGATGATGTTCCAGAACTGGCACCGTCCGTCGTCGCGCAGGAAGGTCATCACCTTGGTGATGTCGGCAGCCTCGGCCGTCAGCGTCAGTTCGCCGAAGGCGACGTTCGCACCGGTCACCGCGCCTGGCAGAGCCTTGACGATATAGTCGCCGAGTTCGTTCAGCGTCCCGTCCATTGTTCCAAACCCCTGCCCGTCTCAGCGCTCGATCGTGCCGGTGCGGCGGATCTTCTTCTGCAGAAGCAGCACGCCGTAGAGCAGCGCTTCCGCGGTCGGCGGGCAGCCGGGCACATAGACGTCCACCGGCACGACACGGTCGCAGCCGCGCACCACCGCGTAGGAATAGTGGTAGTAGCCGCCGCCATTCGCGCACGAGCCCATCGAAATGACGTAGCGCGGCTCGGGCATCTGGTCGTAGACCTTGCGCAGGGCCGGCGCCATCTTGTTGGTCAGCGTGCCCGCCACGATCATCACGTCGGACTGGCGCGGCGAAGCGCGCGGCGCGAAGCCGAACCGCTCGACGTCGTAGCGCGGCATCGACAGCTGCATCATCTCGACCGCGCAGCAGGCGAGGCCGAAGGTCATCCACATCAGCGAGCCGGTGCGCGCCCAGTTGATCAGGTCATCGGTGGCGGTGACAAGGAAACCCTTGTCGGCCAGCTCGTTGTTGATGTTCGAAAAGAACGGATCGGCCGTGCCGATGGGC
The DNA here is from genome assembly GCA_000751295.2 of bacterium YEK0313. NCBI lineage: Bacteria > bacterium YEK0313. The sequence goes on from CCMO02000001.1 coordinate 3,754,006, forward strand.
TTGCCATCGAGGCCGACGAGGCCCCTGGGGGCCGGAGCGACGAGCGGATCGCCGCGGTCGAGGGCGGTTGCCATATCAGAACCTCAATCCCAAACGTCTCAAGCCCGAGCGCCTCAATCCCATTCCAGCGCGCCCTTCTTCCACTCGTAGATGAAGCCGATCGTCAGGACGCCGAGGAAGCACATCATCGACCAGAAGCCGAACCAGCCGACCGTCTTGAAGGCGACGGCCCAGGGGAACAGGAAGGCAACTTCGAGGTCGAAGATGATGAACAGGATGGCGACGAGATAGAAGCGCACGTCGAACTTCATGCGGGCGTCGGCAAAGGCGTTGAAACCGCACTCATAGGCCGACAGCTTTTCCGGATCGGGCCGGGAAAAAGCCAGGAGGAACGGGGCGACCAGCAGCGCCAGGCCGATGACGGCGGCAAGGGCGATGAAGATGACGAGCGGCAGATAGTCGTTCAGAAGCTCGTTCACTGGCTGCTCTCCACGTCTCGGTCGCGGGTTTGGCCCACCCGCGTGCGACATTTGCCCCGTGCCTTACTCCCTCGCCTGTTGCGGTGCAAGCAGCGGAGGGGTCTGGCAGGTCACATTCCTTAGAAAGGTTATGAGGAAAACGTGACAGCTCAAAAATCGGCCCGGAAACTGAGCTGCGGCACGATCAGCCAGCGCGAGTAGCGCACTTCCGGCGCGCTCGACCAGCGATTCTCGTAGGCCAGGAATGCCGAGACCTGAACCCCGCGGCGGATCTCGTAGCGCGCCCCGATGGCCACGTTCGCCACCACGTCGTTGCGGGTCGAGGCCCAATGCGGAACGTGGCGCTGGTCGATCCGCGGCACGAAGACGAGGTCGAGCTGCCGGTCGACCCGGTAGAACACCGGCAGCGCGATCTGGACTTTCGAGCGCTCCTTCTGCGAATCCGTCGAAAACCGGTAGGCGACGAGCAGCCGGGGGGCGACCGACCAGGGCGTGCCGTCCAGGGCGAATGTGCGCGAGATCTGGCTCTGCAGCTCATAGCCCGTCGCCGAATAGCCGTGGAACAGCCCGTCCCAGGACGGGGTCGCCTCCAGCGTGCCGGACCATGAGAGATCGCCGAAGCTGCGGCTCAGGCTGATGCCGCCGGAAAAACCCGAGGCGCCGACCACGAAGGGCCGGCCGGCGAGGCCGAGCTGGGTCAGAACATAGGCCTCGACGGAGGTCTCGGCATCGATCTGCCTGCGCGCGGCGAAGCGGATGCCCGGAATCACGATGAAATTGGGGGGCCGGCCGGGGCCGGTATCGATGTCGGGAAAATCGAACTCGGCGGCTGCCGCTGGCAGCGCCGCGACGCAGCCGAGCACCGCCGCCAGGATCGCGCAGCTTCTCGGCCTCGCCTGCCCGGTCATTGCGGCGCCCCCGCCCGACACCATCAGCCAATGGCGGGAGGCTGGCGCAAACGCCCCGGCACGACAAGCTGGTAGAACCCGCCATATGCGCCGGCGGGAGCCCCACCGGCGGACGTCATGACGAATCGGCCGCCCTGCCCGCGTCCTCCGCAGGTCCCGGCCGCCTGCGCCTCCGCGCGAGCATGTTGAGGCCCTCGACCAGGGCCGAAAAGCCCATGGCCGTATAAATATAGCCCTTCGGCACGTGGAAGCCGAAGCCTTCGGCAATCAGCGTCATGCCGATCATCAGGAGGAATCCGAGAGCCAGCATGACGATGGTCGGGTTGCGCTCGATGAAGGTGGCGAGCGGCGTTGCCGCGACCATCATCACCGCGACCGCGACGATCACCGCGATGTACATGATGCCGACCTCGTCGGTCATGCCGACGGCGGTAATGATCGAATCGATCGAAAAGACGAGATCCAGCAGCAGGATCTGGAAGATCGCGCCGCCCAGCGAGAGCTGCAGCACGCCTGAGAGCATCTCGTCCCTGGGGTCCGCTGGATCGACGCTATGGTGGATTTCCTTCGTCGCCTTCCAGACCAGGAACAGGCCGCCGGCGATCAGGATCAGGTCGCGCCAGGAGAAGGCCCGCCCGAACAGCGTGAAGACCGGCGTGGTGAGCTGCACGATGATGGAGATCGTCGCCAGCAGCGCGAGCCTCATGATGAGGGCGGCGCCGATGCCAAGCCGGCGGGCCGCCTGGCGCTGATGCTCCGGCAGCTTGTTGGTCAGGATCGAGATGAAGATCAGATTGTCGATGCCGAGCACGACCTCGAGCACGATCAATGTCGCCAGCGCCGCCCAGCCGACCGGATCGGTGACGAAGGCGAAATGCGAAGCGATGGTCTCCAGCATTGGATGTGCCCCTTGCCTGCCCCGATGCGCCGCCGAGCCTCGGTGGCGCTGCAGGGCCTGTTGCCACTGAATGATGAAGTGCCGATAGGTCGGCCGTTCGAGCGGCCGGTCCGGGCTCGCGGCCGGAGGCCACCGCCGTCATTGCGCGTTCTGCCGGCCGTCAGGCCGACACCGCCCGCCCCGCCAGCGCGTCGCCATAGATGGCGAGGACCTGATCGTGGCTGAGCTCGCGCGGATTGTTGACCAGCAGGCGCGTCTGCTTCATCGCGTCCTCGGCCAGCTTCGGCAAGTCGGCTTCGCCGATGCCGACGGCGCTCAGCGAGACCGGCACCTCGCAATCGCGGCAGATGGCCACGATCTCGGCAATGAAGGCCGAAGCGCCTTCCGCGACCGATGCCGCCCGGTATCCAGGCCGGACCAGTTCCGCGAGCTCGGCATAGAGCGGCTCTGCCGCCGGCCGGTTGAAGGCCAGCACATGCGGCAGCACCAGGGCGTTCGAGAGGCCGTGCGGCACATGGAAGATGGCGCCGATCGGATAGGCCAGCGCATGCACGGCGGCGACCGGCGCGTTGGCGAAAGCCATCCCCGCCAGCATGGAGCCGAGCAGCATCTCGGCGCGCGCCTCCAGATTGCCGCCGTCGCGGAAGACAGTGCGGACATTGGCGGCGAGCAGCGCGAGCGCCTTGCGGGCCAACTGGTCGGAGAGCGGGTTCTTCTTGATCCGGCTGGTATAGGCCTCGATGGCATGGACCATCGCATCGATGCCGGTGGCCGCGGTCACATGGGGCGGCAGGCCAATCGTCAGTTCCGGATCGAGAATCGCCCAGTCGGGAATGAGCCGCGGCGAGACGACGCCCTTCTTCTCGGTGCTGGGCGTGGTGACGATCGAGATCGGCGTCACTTCGGAGCCGGTTCCCGCCGTGGTCGGCACCAGGATCAGCGGCAGGCGGGCGCCCTTGGCAAGCCCGACGCCATAGATGTCGTCGAGCCGGTCGGGCGTCTTGGCCAGATAGGCGACGAGCTTGGCCGTATCGAGAGCGCTGCCGCCGCCAATCGACACGACGAGCTCGACCGCTTCGTCGCGGCAGAGCGCGGCCGCCGCCTCGATGACGTGGGACGGCGGATCGGCCATGACGTCGTCGAACACGATCAGGGAAAGGCCCGCCGCGGCAAGGCCCGCCTCCACCGCGCGCGTCAGGCCGGCCCCGCGCACGCCCTTGTCGGTGACGAGCAGCACGCGCCGTGCGCCGTAATCCCCAGCAAGATCAACGATCTTCTTCGAGGCCCCGGCCTCGAAGAGAATGTTGGAAGGCGCCTGAAAGGTGAAAGGGTTCATCTCGTCTTTCCGCTTGTTGCTGCAGGCGCCGCGCAGGCTGGCGCCAGCCGTTCCTGGTCACTGCCCGCGCGATGTCCGCCGCTTCCGGCGATCAGAAACCGATTCCAGGCCCCGTTCAAATCGCCTGCCGCCGGGTCCTCCACAGCCGGCCCGGCGGCGCCCGCGGACCGCGAAGACGACGGCCTCCGGGCCATCGGGAAAAAGTATTGCACAGGATCGCCGCAAGCGCCTTGACATGGTCCGGGTGGTCCCTTATCCACCGCGACCTCGGCGGCAGAAATCGCCGAGACCGCGCGGGCGTAGCTCAGTTGGTTAGAGTGCCGGCCTGTCACGCCGGAGGTCGCGGGTTCGAGCCCCGTCGCCCGCGCCAGTCAAGTCATCGCAGTCAAAATGCGGCTTGGCTGGCGTCCCGCCCCCCGGGGCGGAAACCTGCACGGTTCCGGGCCTTCCGGCCTTTCGTCCCCTCTTCGCTATCATCCGGACGCCGGATCGTCGGTGCGATCCGCGCTTGCCACGCTCCGTCGCATCGCCGCCGCGGCGGCGGCCTCATTCGGCCGGCTGGCGGCGGACCACGCCGGCGATTTGGCCGGCAAGGCGGAACACCAGCGGCGCGGAAATCATGATCAGGAACACCCTGATGATGTGATGAGCGGCGACGAAGGCCACCTCCGTGTGCAGGGCGACCGCGATCAGGCTCATTTCGGCGAGTCCGCCCGGCGAATAGGCGAGTGCCAGCGTCACGACCGAATAATCCGAGAACTGGGCGACGAGAACGGCGAAGACGGTCATCCAGAACAGAAGAATGACGGTCGAGCCGACCGACAGGGCCAGGATGCGCAGGACGGTGCGGCTCGCCGTGCCGGCGAAACGACAGCCGATCACCACCCCGAGCACGAGCTGCGCCGCATTGACGATCTCGAAGGGCGGCTTGAAGTCGCTCCAGCCGAGCATGTGCACGCAGGCACTGACCACCATCGGGCCAAGCAGATTCTTGGCCGGCAGATTGAGGAGATGGCCGAGCAGCGCCCCGGCGAAGCCGCAGCCAATCAGCCAGGCCTCGCTGACGAGCGGCGTCGAGAACATCGAGACGGCACCGGCGGTCCGGTTCAGCGACACGCCCTCGATCCATTGGACGGCGAAGGGCAAGGTCATCACGATCAGCAGGATGCGCGCGGAATGGATCAGCGCGATGATTCGGGCGTCCCCTCCTCTCTCCTCGCCATAGGTGATCATTTCGACGAGACCGCCGGGCATGCCGGAGAAGAACGCGGTGGTGCTGTCGAAACCGCCGATCCGCCGGAAATACCAGACGACCGTCAGCCCGCAGGCGACCATGAAGGCGACGAGGCCGAGGATGGTCGGCAGCCAATGGGGAAGCTGCGCGACGATGGAGGGATTGAAGCCCGAGCCGAGCATGACGCCGATGATCGCCGACATGGGCGCCCGGATCACGGCGGGCGCCGCCACCGGCGCGCGGGTCAGCGCCGCCACCGTCGTGAACGTCATGGCGCCGAGCATCCAGGGCAGCGGCAGCTTGAGGATCGCGAAGATCATGCCGCCGGCAAAACCGAGCAACAGCGCCAGGCCGAAGGCGGGATAGGGAAACTGCGACGGCCGGAGCTCGAGGATCCCGTGGCGGATATCCTGAAGCCAGCTCGTCACGCCCCGTGCCTCCATGGCCCTTGCCGTCATCCAGCCGGACCGGGCCCGGGCGCCGGGGACGAGACAGCGCATAGCACCTGTCGCCGAACCGGCGCCAGGGCCGCGATGCAAGGCAGATGGCACCGCCTCGCGCCGACTTATCCACGCTCATGACCCTGCAACCGGCACGCGGCCACGGGTCGCTTTCCATCCGGCGCGCCCCGGCCTATAAGGACCCCGCCCGGAAGGTTGCGATTTTCCAGGGCCGTACGGATTCCGTCCAAACCAGAACGACCGGGATCGCGCGCGGAGCGGCCCCAGCAGGACCTGACCTCACGCATGAGCACCGTTCTCGTCCTCAACGGACCCAATCTCAACCTTCTCGGCACGCGCGAACCGGCGATCTATGGCTCGACCACGCTCACCGACGTCGACGCGCTGTGCCGCGACGCGGCCGCCGGTCATGGCCTGACCGCGGATTGCCGTCAGTCCAACCACGAAGGCCAGCTGGTCGACTGGATCCACGAGGCCGGCCGCGCCTACGCGGCCGGAACGCTGAAGGGCGTCGTGCTCAATGCCGGCGCCTATACCCACACCTCGCTTGCCATCGCCGATGCGATCCGGGGCACCGGCGTGCCGGTGATCGAGGTGCACATCACCAATGTGCACGCCCGCGAGGCGTTCCGTCATCATTCCTATCTGTCACCGGTCGCGCGCGGGATCATTGTCGGGCTCGGGCCCCATGGTTACGTGCTCGCCATCGCCGCGCTCGCCGCGCTTCAGCCGAAGGCCTGAGGCCCGAGGACGAAGCGAGCGGCCAAAGAGGCCCCCATGCTCAAGAACAAATATCCCATCGATCCCGCGCTGATCCGCGAACTCGCGCAGGTCCTGAGCGATACCGACCTGACCGAGATCGAGGTCGCCCACGAGGACCTGAAGATCCGCGTGGCGCGCCAGATCACTGTGAACACGACGGTCGCAGCCCCGATGGCGGCCGCCCCCGCCCCGGTCGCGATGGCCGCCCCGGCGGTTGCCGCTGTCGGCGCCGCGCCGGTCGCGGTGGTCGACGACCCGCGCAAGCATCCCGGCGTTGTCACCTCGCCGATGGTCGGCACCGCCTATCGCCGGCCCTCGCCGGACGCCAAGCCGCTGGTCGAGGTCGGCACCGCCGTCAAGGAGGGCGACCGCCTCTGCCTCATCGAGGCGATGAAGACCTTCAACGACATCGTCGCGCCGAAGAGCGGTACCGTCACGCGCATCCTGTTCGAGGACGGCCGGCCGGTAGAATACGGCGAACCGCTCATGATCATCGAGTGAGCGGGCCGGGCGCCATGTTTCACAAGGTCCTGATCGCCAATCGCGGCGAGATCGCGCTCAGGGTGCTGCGCGCCTGCAAGGAGCTGGACATCGCAACCGTTGCGGTCCACTCCACCGCCGACGCCGACGCCATGCACGTCAAGCTGGCCGACGAAAGCGTCTGCATCGGCCCGCCCTCGGCGCGCGAGAGCTACCTCAACATTCCGCAATTGCTGGCGGCCTGCGAGATCACCGGCGCCGATGCGGTGCATCCCGGCTATGGCTTCCTGTCCGAGAACGCCCGTTTCGCCGAGATCCTGGAGAGCCACGGCATCACCTTCATCGGCCCGAAGGCCGAGCACATCAGGGTGATGGGCGACAAGATCGAGGCCAAGCGCACCGCCAAACGTCTCGGCATCCCGACCGTTCCCGGCTCCGAAGGCGGCATCGACAACGACGACGAAGCCCGGCGGATCGCCGCCGAGATCGGCTTTCCGGTGATCATCAAGGCTGCCGCCGGTGGCGGCGGCCGCGGCATGAAGGTCGCGCGTTCCGCGGCGGAGCTCGAGATCGCGCTGCAGACCGCCAAGACCGAGGCCAAGGCGGCCTTCGGCGACGACGCGGTCTATATCGAGAAATATCTCGGCAAGCCGCGCCACATCGAGATCCAGATCCTCGGCGACGGCCAGGGCAACGCCATCCATCTCGGTGAGCGCGACTGCTCGCTGCAGCGCCGTCACCAGAAAGTCTGGGAGGAAGGCCCCTCGCCGGTGATCACGCCGGCCCAGCGCGCCGAAATCGGCGGCGTCTGCGCCAAGGCCATGGCCGATCTCGGTTATGTCGGCGCCGGCACGATCGAGTTCCTCTACGAGGACGGGCAGTTCTTCTTCATCGAGATGAACACCCGCATCCAGGTCGAACATCCCGTGACCGAGATGATCACCGGCATCGATCTGGTCAATGAACAGATCAAGATCGCCGCCGGCCAGAAGCTCTCGGTCAAGCAGTCCGACATCGTCATCGAGGGCCATGCCATCGAATGCCGGGTCAATGCCGAGAACCCCTCGAATTTCCGGCCCTCGCCCGGCAAGCTCGGCCTGTTCCACGTGCCCGGCGGGCTCGGCATCCGCGTCGACAGCCATGCTTACCAGGGCTACACGATCCCGCCCTATTACGATTCGCTGGTCGGCAAGCTGATCGTGCACGGCCGCACGCGCGCCGAATGCCTGGCGCGGCTGAAGCGAGCGCTCGACGAATTCGTCGTCGACGGCATCGAGACCACCATTCCGCTGTTCCGGACCCTGGTGCGCAATCCCGATATCGCGGCGGGCCGTTACGACATCCATTGGCTGGAAAAATTCCTGGCCGAGAACGATATCAGCGTCTGAACGCCGTCTGCCGGCCGCCTTCCGAAGGCGGCCGGTCGCGGGCCATGCCCTGGCGCCCCGCTTGCGTCGCGGTTTAGCCGCAGCCGACGGCGCAACCTGCAGGTGTCGGAAACAGCTTCGCAATCGCCGACCGACTCCTGTATGTAGGTCGGGATGCTAGTTACCTCCTCGTCCGATCTTGCCGCCATCTGTGGCCGTCTTGCGCAACACCCTTTCGTCACGGTGGATACCGAATTCCTCCGTGAAACGACTTTCTGGCCGAAACTCTGCGTCATTCAGCTGGCCAGCCCCGACGAGGCCGTGGCCGTCGACGCTCTCGCGCCCGGCATCGACCTTGCGCCCTTCTTCGACCTGATGACCAATCCGGCGGTCGTGAAGGTGTTCCACGCCGCCCGGCAGGACATCGAGATCGTCTGGCATCTGTCCCAGCGCATCCCGACCCCCCTGTTCGACAGCCAGGTCGCGGCCATGGTGCTCGGATACGGCGACAGCATCTCCTATGATCAGCTCGTCCAGCGCACCAATGGCACGATCCTCGACAAGACGAGCCGCTTCACCGACTGGTCGAAGCGGCCGCTGAGCGAGGCTCAGATCGCCTATGCCATCGCCGACGTCACCCATCTCAGGGACATCTACCTCAAGCTGACCGCCGAGCTTCAGAAGCGCGGCCGCAGCGAATGGGTCGCCGAGGAAATGGGCGTGCTCACCTCGCCGGAAACCTATCGCCAGGAGCCCGAGCGCGCCTGGGAGCGGTTCCGCAACCGCATGCGCAAGCCGCGCGAGCTCGCCGTGCTGATGGAGGTTGCCGCCTGGCGCGAGCGCGAGGCCCAGACGCGCGACGTGCCGCGTTCGCGCGTCCTGAAGGACGACAGCCTGATCGACATTGCCATGACCGGGCCGAAATCGGTCGAGGCGCTGGGCGCCATGCGGTCGATTCCCAAGGGCTGGGAGCGCTCGCGCGACGGCCAGGCGGTGGTCGAAGCCGTGCAGGCGGGCCTTGCCCGCGACCCGAAAAGCCTGCCCGTCATCGAGAAACATCGCCCGCCGAGCCAGACCCAGTCGGCGACCGTCGAGCTTCTGAAGGTGCTCCTGAAGATGGTCGCCGAAAAGCACCATGTCGCCGCGAAGGTGGTGGCGACCTCCGACGACCTCGACCGGATCGCCGAAAACGACGAGGCCGATGTCGGCGCGCTCAAGGGCTGGCGCCGCGAGCTGTTCGGCGAGAACGCCCTCGCCATCAAGCACGGCAAGCTGGCGCTCGCCATCGAACGCGGCCGCGTGGTGACCGTCGAACGGCCGCCGCGCTGATCCGCGCCTGCCGCCCGGCGGCCATGCGCGGACAGCCAAAGGCACGCCGGCTAGAGTGGGCGAACGTTCCGACCGAGGACCTGGGCGCCCGGCGCACCGTTGTCGCCGTGCTCACGAATATCGCGAGAGGCCACGATGACGACGCAGGATCCCGCCCTTGCCAGGGCTCTCGTTTTGCTCGACCGCTTCGGGCTGTTCGACGGCCATAACGACCTGCCCTTCACCATCCGCCGCAACCGGGCCGCGGCGCGCGATGTCGCGGCCTATGGCCTCGACCGGGTGCACCAGGAAAGCGACACCGATATTCCGCGCCTCATCGAGGGACGGGTCGCCGGCCAGGTCTTCGCCGCCTTCGTGCCGACGGCTGTGCCGCATCCCGCCCGCTTCACGCTGGAACAGCTCGCCATCTGCCTCGACATCGAGACCGTGCACAGCGACGTGTTCCTGCCCGCCAGGCGCGCATCCGATCTTGGCCGTGCCCGCAAGGCCGGCAAGATCGCCTCGGTCATATCGGTGGAGAGCGGCGTCGGGCTGGAAAATTCGCTGAGCCCGCTCAGGGTCTGGCACGCCGCCGGCATGCGCATCCTGACGCTCTGCCACAACGAAACGCTTGACTGGATCGATTCGGCGACGGACGCGCCCCGCCACGACGGCCTCACCGATTTCGGCCGGGCGGTCATCGCCGAATGCAACCGCCTCGGCGTCGTCGTCGATCTCGCCCATGCCTCGCCCAAGGCGCAGCACGACGCACTCGACCATGCCCGCGCGCCGCTCATCTGGTCGCACTCCAACGCGTTCGCCCTGTGCGACCATCCGCGCAATGTCACTGACGACGTGCTGGCCCGGGTCAAAAGCCATTCGGGCCTGGTCATGGCGACCTTCGTGCCCAATTTCATCTCGCGCAAAAGCCGCGAATGGGTGGGCGAATTCCAGCTCTACGGCAAGACCCGGCCGGGCCTCGACATTGACGCGGCGGTGACCGCCAAGGCCCGGGAGGTCGGGCCCTGGCCGCGCGGCTCGATCGGCGAACTGTGCGACCATATCGAATATATCGTCGGCAAGACCGGCCTCGACCATATCGGCATCGGCTCGGACTTCTATGGCGGCCCCAATCCGCCCGATCTCGCCGATGTCTCGCGGTTTCCGCATCTCATTGCCGCACTCATCCGGCGCGGCTGGTCGGATGCCGCCATCGGCAAGATCGCCTCGGGCAATTTCGTCCGGCTGTGGAAGGCAGTCGAGCGCAAGGCGGCCGAGCTCGGCCAGGCCGAGCCGCCTGGCGTCGCGGCGGTAGCGAGTAGCGAGTAGCGAGTAGCGAGCATAACTCCTCCGGGAATCTTAACTACTCCCTATTCGCCACTCGCTATTCGCCTTCCCGGCATCACATCCTCTGCAGCTCCTGCCGCGCGGCTGCCGCGGTCTGATACTTTTCCAGGAGCGCGAAGAGCTTGTCACTGCTCATTCCCTGGACGCCGAAGCCGGTGACCACGATCTGGCTGCGACCATTCTTGTATTTGAAGCCGGGAATGTAGCCGCCGGTCCGGCCGTGGTCGGGCGTGCGCGGATTGAGGTTGAACTTGATCGTGACGGTCGCGTTCGAGGTCGTCATCTCGAAATTGTAGATGTCGCCCCACGCCACCGCGCGGGCGAGGCCCGGCATCAGCAGCTCGCCGCCCGACAGGACGAGGAACGGGCGCCGGCGGGCCTTGATCAGGACGATGAAGAGCGCGAAGAAGGCGATGAAGGCACCGCCGGCGACCGCCGTCAGGATCATGCTCTCGCGAGGCGTCTTGCCGAGATTGCCGAGAAAGGCGAAGACCGTGCCGAAGGCGAAGACGGCGGCAAGGCCGCCAAACAGGAAAACGAGCCAGCGGCTGTGATAGAGCTCGACCCTGTCCCCGCCCTGGGCGGCAAGGCCGGTCAGCATCTCGCGCCGAACCGCGTTGTTCTCGCGTGCCACGTGCTTGAAGTCGGCCAGAAGCTGGGCCTGCAGCGTCTGTGAATCGGCGAACAGGTTGCGCACCCAGGCCTGATGCTCGGCATTGACCGGTTCGGCCAGCGCCTCCTGGATCAGGTCGTCGGTCGGCGGCCGGCCGACCGCGCCCATGCGCTGCAGGGTCGGCGGGTGGGTATCGAGCGGATGCGCGGTCGCCGCCTCCGCAGAGAGGTTCGGCGCCTTCAGCGGCGCGTCGCCCACGGCGTCGGCGAGCCGCGCGATGAAGTCCTCGCCGGCCTCGTCCGGCCGCCGCGCGACACGATCAAGATAGTCGTTCACGACCTCATCCAGCACGGTGATCCGTACCAGGCTGGTCGCCACCGCCCGTCCGCCGGCAAGACGCGCGGCCACCTTGTCGGCCTCGAATTCGCGCAGGCGGCTCCAGTGCTTCACTGCGGCATCGAAGGAATCGATGAGATAGGCTGTGAAGGCCGTCGCCGGCTTTGCCCATTCATTGTCGGACCGCTTGCTGATCTGCATCAGCGTCGCGATCATGCCGGCATAGATGGGCGAAAATTTCAGGCTGTATTCGGTGTCGGCGCCGACGAAGTGACCCAGCTCGTGGGCGAGCACCGCGGTGTTTTCCTGCGGCGACAGCAAGGTCATGTAGGAGAGTGGCAGGTGCATGGTCCGGCCGCTCAGCGGCTTGTCGTGCGGCTTCAGCACGATGTCATGAGCGGTGACGTAGTAGCTGCTGACGACGCCGAGCACGATATTGTCGGGCGGCGCGGTGCCCACCTTGGCCGCAAGGTCGCGCACGAAGGCCCAGAGGCCCGGCGCCTCGGCCGCCGAGAGATCGCGCCCTAGAACCTCCATCGGCTCGTGCTGCGGTTTCAGCGTGCGGGCGAGGCGGAACAGCGCAAGCCCGGAGCCCCAGGTGAGGAAACCGCCGGCGAGAATCAGGATCAGATGGAGCTTGAAGGCATTGCCGCTGCCGTTGGAGAGGATCACCTGCTCGTAGCCGATGATGCAGGCAACGAGGGTCAGGGCAAGAAAGCCGGTCGTCAGCAGCGTGAGCAAGACGCCGAGATAGCGTGGCAGCCGGGTCTGCCAGCGGGAAAAGGCGGCCAGCAGCTTTTCGCGCGAGCGCAGCGCGCCTCTGGCCGCGAGGCGCACCATGATCATGCCGGCCAGCCCGATCAGCGCGGCGCCAATGCCGATCGCCACGGCGACGAGCCCGGCCCCGCGCGCCCAGGGAGCGAGGGCGCGGACGGTGCTGTCCCGCGCGGTCTCGTGCCTCAGTTCCCGCAGCCGCCGCTCGACCATCTGCGTCGCCAGCGGATTGCCGTAGCGCCGGCCGTCGACGGTGACGCTCGCGCGCGGATTGCCCCTGATATCGTCGAGGATGGATTCCAGACGGTCGATCTGGCGCTGCTCGGCCGCCGTCGGCACGAAAATGTCGGCCCGGTTCGCATGCCAGACCCATGCCCCGGCTGCGGCCATGAGCAGGGGCATGATGACGAGCCATACGGAAACGCGGAGAGCCGGAGGAAGCTTGGAAAGAAACGTCATGGGTGGGACCGCAATGCCTCCGGCATGAGGGAATCAGGCAGCGGGCATCCACGCCCCCTGCGAGCCGGCGCGCTAGGGTTCATATAAGGCAGCGACGTGACGGAACGAAAGCATGGCAGGGTCCCGCGCCGACCGGCCGCGGGACCGCCTCATGCAGGAGCATCAATGCGACATCAGCACCGGAACGGAGGCATATTGCAGCATGGTCGTGGTCGTCCCGCCGAGCACCATCTGGCGCAGGCGCGAATGGGCATAGCCGCCCATCACCACCATGCGCGCGCGGGTGCTTGCCGCGTGATCGGCGATCGCCTTGCCGGTGCCGCGCGTATAGGGCAGATCGGTGACGGTGACCTTGACGCCGTGATGGGCGAGCATGGGCGCGAGCGCCGCGCCGGCAATGCGGTCCTCGGCATGCCGGTCACCCAGCACCGAGACGATTTCCACCTGCCCTGCCCGGTCGATGAAGGGGGTCGCGCCGCCGACCGCGCGGGCCGCCACGGCCGAGCCGTCCCACGCGACGATCACCGTGTCGCTGGCCTTGGCGGCATCGAACTCGTCGGGAACCACGATCACCGGCCGGCCGCTCGACAGGAGCAGCGTTTCCGCAAGCTCGGTCGACCAGATATCGGCGGCGCGCGGCCGGCCGCAGACGGCAAGATCGTGCAGGCGCGCGCGCTTGCCGATCTGGCTGAACAGCGGATCGATGGCATCGCTCAGCACCTCGACGGCCGCTGCGACGCCGTTCATTTCGGCGGCCTTGCCGATCTGGCTGGCGAGCTCGTCCGCCCCGCGGCCGCGAAAATCGTTGTCGTCCGTGACGATGGCCTGCACCTCGGCCACCCCGGAATAGACCACGACCGGCACCTTGATGGCGCCGACGATGACGGACAGATGCGCCTTCTGCTCGGCCGCGAGCGAAATGGCGTAGTTGATGGCGCCTTCCGGCCGGGCGCCATCGCCGGCAACGAGCGCAAGGAGAACGGTCTTGATCGACATGGCGCAACCTCCACGACGTGAATCGCTTCGTTGAATCAGGCCGTGGTCTGCCGCCCTGGCCCGATATCGCCTGCCATCCTCGGTAGATCCGCGGCGGCGCGCAAGCACGCCCTTGCGGAATTCTACAGCGGGATGTTGTCGTGCTTCTTCCAGGGAACCTCGTTCGCCTTGTTGCGCAGCAGCGCCAGCGCGCGGGCCACCCGGCGCCGGGTCGAGTGCGGCATGATCACCTCGTCGATATAGCCGCGCTCGGCTGCGACGAAGGGCGACAGGAACCGCTCCTCGTATTCCTTGGTGCGCGCCGCGATCTTGTCCGTGTCGTTCATGTCGGCCCGGAAGATGATCTCGACGGCGCCCTTGGCGCCCATCACCGCGACCTGCGCGCTCGGCCAGGCATAGTTGATGTCGCCGCCGATATGCTTGGAGGCCATCACGTCATAGGCACCGCCGAAGGCCTTGCGGGTGATGACGGTCACCAGCGGCACAGTCGCCTGGGCATAGGCGAACAGGAGCTTGGCGCCGTGCTTGATCAGCCCGCCATATTCCTGCGAGGTGCCGGGCAGGAAACCGGGCACGTCCACGAAGGTGACGATCGGGATCGAAAAGGCGTCGCAGAAGCGGACAAAGCGGGCCGCCTTGCGGCTCGCATCGGAATCGAGCACGCCGGCCAGCACCATGGGCTGGTTGGCGACGATGCCGACGGTGCGGCCCTCCACGCGGCCGAAACCGGTGATCACGTTCTGGGCGAATTTGGCCTGGATTTCGAAGAAATCACCCTCGTCGACCAGTTTCGTGATCAGCTCACGCATGTCGTAGGGCTTGTTCGGATTGTCGGGCACGAGCGTGTCGAGCGACAGGTCGACCCGGTCGGGCGAATCGAAGGACGGCAGCTCCGGCACGCCTTCGGTATTGTTCGCCGGCAGGAAGTCGATCAGGCGGCGCATCTGCAGGAGCGCCTCGACATCGTTCTCGTAGGCGCCGTCGGCGACCGACGACTTGACCGCGTGGACCGACGCGCCGCCGAGCTCTTCGGAGGTGACGATCTCGTTGGTCACCGTCTTCACGACATCGGGGCCGGTCACGAACATGTAGCTCGTGTCCTTCACCATGAAGATGAAGTCGGTCATGGCAGGCGAATAGACGTCGCCACCCGCGCAGGGGCCCATGATCAGCGAGATCTGCGGGATCACGCCGGAGGCGATCACATTGCGCTTGAAGACCTCGCCGTAACCGCCCAGCGCGTCGACGCCTTCCTGGATGCGCGCGCCGCCGGCGTCGAACAGCCCGATGACCGGCGCCCGCGCCTTCAGGGCCATGTCCTGGACCTTGGTGATCTTGGCCGCATGCGCGCCCGAGAGCGAGCCGCCGAACACGGTGAAGTCTTTCGAGAAGACGAAGACCGTGCGCCCGTTGACCGTGCCCCAGCCGGTGACCACGCCGTCGCCGGGAATATGGCTCTTCTCCATGCCGAAATCCGCGCAGCGGTGCTGCACGAACATGTCGAACTCCTCGAAGGAGCCGCGGTCGAGCAGCAGCTCGATGCGCTCGCGCGCGGTCAGCTTGCCCTTGGCGTGCTGCGCGTCGATGCGCTTCTGGCCGCCGCCGAGGCGTGCCTCGGCCCGTCGCTCTTCGAGCCTTTCGAGGACATCTTTCATGCGCGATCCAAGGGGCCTGGAGCCCCCCTCCGAAGGATTGGGAACAAGTCGCTGCGATAGCATGCCCGTGCGAAACCGGCCAATCGGACGGACGGGGGATGCGGGATCGGCGCGGGACAGTGGCATTCCGGCCTGATCGCCCTCGATGCGCCCCGCTCGTCGCGGCTCAGGCCGCCGGTGCGCGCTCTTCCTGGAGTTCCATGCGCTCGCCGCTGCGCAGGACCGCGACGACGGTCGCCAGCGCCTGATCGACCGCCGGGCGCCGCCCCTGCAGCCCCGGCCTTGCAAGCTTCAGTTCCAGGGCCGCGATGAGCCGGTCCCGATCGGCCGCCCCTTCCGCGCACAACTCGTCGAGCGCATAGGCGATCGCCCTGACGACGCCGATGACGAGATCCGTCAGCGTCTTTTCATTCGCACCCAGCGCACTGTTGATCCCGGTCAGAATGCCGTGTTGCCGGCCGATCACCTCATTGAGAAGCCTGACCGCCTGTTCGAGCCTGGCGACCCGGTCGTCGATCGGATCGGACATGAATCCCCCCGAAATGTTCCCAGTGAGTCGATATCCAAGCACCAAGATGCGGAAGTGTCGAACGATTCGGTGGTTTTCTGCCGGTATACGGGATTATTACCTTGCGTAAGATTGTAATCTTCGCAGCAGATCAAAGTGTAGCCAGCAGCGTTGCTGCTGCCATCATCTCGCGCTCGCGCGCCTGGCGCCGCTCGGCGGCCTCCTCGTCCGCGCCCCACAGCTCGGCCTGGAAGTCCTCGTCGACATGCGCGGCCGCCCAGGCCTGCGCCGCCGTCATCCGCCCCTTTTCGAGCGCCAGCGCGAGCAGGGCCGAACCGGTGAGCGTCGTCACCACATGCAGCGCGCCGATCCGCCAGGGATCGGCCGGCAGCGCCGCGCGAATCGCCGCCGTCGCGCTGTCGGGCTGGGCGACGTGGACAATGCCTTCGGACAGAATGAAACGCGCGCCGAGCTCGTCGCGCGCCCAGTCGAGCACGGGATCCCAGGCTTCGCCGAGCCGCCGCACCAGGCTGTCGGGTCCCGCCGCCCGGTAGCAGAGGAGATCGGAACCCGAGTAGCGCACGATATCGTCGGCGACCGGCCCCGGATTCGGAACGACCCCCTCGATGATCGAATTGACGATGCGTGTCAGCGGCATGGTCGCGGGGTCGATGAATTCGCCCTGGGCCGCCCATTCGGCCGCCAGCGCCTCGCCGACCCGGCGGGTCGGCACAGCCAGGACGTGGCGCGAAGGGGTCTTCGCCTTGCGGCCGTCGAGCAGCAGCGCGAAGGCGCCGTCGTCCTCGCCGACGGCGACGTCCTTGTAGAAACGCTTCGGCAGTTGCGGCTTCATGGCCAGCCGTGCGGCGGCGGTCGGGTCATAGGCCGCCGGGTCCATGCCATTGGCGAACCAGTCGTCGAACACCGATCGGGGCGAAGGTCCTTTGGTCATGGCCCCGCCATAGCACCCTGCCCCGCCGGATGCCAGATTGCCGCCAGCCCGGCTGGCAGCTCGGTGAAATGGCTCAGCACCATGCGGGCGCCGGCGGCGTGCAGCGCCGCGGCGGGATGATAGCCCCAGCCCACCCCGATCGGCGCGACTCCGGCGGCCACCGCCATGTCGATATCGAAGGTGGTGTCGCCGATCATGATGGTCGCCTCCGGCCCCACCCCGACCGCGGCCATGGCCTGGGCGATCATGGCCGGATGCGGCTTGGACGGCGCATCGTCGGCGGTCTGGATCGTCGCGAAATGATCGAAGATGCCGTGATGGCCGAGCACCAGCCGCACGCCGCGCTGCGACTTGCCGGTGGCGATGCCCAGAATGACGTCGCCCTGCGCCGCGAGCGCCTCGACCACCATGCGGGCGCCATCGTAGAGCGGCTCGGTATGGGCGGGATCGGCGCGCAGCGCGTGAAAGGCGTTCTTGTAGGCTTCGATCAGCGCGGGAATGTCGGCATCGTCCGGGCTGGTCAGCCGTTCGAAGGCTTCGCGCAGCGACAGGCCGACGATCGACAGCGTCGCGAAGCGCCCGGGCGACGGCCGGCCGAGACTGGCAAAGGCCGCGTCCATGGCCGCGACGATCATGTGCTGGCTGTCGACCAGCGTGCCGTCGCAATCGAAGATGACCAGCTTCACGTCGAAAAGCTCCTGAATGGCGACACCCGCGGCGCGCCTCGAAATGCCGGACCGGCAAGGCGTGGACGCCGCGCCATCGGCTCACCCGACCGGCGGCACCGAGCCGTGCGAGGCCACGCTGCGCTGCTCCAGTGCCGCCACGCGCTGCTCGAGCTGCGCCATGCGGCCTTCGGCAAGGTCGTTGGCGCGCTTGATCTCGGCCGCGAGCTGGGCCACGGCGCGCGCGTCTCCACCACCCGGCACGGTGCGGATCACCCGCCGCGTCACCATCACGATCAGCACCAGGACCACTGCCAGTGCCGCCGTGGTGACGTAGATGGCCGCGGTCAGCGACATCGCCTCACTCTTCCGGCGCTTCGACGATGGGATCGTAGCGCGACACGTCCCAGCCGAGGAGATTGAAGGTCTGTTCCATATGCGGCGGCAGCGGCGCCGACACGTCGATCGTGCCCTTGCCGCGCGGATGCGGCACCACCAGGCGCCGGGCATGCAGGTGCAGCTTGTTCTGCACGCCGCCCGGGATCTCCCAGTTCTGCACGTCGAAATATTTGGGATCGCCAATGATCGGATGGCCGATTTCGGCCGCATGGACGCGCAGCTGATGGGTGCGGCCGGTGACCGGCTTCATCGACAGCCAGGAGAGCTTCTGCGCCATGGTGTCGATCGCCGCGTAGTAGCTCACGGCGTGGCTGGCGCCCTTTTCGCCATGCTTTGCGAGCCGCATGCGGCTTTCGTCCTCACGCTCCTCCTTGGCGAGATAGGTCGAGATGCGCCCCTGGCGCGGTTTCGGCACGCCGGCCACCACCGCCCAATAGATCTTGCGCGCGGCACGCGTGCGGAACGTCTTGGCGAGCGCCGCGGCGGCGAAGCGGCTCTTCGCCACCAGGATGCAGCCGGACGTGTCCTTGTCCAGGCGATGGACGAGCCGCGGACGCTGGCCTTCGGCGTCGGTGAGCACCGCCAGCATGCCGTCGAGATGCTTTTTCGTGCCCGAGCCGCCCTGCACAGCGAGCCCCGCCGGCTTGGCGAAAACCACGACGTCGCTGTCCTCGTAGAGCGTGATGCTGGCGAGAAAGCTCTTCGTATCCTCGCCGGCCTTGGCACTCACCGGCCTCGGCTGGTCGAGCTTCAGGGGCGGCACCCGCACGGCCTGGCCCTGTTCCAGCCGGTCCTTGGTCTCGACCCGCTTGCCATTGACCCGCAGTTCGCCCTTGCGGACGATGCGCTGGATATAACTGAACGACAGCTGCGGAAAGCGCGCGGCGAGGAACCGGTCGACGCGCATGTCGTCTTCGTCGCCGGTCACGGTCAGCGTCTGCACGCCGGTCTGCAAGGTCTCGGTCGCCGCGGCCTTCAGCTCCCGACGGGTCGGCGCCGCCGGCTGGACCTGCGGCTTTTCGCTCCGGCGCGGGCCGCTGGCCATGCCATCCCGGTCCCTCGGCGGCCGCTCGGCCCGGTCGTCCCGGCGCACGCCTTCGCCGGCGCGCCGGCGTGGCGCGTCGCGCGGCTCGGTGACGTCGGCCAGATCGAGATCGGCTTCCGGCGCCCAGCCGCCGTCGTCGCCGATATCCCAGTCGCGGTCGCGGCGTCGGCGCGGCGAGCCGTCGAACGAGCGCGTCTCGCTCTGCTCCTCGTCGAAACGGGCGGGGCGGCCAGCGCGGCGCTCGTCGCCGTCGCGGCGGCCGAAACCGCCGCTGCGACCGGCCGGCGCGGACCGGCGCGGCTCGGACCGCGGGCCTCGCGGTGCGTCCTGGCGCGCGGCATCCTCGCGTTCGAAATCCCGCCGCTCGACATCCCGGCGCGGCGCGCCGGAACGCTGCGAGCCCGGGCGCGAC
This sequence comes from bacterium YEK0313, assembly GCA_000751295.2. Classification (NCBI taxonomy): domain Bacteria; species bacterium YEK0313. Next base: position 3,773,400 of record CCMO02000001.1, read on the forward strand.
GCACCCGGACGCTGCAGACCCTGCCGGTGCGGTCCCTTGTGCGAGGCGCCGCCACGCGACGACCCGTCCCTGGGCGGCCTGCCGCCGGGACCGGAGGAGCGCCCTCCTCTGCCCTTCATACCGAACTCCTCACCGCGATGGTCGTGAACGCGCCAGCCGCGAACGACGCTATCGCCTGATGCAATCCCATAGAGCCGCAAGGCGCGATAGTCACGCGCCGCGGCCCGCGCGCCGTCAGCCGGGCTCGCCGCGCTCGCGCCTGAGCTTGTCCCACCAGTCCATGCGCTTGCGGATCTCCCGCTCGAAACCGCGCTCGACCGGCTGGTAGAGCGACTGGCGGCCGATCGCCTCGGGCCAGTAGTTCTGGCCCGAGAAGGCGTCGGGCTCGTCATGGTCGTAGCGATAGCCCTCGCCATAGCCCTCGGTCTTCATCAGCTTGGTCGGGGCGTTGAGAATGGTTTTGGGCGGCATCACGCTGCCACGCTCCTTGGCCAGGGCCGAAGCAGCCTTCCAGGCGGTATAGGCGGCGTTCGATTTCGGCGCGGTGGCGACGTAAAGCACGGCATTCGCCAGCGCCAGCTCGCCTTCCGGGCTGCCGAGGAAGTCATAGGCATCCTTGGCGGCATTGGCGACGACCAGCGCCTGCGGGTCGGCGAGGCCGATATCCTCCACCGCCATGCGCACCACGCGGCGGGCGATGAACAGCGGGTTCTCGCCGGCATCCAGCATGCGGGCGAGATAATAGAGCGCGGCATCCGGATCGGAGCCGCGCACCGTCTTGTGCAGGGCGGAAATGAGGTTGTAGTGGCCCTCCTGCGCCTTGTCGTAGATCGGCGCCCGCCGCTGTACGATCTCGACGAGCCCGGCCGTATCGAAAACCTCGTCCGGCGCCGCCGCGCGCCAGACTTCCTCGGCGAGCGTCAGCACGGCCCGGCCGTCGCCGTCGGCCATGCGCACCAGCGCCTCGCGGGCATCGGGGTCGAGCGGCAGCGCCCGCCCTTCCTCGGCTTCGGCCCGGTCGAGCAGCTTGCCGAGGGCGGGCTCGTCCAGCGCCTTGAAGGTCAGGACCCGCGCCCGCGAGAGAAGCGCGGCATTGAGCTCGAAGGACGGGTTCTCCGTGGTCGCTCCGACCAGTGTCACCGTGCCGTCCTCGACCACCGGCAGGAAGGCGTCCTGCTGCGAGCGGTTGAAGCGGTGGATCTCGTCGACGAACAGCAGCGTGCCGCGCCCCTGGATGCGCCGCGACCGCGCCTGCTCGAACACTTTCTTGAGATCCGCGACGCCGGTGAAGATCGCCGAGATCTGCTCGAAGGCCAGATCCGTCTCGCCGGCGAGCAGGCGCGCCACCGTCGTCTTGCCGGTGCCGGGCGGGCCCCAGAAGATCAGCGAGCCGAGCGAGCGCGTGCGCAGCAGCCGGGTCAGCGCGCCGTCGGGGCCGGTCAGATGATCCTGGCCGGCCACTTCGGCGAGCGTGCGGGGCCGCAGGCGGTCGGCGAGCGGGCGCGGCGTCTTGGGATCCGGGCCGGCCGCCTCGAAAAGATCCACCTCAGCCGCCCGTCATCGAATTGATGACCTGGCCCTGCCGGTCGATCTGGAAGCGCCAGAGCCGCGAACGCTGGGCGGTCGCCCGCTGCAGCTCGCCGGGCGACTTGATCTCGGCGCCGTTGACGCCCAGCACCACGTCGCCGGGCTGCAGGCCGATCTGCTGGGCCGGCGACCCGGGTTCGACCTTGGTCACCACCACGCCTTCATTGCGATGCGAGACGCGCACCTCTTCGGCGATGGCCGGCGACAGCGTCGAGACGGTCGCTCCCTGGAATGGCGAAGGGCCGGTCATCACCTCGGCGTCGCGCGGGCCTTCCGGCGCGCGCTCGAGCGCCACCGTGACGGTCATCGGCCGCCGCTCGCGCGTGACCTGCAATGTGGTCGAGCCGCCGACCGGGCGGATGCCGAACCGGTAGCCGAAACCGTCGGGATCGTTGACCGCGTGGCCGTCCACCCCGGTGATCAGGTCGCCCGGCTTCAGCCCGGCGCGGGCCGCGGGGGAATTGACCACCGTATTGACCACCAGCGCGCCGGCCGGGCGCGTCAGGCCGAGGCTTTCCATGAGCTCGGCGGTGACCGGCTGCAAGGTCGCGCCGAACCAGGGCCGGCGCACCACCTGGCTGCCGCTGCGCGCCGATTCCAGCACCAGCCGCACCATGGCGGTGGGAATGGCGAAGCCGATGCCGTGGCTGCCGCCCGAGCGCGAGAAGATCGCCGTGTTGATGCCGACGAGGCGGCCGTTCATGTCGACCAGCGCACCGCCGGAATTGCCGGGATTGATGGCCGCGTCGGTCTGCACGAAGGACTGATAGTCCGACACGCCGACCTGCGTGCGCGCGAGCGCCGAGACGATGCCCTGGGTGACCGTCTGGCCGACGCCGAAGGGATTGCCGATGGCGAGAACCAGGTCGCCGACCTCCAGCGCTTCCGAATCGCCGATATCGAGCACGGCGAGATCCGGCGGTGCTCCCTTGATCTTCAGCACGGCGAGATCGGTGCGCGGATCGCGCAGGATGATGTCGACCTCGAATTCGCGCCGGTCGGCCAGCGCGATCTTCACCTCGGTCATGCCGTCGACGACGTGGTTGTTGGTGATGACGAGGCCCGACCGGTCGGCGACGACGCCGGAACCGAGCGAACGGGCGACCTCCTCGCGCCGCGGCCCGGATCCGCCGCCGCGGTCGCCGAAGAAGCGGCGGAAGATCGGGTCCTCGAAGAACGGATTGCGCACCTGCTCGACGCGCGCGCCGTAGACGTTGACGACCGCCGGGGCCGCCTTGCGGACCACCGGGCTGAAGGAGAGCTGGATTTCGGCGCGGCTATCCGGCGCCTGGCGGGGGGCGGCCTGGCCGAAGGCGGGGGCCGCCAGTCCGAGTGCGGAAACGAGAATGGAAACGGCAGCGATGGGGGCAAATCGTGTCATGGTCATATCATAGCCTCCGTGCTGGCCGCCCGGAAGAGAAACGCTAGGTCAGAGCACGGTATAACCGCGCCCGGAGCAGTGGTCGAATGCGCTGCCATGAGTTGACCGCTCCGGATCGAGCCGCGAGGCTCGGCCCTTGAGGAAACGCGTGGAAACAAGGGTCAGCGCCATGACGACGAGCGCATTCGCAGCCGGCAATTACCGTTTCATCCCAAGCGTCTTCCAATATTCGTCCGGCATTGCGGCGGATCCGGGTCATCACGTCGAGCGTGTCACCTTTCGCAGGCCGCTACCGCTCAGGGAGGGGTTCGAGGCCATCGCCGCGCTGATCCGGGCAAGCGGCCGGCCGCTGACCGCCTTTTGCGCCTGCGAGCTGCGCTCGCCCGCGCCGTTCTCCGACAGCGGCTTCCGCTTCTTCAACGAGGCCTATGTCGAGACGCTGCGCGCCTGGGGCCTGTTCGACGGCACCACCAACCCGGTGGCCCGTTCCAATGTCTGCCCGGAGATCGCGCCGCCGGCCGAGCCGTCCTTCCACGCCTTCTCCTTCATCGCGGCCGGGGATGCCGGCGCGCCGTCCTTCGTCATATCGGGCGGTGCCGAGGCGCGCAGCGGCAACGCTCCCTACGCCGAACGAATCGTGCGCTACCAGGACAGTTCCGCCGAAGCGCTGCGCGACAAGGCGGCGTTCGTGCTCGACGCCATGGAGGAGCGGATGGCCGCCTTCGGCCATGGCTGGGCCGACACGACGGCGACCCAGCTCTACTGCGTGCACGACATCCACCCCTTCCTCGCCGACGAGATCGTCCGGCGCGGCGCCGCGCGCGCCGGACTGACCTGGCACTACAACCGCCCGCCGGTGATCGGGCTCGACTATGAGATGGATTGCCGCAGCGTCACCGTCGAGCGCACCGCGTGACCGCGGCCGGACCGTCCGGCATCGCCGCACCGGCGGCGGCCGCCGCCCCCATCCACTTTCTCGGCCCCGCCCTCGCCGGCTTCTGCGGCATGCTGATCGGCATCGGCCTCGGCCGCTTCGGCTATCCGCCGCTGATCCCGATCATGGTCGAGGCCGGCTGGACCAGCCCGACCATCCTGCACCTGGCCGGCGCCTTCAATCTCGCCGGCTACATCCTGGGCGCGGTCACCGCCATCGGCGTCGCGGCCTGGCTCGGCCTCAGGCGCGCCGCCTTCGCCGCCGCGCTGCTCGCCGTGCTCGCCTTCGGCCTCTCGGCCATGCCCCTGCCAGACTGGGCCTTCATCACGCTGAGGGCGGTGTCCGGCCTCACCGGCGGCATCTTCATGATCGTCGTGCCGCCGGTCATTGCCGGCGTGGTGGCGCCGAGCCACCGTGGCCGGGCGGGCGGCATCACCTTTGCCGGCGTCGGCATCGGCTTCGCCCTGTCGGGCGTCGCCGTGCCGCTGCTCGCCGGCGCCGGGCCGGCCGGCGCCTGGCTGGGGCTGACCGCCGTCCTGGTCGTCGCCAGCCTCGTCATGATGGCGCTGCTGCCGGCGGCGCCCGCCCCGGGCCCCGCAGCCGACGCAGCTCCGGACGCCGCCGCGGCCTCATGGCGGCGTTCGGCGCCGTTCCTCGGGCTCGCCGCCGCCTATGCCGGCGCCTCGATCGGCTATGTGCCGCATACCCTGTTCTTCGTCGATCACGTCGCCCGCGACCTCGGCTACGGCCTTGCCGCCGGCGGCTGGATCTGGATCGCTTCCGGCGCCACCGCCGTCGCCGCGCCCCTGATCGCCGGCATGGCGGCCGACCGCTTCGGTTATGCCGCGGCGCTGCGCATCGTCGTCGCGCTCATGGCGCTCGGCGCGCTCCTGCCGGCCCTGACCGCCAGCCTGCCGCTGCTCATCCTTTCGGGTATGCTGTGCGGCGGCCTGATGATCGGCCTCGGCTCGCTCGCCTCGGGCCGCACGCGCGAGATCGTCGGGCCGCTGGCCCACACCAGGGCCTGGGCGCTGCAGACCATCCTGTTCGCCGTCTTCCAGGCGGCCGGCGCCTATGGCTTCACGGCGCTGCTGGCGGCGACCGGCAGCCACGGCCTCGTCTTCGTCAGCGCCGCCTTCATCCTGGCAGCCGGCCTTGCCGTCGAGCTTGCCGCCAGCCGCGGGCGCTGATCCCGCACAAGAAAAAGGGCGACCCGAAGGCCGCCCCGCACCAGTCCGCGCATGCCCCTTTTTCAAGGAGCCGGCGCGGACCTCACTTTCCTGAAAGCGTCGATCAGCCGATCAGGCGGCGACCTGCTCGCCCTCGTCCGCCTTCGCCTGCACCGGGCCCGAATCCTGGCCCTTGGCATTGACGTCGCGGTCGACGAACTCGATCACGGCCACCGGCGCATTGTCGCCGTGACGGAAGCCCGCCTTCAGCACGCGGGTATAGCCGCCCTGGCGCGCCTGGTAGCGGGGGCCGAGCACGTCGAACAGCTTCTTGACCATGGTCTCGTCGCGCAGCTGCGAGATCGCCTGGCGGCGGGCATGCAGGTCGCCCCGCTTGCCGAGGGTCACCAGCTTCTCGACGATCGGACGCAGGTCCTTCGCCTTCGGCAGAGTGGTGACGATCTGCTCGTGCTTGATCAGCGCGGCGCACATATTGGCGAACATCGCCTTGCGATGCTCCGCCGTGCGGTTGAATTTACGGTGGGCCTTGCCGTGGCGCATCCCATGTCCTCCGATGACCCGCGGACCTCACGGTCGGCGGGAGTGTGATCAGTAGTGGTCCTCGAAGCGCTTGGCCAGCTCTTCGATATTTTCCGGCGGCCAGCCCGAAACCTCCATCCCGAGGTGGAGGCCCATCTGGGCAAGCACTTCCTTGATTTCGTTCAGCGACTTGCGGCCGAAATTCGGAGTGCGGAGCATTTCCGCTTCCGTCTTCTGGATCAGGTCGCCGATATAGACGATGTTGTCGTTCTTCAGGCAGTTCGCCGAGCGGACCGACAGTTCGAGCTCGTCGACCTTCTTCAGGAGCGCCGGGTTGAAGGCGAGATCCGGGATCTGCTCCTGGACCACTTCCTTGCGCGGCTCCTCGAAGTTCACGAAGATTTCGAGCTGGTCCTGCAGGATGCGCGCCGCATAGGCGATGGCATCGTCCGGGCTCACCGAGCCGTTGGTTTCCACCGACAGGGTGAGCTTGTCGTAGTCGAGCACCTGGCCTTCGCGGGTCGGCGAGACCTGGTACGAGACCTTCTTGACCGGCGAGTAGAGGCTGTCGACCGGAATGAGCCCGATCGGCGCGTCCTCGGCCCGGTTCTTCTCGGCCGGCACGTAGCCCTTGCCGGTGTTGACGGTGAACTCCATGCGGATCGCCGCGCCCTCGTCGAGGGTGCAGATCACGAGGTCGGGGTTCAGCACCACGACGTCGCCGACCGTCTGAATGTCGCCGGCGGTGACGACACCCGGGCCGTCCTTGCGCAGGACCATGCGCTTCGGTCCATCGCCCTGCATCTTGATGGCGATGTCCTTGATGTTGAGGATGATGTCGGTGACGTCCTCACGCACGCCGGCAATCGACGAGAACTCGTGCAGCACGCCGTCGATCTGGACGGCCGAAACGGCTGCGCCCTGGAGCGACGACATCAGGATGCGCCGCAGCGCGTTGCCGAGCGTCACGCCGAAGCCGCGCTCGAGCGGCTCGGCGGTCGCGGTCGCGAAACGCTTCGGGTCGTCGCCGGCGACGATGTTGAGCTTCTCCGGCTTGATCAGTTCCTGCCAGTTCTTCTGGATCACGGTATCACCTTCGCTGATAGCGGGCCGCTGTCTCGTCCCCTGCAGGACCTTGACGCCCGTTTCCCCGATCATGGGGACATGGAACCGCCGGCCGCTGCAGGGCGGGCCGGCGATTGCGAAACGACAAACGAATCAGACGCGCCGACGCTTGCGCGGGCGGCAGCCGTTGTGCGGGATCGGCGTCACGTCGCGGATCGAGGTGACGGTGAAGCCGGCGGCCTGCAGGGCGCGCAGCGCCGATTCACGGCCCGAACCCGGACCGGAGACCTCGACCTCGACGGTCCGCATGCCGTGCTCGGTGGCTTTGCGGGCGGCGTCTTCGGCGGCGACCTGGGCGGCGTAGGGGGTCGACTTACGCGAGCCCTTGAAGCCCATCGTGCCGGCCGACGACCAGGCAATGGTATTGCCCTGGGCATCGGTGATCGTGATCATCGTGTTGTTGAACGACGCATTCACGTGGCAGACGCCCGATGCGATGTTCTTGCGCTCGCGGCGGCGAACGCGTGTGGCTTCCTTGGCCATGACTTCTGTCCTTGTCCTTCAGACGCGCCCGTGATGCCAGGCGCTCGGGAAAACATCAGGCGGAGCGGCATGGCCGCTCCGGCCGGAATGCTTACTTCTTCTTGCCGGCGATCGCCTTGGCGGGACCCTTGCGGGTGCGGGCATTGGTGTGGGTGCGCTGGCCGCGGACCGGCAGGCCCTTGCGGTGAGGCAGGCCGCGATAGCAGCCAAGGTCCATCAGGCGCTTGATGTTCATCGACACTTCACGACGCAGGTCGCCTTCGACCATGTAGTCGCGGTCGATGACTTCGCGGATCTGCAGCACTTCCTGGTCGGTCAGCTGGTTGACCCGACGCTCGGCCGGGATCTTGACTTTTTCGCAGATCTCGGCGGCGAACTTCGCGCCGATGCCGTGAATGTATTGCAGCGCAATGACGGTGCGCTTGTTGGTCGGGATATTGACACCCGCGATACGAGCCATTTCTCGTCTCCATGTCGGCCACGCGACGACGCGCGGCGGTGAAATAAACCATGCGCCGGTGGAGGCCGGCCCCTGCATGGGTGTTCGCCAAACGAAAAAGGCGCCGTCTGCTCACGCAAACGGAGCCCGTTTCCGTCATTTGAACGAGGCGTGCCACATAACCGTTGCAGGCCCGTTCGTCAAGGCGCAATCGCGCGCCTGTCTCACGCCTCGAGGATCGCCGCGATCGCCTGCGTCACGTCGTCGATCGGCGCCATGCCGTCGACCGTGTGCAGTGTGCCCTTGGTGGCATAGTAGTGCGATACCGGCGCCGTCTGGGCCCGATAGGCCTCCAGGCGCTTGTGCAGCGCGGCGGCGTTGTCGTCCGGCCGCACCGGCTCGCCGCGCGCGGTCATCTCGGCGACGCGCGTCTCGATGCGCTGCAGCAGGATCGCCTCGTCGACGACGAGCTCGATCACCGCATCCAGCTTCAGCCCATGGCGGCCGAGCATGGCATCGAGCGCCTCGGCCTGCCCGACCGTGCGCGGGAAGCCGTCCAGGATGAAACCTCTGGCGCAGTCGGGCTCGGCGATCCGGTCCTCGATGATGCCGACCACGATCTCGTCGGAGACGAGCTCGCCGCGCGCCATCACGTCCTTGGCCTTCAGCCCGACGGGCGTGCCGGCCTTCACCGCCGCCCGCAGCATGTCGCCCGTCGACAGCTGCACGATCCCGTGCCGATCGACCAGGCGCTGTGCTTGGGTCCCCTTCCCCGCTCCGGGAGGCCCGAGCAGAATCAGTTTCATCGACGCTTCCCCCGCAGTTGGGATTTCTTGACCAGTCCTTCGTACTGGTGAGCCAGAAGGTAACCTTGGACCTGAGCGACCGTATCCATCGTGACGGTCACGACGATCAGCAGCGACGTGCCGCCGAGCAGATAGAAGCTCTGGCCGAGCTGGGCGATCATCAGCTCCGGAATGAGGCAGACCAGCGCGATATAGGCGGCGCCGATCACCGTGATGCGGGTCAGCACATAGTCGATATAGGCCGCCGTCTTCTCGCCCGGCCGGATGCCCGGAATGAAGCCGCCATATTTGCGCAGATTGTCGGCCGTCTCCTGCGGATTGAACACGATCGCGGTGTAGAAGAAGCAGAAGAACACGATCAGCAGCAGATAGAGCGCCAGGAACAGCGGCTGGCCATGGCCGAGCAGCTGCGACATCAGGCGCAGCCATTCCGGCGGATTGGCCTGGAACGACAGCGCGGTGGTCGGCAGCAGCAGCAGAGAGGAGGCGAAGATCGGCGGGATGACGCCGGCCGTGTTGAGCTTCAGCGGCAGGTGCGAGGAATTGCCCTCGAACACCTTGTTGCCGACCTGGCGCTTCGGATACTGGATCAGCAGCCGGCGCTGGGCGCGCTCGCAGAACACGATCACCGCGACGGTGACGACGATCAGGATGAGCAGGCCGAGCAGCAGCGGCGTCGACAGGACGCCCTGGCGGCCGAGCTCGAAGGCCTGGGCCAGAACGCTCGGCAGTTCCGCCACGATGCCGGCGAAGATGATCAGCGAGATGCCGTTGCCGATGCCGCGCTGGGTGATCTGCTCGCCGAGCCACATCATGAACATGGTGCCGCCGGTCAGCGTGATCACCGTGGTGATCATGAAGAACAAGCCGGGATTGGCGACGATCTGGCCGGAGGACTGCAGGCCCGCCGAAATGCCCCAGGACTGGAACACCGCCAGCACCACCGTCAGATAGCGGGTGTACTGGTTGAGCTGCTTGCGGCCCATCTCGCCTTCCTTCTTGAGCTTTTCGAGCTCGGGAACGACGGCGGTCAGAAGCTGGATGATGATGGAGGCCGAGATATACGGCATGATGTTCAGCGCGAAGATCGCCATGCGCCCGACGGCGCCACCGGCGAACACGTTGAACATCGCGAGCACCCCGCCCTGCGACGAGGTGAAGATCTGGCGGAGCGCTTCCGGATCGATTCCCGGCAGCGGGATATAGGTGCCGATCCGGTAGACGAGCAGCGCGCCGAGGGTGAACCAGATGCGCTTCTTCAGGTCCTCGGCCTTGGCCAGGGCGCCGAAATTCAGGTTGGCGGCCAATTGTTCCGCTGCCGATGCCATGGTGGCTCCGATGCAAGTGGTCGCGGACGCGGCAAAGCCTGTCCGTCGAAAGGTTGCATTCACTTAGCGGCCCGAAGCCCGGAGCGCCAGTCCCCGAAAGGACGGTTGCGCACGCTTTCGCGCCGGCGCGGACCGCATCAGACGAAAGGGGCCGGTCCTTGCGAACCGACCCCTGACGCATATCGTTCAGGCTTCCCGTATCCTGGTGCCGCCGCTCCCGCCCCAAGGGCGGCGCGGCCTGCTTCCCGGCCCCGGGATCGCCGGCTGCGCTCAGGCAGCCGCTTCGGCCTTCGGCTTCAGCACGGTGATCGATCCGCCGGCCTTCTCGACCGCCGCGACGGCCCCCGAGGACGCACCGTGGACGGTGAGCTGCACGGCAGCCTTGATCTCGCCGGTCGCGACCACCCGGATGCCGTCGCGCGAACGACGCACGACGCCGGCGGCCACGAGGCCCGCCTCATCGATGGCGCCCGGCTTCAGCTTGCCGGCATCCAGCGCGCGCTGAATGCGGCCCAGCGTCACCTCGACATAGTCGGGGCGGAAGATGTTGTTGAAACCGCGCTTCGGCAGGCGCCGATGGAGCGGCATCTGGCCACCCTCGAAGCCCTTGATCGCAACGCCCGAGCGGGACTTCTGGCCCTTGACGCCACGGCCAGCGGTCTTGCCCTTGCCCGAGCCGATGCCGCGGCCGACGCGGATCCGGCGCTTTACGGCGCCTTCATTGTCCTTCAAGTCGACGAGTTTCATGATCTCAGCCCTCGACCACTTTCACGAGGTGAGCCACCTTCGCGATCATGCCGCGGACGGCCGGAGTATCCTCCAGCGTGGCACGGCGGTGCAGTTTGTTCAGCTTGAGGCCGATCAGCGTCGCCTGCTGCGAACCTTCGCGGCGAATGGGCGATGCGATCTGCTCCAGCGTGACGGTCTTCTTGGTCATCGTCTGATCCTCACGCGTCGCCTTCGCCCTCCTCGCGGCGACGGCCCTGGAGGGCAGACACCTTGAGGCCGCGGCGCGCCGCGACGGAGCGCGGGCTGTCCTGGTTCTTCAGCGCGTCGAAAGTCGCCCGCACCATGTTGTACGGGTTCGACGAGCCCATCGACTTGGCGACGACATCGGCCATGCCGAGCGTCTCGAAGACGGCGCGCATCGGGCCGCCCGCGATGATGCCGGTACCGGCCGGGGCCGCGCGCAGGATCACCTTGCCGGCGCCGTGGCGCCCGGCGACGTCATGATGCAGCGTCCGGCCCTCGCGCAGCGCCACGCGGATGAAGCCGCGCTTGGCAGCTTCGGTCGCCTTGCGGATGGCTTCCGGCACTTCGCGCGCCTTGCCGTGGCCGTAGCCGACCCGGCCCTTCTGGTCGCCGACGACGACGAGCGCAGCGAAGCCGAAGCGCTTGCCGCCCTTCACCGTCTTCGAAACGCGGTTGATGTGCACCAGCTTGTCGGTGAATTCCGAGTCCCGCTCCTCGCGGTCCCGCTCACGTTCACGAGCCATGAATTAAGTCCTTTCGGCGGAAACCGCCCGTGTTCGCTTAGAAGCTCAGGCCGCCCTCGCGGGCGCCTTCGGCGAGAGACTTGACCCGCCCGTGGTAGAGATAGGCGCCGCGGTCGAACACGACCTCGGTGACGCCCGCCTTCACCGCGCGCTCGGCGACGAGCTTGCCGACGGCATTAGCCGCGGCGACGTCCGCACCGGTCTTCAGCGAAGACTTCATCTCTTTCTCGAGCGAGGAGGCACTCGCGACGGTCACGCCCTTCTGGTCGTCGATGATCTGCGCATAGATATGCTTCGACGACCGGAACACGCTAAGCCGCGGACGCCCATTCGCCGCCGTGCGCAGAGCACGACGAACACGCGCCTTGCGACGCTCCGTTGCATCCTTTGAATTGGCCATGATCGGCTCCTCTTCGATGGATCGGCCCCGCCAGCGGGGCCGCCACCATCACTTCTTCTTGCCTTCCTTGCGGAAGATGAATTCGCCTTCGTACTTGACGCCCTTGCCCTTGTAGGGCTCCGGACCGCGGAATTCGCGGATCTCGGCGGCGACCTGTCCGACCTGCTGCTTGTCCGTTCCGGACACCACGATTTCGGTCGGCTTGGGCGTCGCGATCGTGATGCCGGCCGGCACCGGATAGTTGATGTCGTGGCTGTAGCCAAGAGCCAGGTTCAGCACCTTGCCCTGGGCGGCAGCGCGATAGCCGACGCCGGTGATCTCGAGCTTCTTCTCGAAGCCCTTGGTCACGCCGACGACCAGGTTGGACACGCGGGTGCGCGCCATGCCCCACATGGAGCGGGCACGCTTGCTCTGGTCGCGCGGGTCGATCTTGAGGGCATTGCCCTCGAGACCCACGACGATGTCGTCAGGGCAGGTGAAGGCGAGTTCGCCCTTCGGGCCCTTGACCTTGACGGTCTGGCCGCTGACCTGGGCGGTGACGCCCGCGGGCACGGCGACCGGTTTCTTGCCGATACGAGACATGGGAAGAATTCCTCGTCCTGAAGCTGCTCCGCCGGTCAGAAGACCGTGCAGAGCACCTCCCCGCCCACGTTCTGGTCGCGAGCCTCATGGTCGGCCATCACGCCCTTCGGGGTCGAAATGATGGTGATGCCGAGGCCGTTCGACACGCGCGGCGTGTTGCCGACGCCGGCATAGACGCGCCGGCCGGGCTTCGACACGCGGGCGATCCGGCGGATCACCGGCTCGCCGTCGAAATATTTGAGTTCGATTTCGAACTCGGAACGGCCGTTCGGATGGGTCACCGTCATATAGTCACGGATATAGCCTTCCGACTTCAGCACTTCGAGCACGCGGGCGCGCAGCTTGGAGCCCGGCGTCGTCACGCGGTTCTTGCGGCGCATCTGCGCATTGCGGATGCGGGTCAGCATATCGCCGAGCGGATCGTTGAGAGCCATGGGTCCCCTCCTCTCACCAGCTCGACTTCACGAGGCCCGGAATGAGCCCCTTGTTGCCGAGTTCACGCAGAGCCACGCGGCTCATGCCGAGCTTGCGATAGAAGGCGCGGGAGCGGCCGGTCACTTCGCAGCGGTTCTTGATGCGGACCTTCGCGCCATTGCGCGGCAGGCTCGCGAGCTTCACGGTGGCCGCGAAACGCTCCTCGATCGGGAGCGACTGGTTCATCACGATGTCCTTGAGCGCGGCGCGCTTCTTGGCATCGCGCTGAACCAGAGCGCGGCGGCGGTTGTTCTTCTCGATGGAGCTGGTCTTCGCCATCTGAAGGTTTCTCCTGGTTTCCGCGTCTGAGACGGGCTTCTTTAACGACTAGAAACCCGGCTCACTGCCGGAACGGGAAGTTGAAGGCCTGGAGGAGAGCACGCGCCTCCTCGTCGGTCTTCGCGGTGGTGCAGACGATGATGTCCATGCCCCACATCTGATCGACCTTGTCGTAGGCGATCTCGGGGAACACGACATGCTCCTTCAGGCCCATGGCGAAGTTGCCATGGCCGTCGAAGCTCTTCGGGTTCAGGCCACGGAAGTCACGGACGCGCGGCAGCGCGATGGTGACCAGGCGGTCCAGGAACTCGTACATGCGCTGCTTGCGCAGGGTGACCTTGCACCCGAGCGGCATGTTCTCGCGAACCTTGAAGTTCGAGATCGCCTTGCGGGCGCGGGTGATGACCGGCTTCTGGCCGGTGATCAGCGCGAGATCCGCGGCGGCAACCGTCGCCTTCTTGGAATCGGCGGTCGACTCGCCGACGCCCATGTTCACGACGATCTTCTCGATCGCCGGGATTTCGAGGGCGTTCTTGTAGCCGAACTGCTCGACGAGCTTCTGCCGCACGACGGCGTCGTAATGCGCCTTCAGGCGCGGGGTTTCAGCGGCCTCAGCCATTGATGGTCTCCCCGGATTTCTTGGCGACACGCACCTTCTTGCCGTCGGAGAGGACCTTGAAGCCGACGCGGGTCGGCTTGTTGTCCTTGGGGTCGGCGATCGCCAGATTCGACAGGTGGATCGGGGCCTCCTTGGAGATGATCCCGCCTTCCTGGTTCTGGGTCTGGCGCTGGTGGCGCTTGACGATGTTGACGCCGCGCACGAGAGCCCGGCTCTCGGTCGGCATGACCTGGATCACCTCGCCGGTGCGACCCTTGTCGCGCCCGGTGATGACCACGACCTTGTCACCCTTGCGGATCTTGGCGGCCATCACAGCACCTCCGGGGCAAGCGAAATGATCTTCATGTGGTTCTTGGCGCGCAGCTCGCGCGGAACCGGTCCGAAGATACGGGTGCCGATCGGCTCTTTCTGGTTGTTGATCAGCACGGCCGCGTTGCGGTCGAAGCGGATCACCGAGCCATCCAGGCGACGGATATCCTTGGCGGTGCGAACGACGACGGCCTTCATGACGTCGCCCTTCTTCACGCGGCCGCGCGGAATAGCCTCCTTCACCGACACCACGATGATGTCGCCGACATGGGCGTACCGGCGCTTCGCGCCCCCAAGCACTTTGATGCACATGACGCGGCGCGCGCCTGAATTATCCGCCACATCAAGATTGGTTTGCATCTGGATCATGACGCAACCTCTTCCTTTCGCGCCCGTCTCGGATCAACCCGACGGCGGCGCGCTGTTCTCAACGAAACCGACGGCTCACGCCTTCGGCAGCACGACCCAACGCTTGAGCTTCGAGATGGGTTTAGTCTCCTCGATGCTCACCACATCGCCCGTCTTGAAGGTCCCCGCCTCGTCATGGGCGTGGTAGTTCTTCGTCCGGCGGACGGTCTTCTTCAGCAGCGGATGGGTGAAGCGACGCTCCACCTTCACCACCACGGTCTTTTCCTGCTTGTCGCTGACGACAACGCCCTGGAGCACACGCTTCGGCATGCCGCTCTCCTTACTTCTTGGCGTCGCGCTTTTGCGCGGCGATGGTCTTGACGCGGGCGATGTCGCGGCGAACCTGACGGACGCGCGCGACGTTTTCCAACTGGCCGGTGGCCTTCTGGAAGCGCAGGTTGAACTGCTCCTTCTTCAGGTCACCCAGCGTGCCCTCGAGCTCGTCGAGGGTCTTGGTCCGGATTTCTTCGGCCTTCATGATCCTCGTGTCCTCACTCGGCGATGCGCTGGACGAAGCGCGTCTTGATCGGCAGCTTGGCCGCGGCGAGTTCGAGCGCCTTCTTGGCGACATCGACCGGCACGCCGTCGATCTCGAACATGATGCGCCCCGGGGCAACCTTGGCGGCCCAGAATTCCGGAGCGCCCTTACCCTTACCCATGCGGACTTCGGCGGGCTTCTTGGAGACCGGCACATCCGGGAAGATGCGGATCCAGACGCGGCCGGCGCGCTTCATCTCGCGGGTCATCGCGCGGCGGGCCGCCTCGATCTGACGCGCGGTGATGCGCTCGGGCGCCATCGCCTTGAGGCCGAACTGGCCGAAGTTGAGATCCGTGCCGCCCTTCGCGGTGCCGGAGATCCGACCCTTGAACTGCTTACGGAACTTGGTTTTCTTGGGCTGAAGCATGGCTTAAGACCTCTCCTCAAGCCGCGTCGCGATCGCGGTCACCACCGCGCGGGCCACGACGGGTCGAGCCCTCGCCCTCGGCCAGGCGCTTGTCCTGGGCCATGGGGTCATGCTCCATGATCTCGCCCTTGAAGATCCACACCTTCACGCCGCAGGTTCCGTAGGTCGTGAACGCGGTCGCAACGCCGTAGTCGACGTCGGCGCGCAGGGTGTGCAGCGGCACGCGGCCTTCGCGATACCACTCGAGGCGAGCGATTTCGGCGCCGCCGAGACGGCCCGAGCAGTTGATGCGGATGCCCTCGGCGCCGAGACGCATGGCCGACTGGACGGCCCGCTTCATCGCGCGGCGGAACGCCACGCGGCGCTCCAGCTGCTGAGCGATCGACTCGGCGACCAGCGTCGCGTCGGTCTCCGGCTTGCGGATCTCGACGATGTTGATGACGACCTCGGCCGAGGTCAGCTTCGACACCGCCTTCTTCAGCTTCTCGATGTCGGCGCCCTTCTTGCCGATCACGATGCCCGGGCGCGCCGAGTGGACCGTGACGCGGCACTTGCGGTGCGGACGCTCGATGACGATCTTCGACACCGCGGCCTGCTTCAGCAGCTTCATCAGCTCACGGCGGATCTTCAGATCCTCGTGCAGAAGCTTGCCGTACTCGCCCTTGTTGGCGAACCAGCGCGAGTCCCAGGTGCGGTTGATGCCGAGGCGGAAGCCGATCGGATTGATCTTCTGTCCCATGGTCTTCTCCTCAGGCCGCAGCTTCTTCGACCTGACGAACGACGATCGTCAGGTGCGAGAACGGCTTTTCGATCCGCGCGCCGCGGCCACGGGCGCGGGCATGGAAGCGCTTCAGCACCATAGCCTTGCCGACATGGGCCTCGGCCACGATGAGATCGTCGACGTCGAGATCATGGTTGTTCTCGGCGTTGGCGATCGCGCTCTCCAGGCACTTCCGGACGGCGCCGGCAATGCGCTTGCGCGAAAACTCGAGATCGGCGAGCGCGGTGTCGACCGGCTTGCCGCGGATGAGCGCCGCAACGAGGTTCAGCTTGCGCGGGCTGACGCGCAGCATGCGCGCGATCGCCTTCGCCTCGTTGTCCTTCAGCGCGCGCGGGGTGGCGGACTTACCCATGGCTCACCTCACTTCCGCTTGGCTTTTTTGTCGGCCGCATGGCCGTAGAAGGTGCGGGTCGGCGAGAACTCGCCGAACTTGTGGCCGACCATTTCCTCGGTGACCTGCACCGGGACGTGCTTCTGACCGTTGTAGACGCCAAAGGTCAGCCCGACGAAATGGGGCAGGATCGTGGAGCGACGGCTCCAGATCTTGATGACCTCATGCCGACCCGACGTACGGGAGGTATCGGCCTTCTTCAGGAGGTATCCGTCGATGAACGGACCTTTCCAGACGGAACGTGCCATAACGGGCCTCGATTACTTCTTCTTCGAATGACGGCTCGACACGATGAACTTGTCGGTCCGCTTGTTCGAACGAGTCTTCTTGCCCTTGGTCGGGAAGCCCCAGGGCGTGACGGGATGGCGGCCACCGGACGTACGGCCTTCGCCGCCGCCGTGCGGGTGGTCAACCGGGTTCATGGCAACGCCGCGATTGTGCGGACGCAGGCCCTTCCAACGGTTGCGGCCGGCCTTGCCGATCGCGACGTTCATATGGTCCGGGTTCGACACCGCGCCGATCGAGGCGAGGCAGCGGCCGTGGACCAGGCGCTGTTCGCCCGAATTCAGGCGAAGGATCACGTAGCCCTCGTCGCGACCGACGATCTGGGCATAGGTGCCGGCGGAACGCGCCACCGCGCCGCCCTTGCCGATCTTCATCTCGACATTGTGGACGATCGTGCCGACCGGAATATTGGCCACCGGCATGCAGTTGCCCGGCTTCACGTCGACGCTCTCGCCGGAGATGACGGTATCGCCGACACCGAGGCGCTGCGGCGCCAGGATGTATGACAGCTCGCCGTCGGCATATTTGATCAGCGCGATGAAGGCCGAGCGGTTCGGATCGTATTCGATCCGCTCGACGACCGCCGCGACGTCAGCCTTGCGCCGCTTGAAGTCGACCAGCCGGTACGACTTCTTGTGGCCGCCGCCGCGGAAGCGCGACGTGACGCGGCCGAGATTGTTGCGGCCGCCGGTCGACGACTTGCCCTCGGTCAGGGTCTTGACCGGCTTGCCCTTGTAGAGCGCGGACCGATCGACGAGGACCAGCTGGCGCAGGCCCGGCGTGATCGGTTTGAAGGTCTTGAGTGCCATGGTTTAAGTCCCCTCGCCTCACAGACCGGTCGTGATGTCGATCGAATGGCCCTCGGCGAGGGTGACGACCGCTTTCTTCACGTCCGAGCGCTGGCCGAGAATGCCCTTGAAGCGCTTGGTCTTGCCCTTTTGGACGAGCGTGTTCACGCTCTTGACCTTCACGTCGAACAGCTTCTCCACGGCCGCCTTGATCTGCGGCTTGGTGGCGGTGCTGGCAACCTTGAAGATCACCTGGTTCTGTTCCGCGACCAACGAGCCCTTCTCGGTGATCAGCGGCGACTTGATGACGTCGTAGTGACGCGGATCGACCGTGCTCATTTGAAGCGCGCCTCCAGCGCATCCACCGCCGCCTTCGTCAGCACGAGCGTGTTGCGACGCATGATGTCGTAAACGTTGATGCCCTGGATCGGCAGGACGTCGACGAGCGGGATGTTGCGGGCGGCCAGGGCGAAGTTGCGATCCACCTCGGCGCCGTCAACGATCAGCGCGCTCGCCAGGCCCAGCTTTTCGAACTGGGCCTTCAGCGCCTTGGTCTTCAGCTGGCTCGCCGCGGCATTGTCGATGACGACGATCGAGCCGGCCTTGACCTTGGCCGAGAGCGCATGGCGCAGGCCGAGCGCGCGCACCTTCTTCGGCAGCGCATGCTCGTGCGAGCGCGGCGTCGGGCCGAAGGAGCGGCCGCCGCCACGGAACAGGTTGGCCCTGGCCGAAGCGTGGCGGGCCGAACCGGTGCCCTTCTGCTTGTACATCTTCTTGCCGGTGCGGTGGATTTCCGCCCGGTTCTTGACGTCGTGCGTGCCGGCGCGGCGCTTGGCGAGCTGCCAGCGCACGACGCGGTGCAGGATGTCGGCGCGCGGCTCGAGACCAAAGATCTCGTCCGACAGATCGACCGACCCGGCTTCAGCGCCTTCGAGGGTCTTGACCACGAATTTCATCTCAACCCTCCGTCGACTCGGCGGCCGGAGCGTCAGCACCCGGCAGCTTGAAGCTGCCCGGAACCGGCACGTCCTTCGGCAGCGGCTTCTTGACGGCATCGCGAACGAGGATCCAGCCGCCCTTGGAGCCGGGCACCGCGCCCTCCACCAGAATGAGGCCGCGCTCCACGTCGGTGCGGACAACCTTCAGGTTCTGCGTCGTCACGCGCACGTCGCCCATATGGCCCGCCATGCGCTTGTTCTTGAACACGCGGCCCGGATCCTGGCGCATGCCGGTCGAACCATGCGAGCGGTGCGAGATCGAGACGCCGTGGGTGGCGCGCAGACCGCCGAAATTGTGGCGCTTCATGGCGCCGGCGAAACCCTTACCGACCGTGGTGCCCGTCACGTCGACGAACTGCCCGGGCAGGAAGTGGTCAGCCGAAAAGCGCGCGCCGACCGGCACGACCTCGGCCGTTCCGACGCGGAACTCGACGAGCTCATGCTTCGGCTCGACCTTCGCCACGGCGAAATGGCCGCGCTGGGCCTTGGTCGTGTTCTTCACCTTGGCGAGGCCGGCACCGAGCTGCAGCGCGGTATAGCCGTCCTTGTCAGCCGTGCGGTGGGCGACGACCTGGCAGTCGTCGAGCAACAGCACCGTCACGGGGACGTGCTCACCGCCTTCGGTGAAGATGCGGGTCATCCCCATCTTCTTTGCAATCACACCGGAACGCATCGCGCGCATTCCTTTTTCTTTGGGTCATCCTGTCGCCCTTGGCTTGGCAAGGACCGGAGAGGACCCGGGTTCAACGAGACGCACCGTCATCGGTGCGTCATGCGACTCAGAGCTTGATCTCGACGTCGACGCCGGCAGCGAGATCGAGCTTCATCAGGGCGTCGACCGTCTGCGGGGTCGGATCCACGATGTCGAGAAGCCGCTTGTGGGTGCGGATCTCGAACTGCTCGCGCGACTTCTTGTCGATGTGCGGCGAGCGGTTGACCGTGAACTTCTCGATCCGCGTCGGCAGCGGGATCGGGCCACGCACCTGGGCGCCGGTGCGCTTGGCGGTGTTGACGATCTCACGCGTCGACGTGTCCAGGACCCGGTGGTCGAACGCCTTGAGGCGGATCCGGATGTTCTGACCGTTCATAGGTTCAGCCCCTTCAGGCAAAGCGACCAGGGTGCGCGGCTTGCGCCGCGCAACCCCGAGAATGGATTACTCGATGATGGAAGCGACGACGCCGGCACCGACGGTGCGGCCGCCTTCACGGATGGCGAAGCGCAGCTTCTCTTCCATGGCGATCGGCACGATCAGGTTGACCGTCATGGCGATGTTGTCGCCGGGCATGACCATTTCGGTGCCCTCGGGCAGGTGCACGATGCCGGTCACGTCGGTGGTGCGGAAGTAGAACTGCGGACGATAGTTGGTGAAGAACGGCGTGTGACGGCCACCCTCCTCCTTCGTCAGGATGTAGGCCTCGGCCTTGAACTTGGTGTGCGGCTTCACCGAGCCCGGCTTGCACAGGATCTGCCCGCGCTCCACGTCCTCGCGCTTCGTGCCGCGCAGCAGCGCGCCGATATTGTCGCCAGCCTGGCCCTGGTCGAGCAGCTTGCGGAACATTTCGACGCCCGTCACCGTCGTCTTGGCGGTGTCCTTGATGCCGACGATCTCGACTTCCTCGCCCACCTTCACGATGCCGCGCTCGACGCGGCCGGTCACCACCGTGCCGCGGCCCGAGATCGAGAACACGTCTTCGATCGGCATCAGGAACGGCTGGTCCACCGGACGCTCCGGCTGCGGGATGTACTCGTCAACCGTCTGCATCAGCTTGAGCACCGCGTCGCGGCCGATCGCCGGCTCGCGGTCCTCCAGCGCGCACAGCGCCGAACCCTTGGTGATCGGAATGTCGTCACCCGGGAAGTCGTACTTCGACAAGAGCTCGCGCACCTCCAGCTCGACCAGCTCCAGGAGCTCGGCGTCGTCCACCATGTCGACCTTGTTCAGGAACACGACGAGCGCGGGAACGCCGACCTGGCGCGCCAGGAGGATGTGCTCGCGCGTCTGCGGCATCGGGCCGTCGGCCGCCGAAACCACCAGGATCGCGCCGTCCATCTGCGCCGCGCCCGTGATCATGTTCTTCACATAGTCGGCGTGGCCGGGGCAGTCGACATGCGCATAGTGACGGTTCGTCGTCTCGTATTCGACATGCGCCGTCGAGATCGTGATGCCGCGCGCCTTCTCTTCAGGCGCCTTGTCGATCTGGTCATAGGCCGTGAACGTCGCGCCACCGCTCTCCGCCAGGACCTTCGTGATCGCCGCCGTCAGCGACGTCTTGCCGTGGTCGACGTGACCGATCGTGCCGATGTTGCAGTGCGGCTTGTTGCGTGCGAACTTTTCCTTGGCCATGACGGCCTCCTTCAATCTTCGTCCGACGTCAGGCCCGGCAGGCCCCCGTCGAGAGGTATGACCAACGCTTAGGCGTATTTGGCCTGGACATCGGCGGCGACGTTGGACGGCGCCTGCTCATAGTGGCTGAACTGCATCGTGTAGCTGGCGCGGCCCTGGCTGAACGAACGCAGCTGGTTGACGTAACCGAACATGTTCATCAGCGGCACCATGGCATGGACGACATTGGCGTTGCCGCGCATGTCCTGGCCCTGGATCTGGCCACGCCGGGAGTTCAGATCGCCGATGACCGAACCGGTATATTCCTCCGGCGTCACGACCTCGACGTTCATGATCGGCTCGAGCAGAACCGAGCCGCACTTCTGCAGCGCTTCGCGCATGGCGGCGCGCGAGGCGATTTCGAAGGCGAGAGCCGACGAGTCGACCTCGTGATAGGCACCGTCGACCAGCGCCACCTTGATGTCGACCACCGGGAAGCCGGCGATGATGCCGGCGCCCATCACCGAGGCCAGGCCCTTCTCGACGCCCGGCAGATATTCCTTCGGAACCGCGCCGCCGATGATCCGCGACTCGAATTCGAAGCCCTTGCCCGGCTCGTTCGGCTCGACCACAAACTTCACCCGCGCGAACTGGCCGGTACCACCGGTCTGCTTCTTGTGGGTGTAGTCGATCTCGCCCTTCTTGGTGATCTTCTCGCGGAAGGCCACCTGCGGGGCGCCGACGGTCACGTCGACCTTGTGGGTGCGGCGCAGGATGTCGACCTTGATGTCGAGATGCAGTTCGCCCATGCCCTTGATACGGGTCTGGCCGGACTCGGCATCGGTCGACACGCGGAAGGACGGATCCTCGCTGGCGAGCTTGATCAGCGCCAGCGCCATCTTTTCCTGGTCGGCCTTGGTCTTCGGCTCGATCGCCATCTCGATGACCGGCTCGGGGAACTCCATGCGCTCCAGGATGACCGGCTTCTGCGGATCGCAGAGCGTGTCACCGGTGCGGGTGTCCTTCAGGCCGACCAGGGCGACGATGTCGCCGGCATAGGCTTCCGAGATTTCCTCGCGGTTGTTGGCGTGCATGAGCACCATGCGGCCGACGCGCTCGGTCTTCTCGCGGCTCGAATTCATGAGCGAGACGCCCTTTTCGAGCTTGCCCGAATAGATCCGGCAGAAGGTCAGGACGCCGTACTGGTCGTCCATGATCTTGAAGGCGAGGATCGACAGCGGCTCGGCGTCCGAGGACTTGCGCTCGGTCTCGGCCTCGGTCTTCGGGTCGATGCCCTTGATCGCCGGGCGATCGACCGGCGACGGCAGGTAGTCGACGACCGCGTCGAGCAGCGTCTGCACGCCCTTGTTCTTGAAGGCCGAGCCGCAGAGCACCGGGAAGAAGGCCGAGGTCAGCACGGCCTTGCGGATCAGGCGCTTCAGCGTCGCCTCGTCGGGCTCGTTGCCCTCGAGATAGGCGGTCATGGCATCGTCGTCGAGTTCGACGGCGGCCTCGACCAGCTCGTTGCGATACTGGGCGGCCTTGTCCTTGAGGTCGTCCGGGATGTCCAGGTTCGGGTTGAACTCGGCGCCGAGCGCCTCGCCCGACCAGACGACGGCCTTCATGCGGACGAGGTCGATGACGCCCTTGAAGTTCGATTCCGAGCCGATCGGCAGCTGGATCGCGACCGGCTTGGCGCCGAGCCGCTTCTTGATGTCGTCCAGGCACATGTAGAAATCTGCGCCCGTCTTATCCATCTTGTTGCAGAAGACGATGCGCGGCACGCGGTACTTGTCGCCCTGGCGCCAGACGGTCTCGGTCTGCGGCTCGACGCCCTGGTTGGAGTCGAGAACGCAGACGGCACCGTCGAGCACGCGCAGCGAACGCTCGACCTCGATGGTGAAGTCGACGTGGCCGGGGGTGTCGATGATGTTCAGGCGCTTGCCGGCCCACTGGGCGGTGGTGGCCGCCGACGTGATCGTGATGCCGCGCTCCTGCTCCTGCTCCATGAAGTCCATGGTCGCGGCGCCGTCGTGGACTTCGCCGATCTTATGGGACTTGCCGGTGTAGAAGAGGATCCGCTCGCTCGTCGTCGTCTTGCCCGCATCGATGTGGGCCATGATGCCGAAATTGCGGTAGTCTTCGATCGCGTGAGTGCGCGCCATGATCGTGATCCTTCAGGTCCTGCCGGGGCCTGGGTTTCGTTACCAGCGGTAGTGCGAGAACGCGCGGTTGGCTTCCGCCATCTTGTGCGTGTCTTCGCGCTTCTTCACCGCATTGCCGCGATTGTTGGAGGCGTCGAGCAGCTCCGCCGAGAGCTTGTCGACCATGGTCTTGTCGTTGCGGGCGCGCGCGGCCTGGATCAGCCAGCGGATGGCCAGGGCCTGGCGGCGGTCCGGACGAACCTCGACCGGCACCTGGTAGGTGGCGCCGCCGACGCGCCGCGACCGAACCTCGATCGCCGGCATGACGTTCTCGAGCGCAGCCTGGAACACGGTGAGCGGTTCCTGCTTCGACTTGGCCTCGATCACATCGAACGCCCCATAGACGATCTGCTCGGCAACCGACTTCTTGCCTTCGTACATGACCGAGTTCATGAACTTGGTCAGCACGACGTTGCCGTATTTGGCGTCCGGGATGATCTCCCGCTTCTCTGCCCGGTGACGACGCGACATCGTTCTCTCCGTAAACCTCTAGAGCCACCGGCCGCCCCGGCCCGGCGCAACACGCGCCTCGACCAGGGCGGCCGGCGGAAACCTCACTTCGGACGCTTGGCGCCGTACTTCGAACGGCGCTGCTTGCGGTTCTTCACGCCCTGCGTATCGAGCACGCCGCGCAGGATGTGGTAGCGCACGCCCGGAAGGTCCTTGACGCGACCGCCGCGGATCATGACCACCGAGTGCTCCTGCAGGTTGTGACCCTCACCCGGAATATAACCGATGACCTCGAAGCCATTGGTAAGACGAACCTTTGCCACCTTGCGGAGCGCCGAGTTCGGCTTCTTCGGGGTCGTCGTATAGACGCGCGTGCAAACACCACGCTTCTGCGGGCAGCCCTCCATGTGGCGGGACTTTTCGCGATAGGTGCGCGGCTGACGCGGCTTGCGGATCAGCTGGTTGACGGTCGGCATCGGCGGCCTTGTCCTTAAACCTAACGAGGTCCGGCAAGCCGGCCCCCACCAAAGCGTGCGAATGCTCGTCTCATTTGCGAAACGAACAACCGGGCGCTCGGCCTGCCTGTGAAGGCAAACGGCGCCCGGCGAAAACAGAGGATCACCGCGCGATGAAGCGAGGCGATCATGCAATCGAATCTGACTGACGTCAGGCGGCGCTGTCTCGGTTTGCTTCGGTCAGGACTGCGGTGAACCGCAACGGGACCGGGTGTGCAACCGACATACGCCGGAAGAGTGAGGGGGCATTACACGGTGACTCGCGATCCGTCAAGCGCGAGGCCGCGCAAACCCGCTCAAAGACGCGATCTTTCGTTTCACTTCGCAGCTGCGAAAGGAATGGTTACCGCGCCGCGGCGCGCCGCATTTCGTGTGCGGATCGTAACAGAGCGCCGCGCGCCGCGACACGTGCCGGATACCGCCGCATAGGTAAGTTCCCGCAATCCGCGCTTGGCACCGGTAGCTTTATCACCTATCGGAAAGGTCCCGGCGGAGCGTTTTTCGCATCCAGTCGGGGCGCCGAAGAGGGAATCGGCCGGCATAGCGGCCGAAACGGCGACGATGTTATCGATTCTCGGCTACCGGTGCCGGCGAGGCGGCGGAGCCACATTTGGAGAGGACAAACCGATTATGGCGTTCAAGAACGCAGTCTTTGCCGCCTGCGCTGCGATGGCAGTGATGGCCGGCTCCATTGGGCTCTCGGCTCCGGCGGCCGCGCAGACCGATCGCGACGGCCAGCAGCGCTGGATCAATATCGTCAACCGCTCGAACGTGCAGATCTACCGCTTCTACATGACCGACGTCGACACGCGCGGCTGGGGCGACGACCGCCTGGGCGACGACGTCATCGAACCGGGCGATTCCATGCGCGTCGTGCCGACCCGCCGCCAGCGCGACCGCGGCTACTGCCAGTTTGACATGCTGGTGGTGTTCGAGAACAATGCCCGCGTCGAGCGCCGCGGCGTCAATCTCTGCTCCACCACCAACCTGGTCTGCACCTCCACCCGCAGCTGCCGCACCCAGTAAGCGCACTGCCATGCCGTGAAGACGAGGGCCGCTCCGGCGGCCCTTTGTTTTCCATGATCCCCGCGGCGACCTGCGCAAGCCCGCTTCTCCGGCGGGTCCGGCCAGCGGCCGCATGATGGATGAGGATATCGATGACTTCGAAGGCAAGACTGGGCGCGTTCATCGCCCCCCTCGCCCTGCTGGCGACGATGACGGCTGCTCATGCCCAGGGCACGCCCGCCGATGCCGATGGCCAGCAGCGCTGGCTGACGATCGTCAACCGTTCGAACGTGCCGATCTACCGGGTCCACATGACCGATGTCGACACCCGCACCTGGGGACCGGACGTGCTCGGCCGGCGCATCGTCGATCCGGGCGAGGCCACCCGCGTCTATCCGCAGCGCGTGCAGAGCGACCGCGGCTATTGCCGCTTCGACGTGCTCGTCGTGTTCGAGAACAACGCCCGCTACGAGCAGCGCCAGGTCAATATCTGCCGCGCCACCACGGTGGTCTGCTCGTCCACCCGGTCCTGCCGCATCCAGTAATATTGCCGGCACGGCATTGAACGACAAAGGGCCGCCCCGAGGGACGGCCCTTTTTCATGTGCCGAAGAACGAGGGGGCTGGCCCCCTCGCCCGCCTCAGGACTGAGGCGCTTCGATCGCGGCGAGCTCGGCCGGCGCGGCGCCGGCCTGGACGCCTGCCGTCTTCTGCTTCTCGTCCAGGATGAGATCGTCGCGCTTGGTGGCGATCTCGCGGATCCGGTTCATCGTGGCGCCCGTGCCCGCCGGGATCAGGCGGCCGACGATGACGTTCTCCTTCAGGCCTTCCAGCGTATCCGACTTGCCGTTGACGGCGGCTTCGGTCAGCACGCGGGTGGTTTCCTGGAACGAGGCCGCCGAGATGAACGAGCGGGTCTGCAGCGAGGCCTTGGTGATGCCGAGCAGCACCGGAACGCCGCTCGCCGGACGCTTGTTCTTGTCGTCGCGGATTGCCTCGTTCGCCTCTTCGAGCTCGGTCTGGTCGACCTGGTCGCCCTGGATGAGGTCGGTGTCGCCGGGATCGGTGACCTCGACCTTCTGCAGCATCTGCCGGACGATGACCTCGATGTGCTTGTCGTTGATGACGACGCCCTGGAGCCGGTAGACCTCCTGGATCTCGTTGACGAGGTAGGCTGCAAGCTCCTCCACGCCCTTGATCGCCAGGATGTCGTGCGGCGCCGGATTGCCGTCGACGATGAAGTCGCCCTTCTGCACCTCGTCGCCATCCTGCAGGTGGATGTGCTTGCCCTTCGGGATGAGGTACTCGGCTGCGTCCTGATCGGCCTCGAAGGGTTCGATGGTCAGGCGGCGCTTCTGCTTGTAGTCCTTGCCGAAGCGCACGACGCCGGAGACTTCCGCGATGATCGCGGCATCCTTCGGCCGGCGCGCCTCGAACAGCTCGGCAACACGCGGCAGACCGCCGGTGATGTCGCGCGTCTTGGCGCTTTCGAGCGGGATACGGGCGATGACGTCGCCGGCATAGACCTGCGAGCCGGCATCACCCGAAATGACCGCCTCCACCGCGAGGGAGTAGCGGGCATCCGTGCCGCGCGGCAGCTTCTGGATCTTGCCGTTCGAGTCGCGGATCACCAGCGCCGGCTTCAGGTCGGCCGAACGCGTCGAAGTCCGCCAGTCGATGACGATACGCTTGGTGAAGCCCGTCGACTCGTCGGTCGTCTCGGTGATCGACTGGCCGTCGACCAGATCCTCGAAGCCGAGCGTGCCGTCGACCTCGGAGATGATCGGACGGGTGTAGGGATCCCATTCGGCGATGCGCTGGCCGCGCTTCACCTTGGCTCCGTCGTCGACCCTGAGCTTGGCGCCGTACTGGATACGGTGCGTCGCCCGCTCCGTGCCATCGGCGTCGACGATGATCACGGCCATGTTGCGGCCCATGACGATCAGTTCGCCGTCCGAGTTCTTGACCACGCTGCGGTTGCGGATGCGGATCGTGCCCTCGAAGGTCGCCTCGATGAACGACTGGTCGACCACCTGCGCCGCGCCACCGATGTGGAACGTGCGCATGGTGAGCTGGGTGCCCGGCTCGCCGATCGACTGGGCGGCGATGACGCCGACCGCTTCACCGATATTGACCGGCGTGCCGCGGGCCAGGTCGCGCCCGTAGCACTGGGCGCAGACGCCGACCTTGGTCTCGCAGGTCAGCACCGAGCGGATCTTGACCTCCTGGATGCCGGCGGCGGTGATCGCCTCGACGTCCTTCTCGAGGATCATCCGGCCGGCCTCGACCAGCACCGCACCCGAGGACGGATCGGTGATGGTGACCGCGGCCGAGCGGCCGAGGATGCGGTGGCCGAGGGTGGCGACCACCTGGCCGGCATCGACGATCGCCCGCATGCCGATGCCCTTTTCGGTGTGGCAGTCGACCTCGGTGATGATGCAGTCCTGGGCGACGTCGACCAGACGACGGGTCAGGTAACCCGAGTTCGCCGTCTTCAGGGCGGTGTCGGCCAGGCCCTTGCGGGCGCCGTGGGTGGAGTTGAAGTACTCCATCACCGACAGGCCTTCCTTGAAGTTCGAGATGATCGGGGTCTCGATGATCTCGCCCGAGGGCTTGGCCATGAGACCGCGCATCGCGGCGAGCTGGCGCATCTGGGTGGGCGAACCGCGCGCACCCGAATGGCTCATCATGTAGATCGAGTTGATCGGCTTGTCCTGGCCGTTCGCATCCTTCTGGACCGCCGAGATGCGGCCCATCATTTCCTGCGCCAGACGGTCCGAGCACTTGGCCCAGGCGTCGACCACCTTGTTGTACTTCTCACCGAAGGTGATCAGGCCGTCCAGGTACTGCTGCTCGTAGTCCTTGGTGAGCGAGCGGGTCTCCTCGACGATCGGCCACTTGTTGTCGGGCACGACCATGTCGTCCTTGCCGAACGAAATGCCCGCCTTGTAGGCGTGGTAGAAGCCGAGGGCCATGATCCGGTCGCAGAAGATGACCGATTCCTTCTGGCCGCAATGGCGGTAGACGGTGTCGATCATCGCCGAGATCTCCTTCTTCGTCATCAGCTTGTTGGCTGCGTCGAAGGGGACCTTGGGCGAGCGCGGCAGGAGCTGGCCGAGCAGGACGCGGCCGGGCGTCGTGTCATAGATGCGCCGGACCTCGTTGCCGTCGGCATCGAGGCCTTCCCAGCGATATTTGATCTTGGAGTGCAGCGTGACGACCTTCTGCGCCAGCGCGTGCTCGAGCTCGCCGATATTGGCGAAGGCCTTGCCCTGGCCGGGCATGCCGTCCGACATCAGCGAGACGTAGTAGAGGCCGAGCACGATGTCCTGCGAGGGCACGATGATCGGCGCGCCGTTCGCCGGATGCAGGATGTTGTTGGTCGACATCATCAGGACGCGCGCCTCGAGCTGCGCTTCCAGCGACAGCGGGACGTGCACGGCCATCTGGTCGCCGTCGAAGTCGGCGTTGAACGCCGAGCAGACGAGCGGATGGAGCTGGATCGCCTTGCCTTCGATCAGCACCGGCTCGAAGGCCTGGATGCCGAGACGGTGCAGGGTCGGAGCACGGTTGAGCAGGACCGGATGCTCGCGGATGACCTCGTCGAGGATGTCCCAGACCTCGGGACGCTCCTTCTCGACCAGCTTCTTCGCCTGCTTGACGGTCGCCGACAGGCCCTTGGCGTCGAGCCGCGCATAGATGAACGGCTTGAACAGCTCGAGCGCCATCTTCTTCGGCAGGCCGCACTGGTGCAGCTTCATTTCCGGGCCGACGACGATGACCGAGCGGCCGGAATAGTCGACGCGCTTGCCGAGCAGGTTCTGGCGGAACCGGCCCTGCTTGCCCTTCAGCATGTCGGCGAGCGACTTCAGCGGCCGCTTGTTGGCGCCGGTGATGACGCGGCCGCGCCGGCCGTTGTCGAACAGCGCATCGACCGCCTCCTGAAGCATGCGCTTCTCGTTGCGGATGATGATGTCCGGCGCGCGCAGCTCGATCAGCCGCTTCAGGCGGTTGTTGCGGTTGATGACGCGGCGGTAGAGATCGTTGAGATCCGAGGTCGCGAACCGGCCGCCGTCCAGCGGCACCAGCGGACGCAGGTCCGGCGGGATGACCGGCACGACGGTCAGGATCATCCACTCCGGCTTGTTGCCGGACTGGATGAAGGCCTCGATGATCTTCAGCCGCTTGGCGAGCTTCTTCGGCTTCAGCTCGGTGGTCGCCTCGGCGATCTCCTTGCGGGTATCGGCGGCGAGCTTTTCCAGGTCCAGGCCGCGCAGCAGCTCGCGGATGGCCTCGGCGCCGATCATGGCGGTGAAGCTGTCGTCGCCGTACTCGTCCTGGGCGCGGATATACTCCTCCTCGGACAGGAGCTGGCGCTCCTTCAGAGCGGTCAGGCCCGGCTCGAGGACGACGTAATATTCAAAATAGAGGATCCGCTCGAGATCCTTCAGCGGCATGTCGAGCAGCAGGCCGATGCGGCTCGGCAGCGACTTCAGGAACCAGATATGGGCAACCGGAGCGGCGAGCTCGATATGGCCCATGCGCTCGCGGCGGACGCGCGACAGCGTGACCTCGACGCCGCACTTCTCGCAGATGATGCCCTTGTACTTCATCCGCTTGTATTTGCCGCACAGGCACTCGTAGTCCTTGATCGGCCCGAAAATGCGCGCGCAGAACAGGCCGTCACGCTCCGGCTTGAACGTGCGGTAGTTGATCGTCTCCGGCTTCTTGATCTCGCCGAACGACCACGACAGGATCTTTTCCGGGCTCGCGATCGAGATCTTGATCTGATCGAACGTCGCCGGCTGCGTCGTCGGATTGAAGAGATTCGCGACCTCTTGGTTCATCGCCGTCTCCAATGTCCCGGTCTACCGGGAGAAAATCCGGGCCGGGGGCGACCCCGGCCGATGTGAACAGGCCTCTCGGGACCGGGCGGACCCCGGTCCCGCGGCACGCGGGCTTTCACGCCTATTCGGCAGCCTCGCGGCGCGGCGGCTCGTCAGTGCCGGCGCCGCGCGTCGGCTTGCTGGAGGTGAGCTCGACATTGAGGCCGAGCGACCGCATTTCCTTCACCAGCACGTTGAAGCTTTCCGGGATGCCGGCCTCGAATGTGTCGTCGCCACGGACGATCGCCTCGTAGACCTTGGTGCGGCCGGCGACGTCGTCCGACTTCACCGTCAGCATCTCCTGCAGCGTATAGGCCGCGCCATAGGCCTCCAGCGCCCAGACCTCCATTTCGCCGAAGCGCTGGCCGCCGAACTGCGCCTTGCCGCCCAGCGGCTGCTGGGTGACGAGCGAGTAGGGACCGATGGAACGGGCGTGGATCTTGTCGTCCACCAGATGGTGCAGCTTCAGCATGTAGATGTAGCCGACCGTCACCTGCCGGTCGAAAGCCTCGCCGGTCTTGCCGTCGAACAGCTTGACCTGGCCGGAATGGTTCAGCCCGGCCGTGTCCAGCATGCTTTCGATGTCGGTCTCCTTGGCGCCGTCGAAGACCGGCGTGGCGAAGTGGACGCCGCGGCGCGTGTTGCGCGCGAGTTCCACGAGATTCGCCTCGTCGAGCGCCGAGACCTGCGGGTCGTCCCCGTAGATCTTGCCGAAGGTCTCCTTCAGCGGCTTGACGTCCTTGCTCTTCATATAGGCGTCGTAGGCCTGGCCGACCATCTTGCCGAGGCCTGCGGCGGCCCAGCCGAGATGGGTCTCGAGGATCTGGCCGACATTCATGCGGCTCGGCACGCCGAGCGGGTTGAGCACGATGTCGACCGCCGTGCCGTCCTCGAGGAACGGCATGTCCTCGAGCGGCACGATCCGCGACACGACACCCTTGTTGCCGTGCCGGCCGGCCATCTTGTCGCCCGGCTGGATCTTGCGCTTCACGGCGACGAAGACCTTGACCATCTTCATCACGCCGGGCGGCAACTCGTCGCCGCGCTGCAGCTTCTCGACCTTGTCGAGGAAGCGCTGCTCGAGGCGGCGCTTGGACTCGTCGTACTGCTTGCGCATGGCCTCGATCTCGGCCATCAGCGCGTCGTCGGCGACGCCGAACGCCCACCACTGGCCGCGCGGATATTCGGTGATCACCTCGCGGGTCAGCACCGTATCCTTCTTGAAGCCCTTCGGACCGGCGATTGCGGTCTTGTTCTCCAGGAGCTCGGTCAGGCGGCCATAGACGTTGCGGTCGAGGATCGCCTGCTCGTCGTCGCGGTCCTTGGCGAGCCGCTCGATCTCCTCGCGCTCGATCGCCTGGGCACGCTCGTCCTTGTCGACGCCGTGCCGGTTGAACACGCGCACTTCGACGACCGTGCCGGTGACGCCCGGGGGCACACGCAGCGAGGTGTCGCGCACGTCGGAGGCCTTCTCGCCGAAGATGGCGCGCAGAAGCTTCTCCTCCGGCGTCATCGGGCTCTCGCCCTTCGGCGTGATCTTGCCGACCAGGATGTCGCCCGGCTGCATTTCCGCGCCGATATAGACGATGCCGGCTTCGTCGAGGTTCTTCAGCGCCTCTTCCGACACGTTCGGAATGTCGCGCGTGATTTCCTCGGGACCCAGCTTGGTATCGCGGGCCATCACCTCGAATTCCTCGATGTGGATCGAGGTGAAGACGTCTTCCTTGACGATCCGCTCGGACAGCAGGATCGAGTCCTCGAAGTTGTAGCCGTTCCACGGCATGAACGCGACGAGCACGTTGCGGCCGAGCGCCAGATCGCCGAGATCGGTCGACGGGCCGTCGGCCAGGATCTCGCCCTTCTTGACGATGTCGCCCACCCGCACCAGCGGACGCTGGTTGATGCAGGTGTTCTGGTTGGAACGCTGGAACTTCATCAGCCGGTAGATGTCGACGCCCGACTTGGTCGGATCGAGATCCTCGGTCGCGCGGATGACGATACGGGTGGCGTCCACCTGGTCGACCACGCCGGTCCGGCGTGCCGCGATGGCCGCGCCCGAGTCACGGGCGACCACCGATTCCATGCCGGTGCCGACGAAGGGCGCATCGGCCTTCACCAGCGGCACGGCCTGACGCTGCATGTTCGAGCCCATCAGCGCGCGGTTGGCGTCGTCGTTCTCGAGGAACGGGATCAGCGCCGCGGCGACCGAGACGAGCTGCTTCGGCGACACGTCCATGAAGTCGACGCGGTCGACCGGCAGCAGCAGCACTTCGCCGGCCTGGCGGGAGATGACGAGGTCCTCGACGAACTTGCCGGTCTTGTCGATCGGCGCGTTCGCCTGGGCGACGGCATATTTGCCCTCCTCCATGGCGGAGAGATAGACCACCTCGTCGGTGACCCGGCCGTCGCGCACCTTGCGGTACGGCGTCTCGATGAAGCCGTACTTGTTGACGCGGGCGAAGGTCGCGAGCGAGTTGATCAGGCCGATATTCGGGCCTTCCGGCGTCTCGATCGGGCAGATGCGGCCGTAATGGGTCGGGTGCACGTCGCGCACCTCGAAGCCGGCGCGCTCGCGCGACAGACCGCCCGGGCCAAGCGCCGAAAGGCGGCGCTTGTGGGTGATCTCCGACAGCGGATTGGTCTGGTCCATGAACTGCGAGAGCTGCGAGGAGCCGAAGAACTCGCGCACCGCGGCCGCCGCCGGCTTGGCGTTGATCAGGTCCTGCGGCATGACCGTGTCGATCTCGACCGAGGACATGCGCTCCTTGATCGCGCGCTCCATGCGCAGGAGGCCGACGCGGTACTGGTTCTCCATGAGCTCGCCGACCGAGCGCACACGGCGGTTGCCGAGGTGGTCGATGTCGTCGATCTCGCCCTTGCCGTCGCGCAGCTCGACCAGGGTCTTGACCACGGCCAGGATGTCGTCCTTGCGCAGGATGCGCACGGTGTCCTCGGCGGTCAGGTCGAGACGCATGTTCATCTTCACGCGGCCGACCGCGGAGAGGTCGTAGCGCTCGGAATCGAAGAACAGCGAATGGAACATGGCTTCCGCCGTGTCCACGGTCGGCGGCTCGCCCGGGCGCATCACGCGGTAGATGTCGAACAGCGCGTCCTCGCGCGTCATGTTCTTGTCGCCGACCAGCGTGTTGCGGATATAGGCGCCGATGGTGACGTGGTCGATGTCGAGCGTCGCGATGTCGTGGTAGCCCTCGGCCACCAGCATCTTCAGCATCTTCTCGGTGATCTCCTCGCCGGCCTCGGCGTAGATCTCACCGGTCTTCATGTTGACCATGTCCTCGGCGAGGTAGCGGCCGGCCAGCTCTTCCGCGGTCATGCGGAGCGCCTTCAGGCCCTTCTCGGCGAGCTTCTTGGCCTCGCGCACCGCCAGCTTCTTGCCGGCTTCCAGCACGACCTCGCCGCTGTCGGCGTCGATCAGGTCGGCGGTCGCCTTGAACCCGCGCATGCGCGTCGGGTCGTAGGGCATGCGCCAGCCGTCCTTCTTGTCCTTGGAGACGACGATGCGGTTGTAGAAGGTGGAGAGGATGTCCTCGCTGTCCATGCCGAGGGCATAGAGCAGCGACGTCACCGGGATCTTCCGGCGCCGGTCGATACGGGCGTAGACGATGTCCTTGGCGTCGAACTCGATGTCGAGCCAGGAACCGCGATAGGGGATGATGCGGGCGGCGAACAGGAGCTTGCCCGAGGAGTGGGTCTTGCCCTTGTCGTGATCGAAGAACACGCCTGGCGAGCGGTGCATCTGCGAGACGATGACGCGCTCGGTGCCGTTGACGATGAAGGTGCCGTTCGACGTCATGAGCGGGATGTCGCCCATGTAGACGTCCTGCTCCTTGATGTCCTTCACCGACTTGGCGCCGGTATCGGCATCGACATCGAACACGATCAGGCGCAGCGTCACCTTCAGCGGCGCGGCAAAGGTCATGCCCCGCTGGCGGCACTCGTCAACGTCGTATTTCGGCGGTTCGAACTCATATTTCACGAACTCCAGCATGGCGCTGCCGGAGAAATCGGTGATCGGAAACACCGATTTGAAGACCGCCTGCAAGCCTTCGTCGAGGCGGCCGCCCTGCGGCTCCTCCACCATCAGGAACTGGTCGTATGACGACTTCTGAACCTCGATGAGGTTCGGCATCGTCGCGACTTCCCTGATCTTACCGAAGAACTTGCGGAACCGCTTGCGGCCGGTGAAGGTCTGAGCCATGTCGCTCCCTCGCTTGGGCCGCTCGGCGTCGGCGGCGGCCCTGGTCCCAGCGGAGGCGGCGGTCGTCAGCGAACCGCCTCTCCGCAGACGCCTGACCGGACGGTCCACGACGGGTCGGATGACACGACCCTGGACCGTCCGGTCAAGCGTTCGACACTTGTTGCACCATGCGGACGGAATGCCCGCTCATCGAATGCGTGCCGCGGCGCGGCATATCCCCGCCGCAGTCGCCCGCGACGGAGAGGAACCGCGGGCGGCCGCAAGCGGCCGCCCGCAGGCGTCAATCACTTCAGCTCGACCTTGGCGCCGGCGGCCTCGAGCTGCTTCTTCAGCTTCTCGGCCTCGTCCTTGGCAACGCCTTCCTTGACCGGCTTCGGAGCACCCTCGACCAGGTCCTTGGCTTCCTTCAGGCCCAGGCCGGTGATGGCGCGGACTTCCTTGATCACCTCGATCTTCTTGTCGCCGGCAGCGGCGAGCACGACGGTGAACTCGGTCTGCTCCTCGGCAGCGGCGGCAGCGCCACCGCCAGCGCCCGGAGCCGCGGCGACGGCAACGGCAGCGGCGGCCGAGACGCCCCACTTCTCTTCGAGCAGCTTGGCGAGCTCAGCGGCCTCGAGGACGGTGAGCGAGGAGAGTTCTTCGACGATTTTGGCGAGATCGGCCATTTCAAATCTTCCTTATAGATCGGTTCGAACGTTTCGAGTGTGAGAGGAGCCTCACGCAGCTTTGTCTCGGTCGGCATAGGCACCGAACACGCGCGCGAGCTTGGCAGCAGGCGCGGTCGAGAGCTGAGCGATCTTGGTAGCCGGAGCCTGGATGAGGCCCACGAGCTTGGCGCGCAGTTCGTCGAGCGACGGGAGCGTGGCGAGAGCCTTCACTCCGTCGGGGTTCAGTGCGGTCTTGCCCATCGCACCGCCGAGGACCACGAACTTGTCGTTGGCCTTGGCGAATTCGACGGCGACCTTCGGCGCCGCGACCGGGTCCTGGCTGACGGCCAGAATCGTGGGTCCCGTCAGAAGACCCCCGATGGACGCGACGTCCGTGCCTTCGAGAGCGATCTTCGCGAGGCGGTTTTTGGTGACCTTCACCGACGCGCCCTGGGCCTTCATCTTGCGACGGAGGTCCTGCATCTGCGCGACGGTCAGGCCGGAATAGTGAGCGACGACGACGACGCTCGAGGTCTGGAAGACCTCCTTGAGCGAGCCGACGAGCTCTTTCTTTTCCGCGCGATCCACTTTGTGCTCTCTCTGGATCGAGATGACCTCATCGGCCATCCCGGGTTGCACCTGCCGAAGGCAGCTTTCCGGGAATGCCGGATCACAGCCATCGACGTTCGGCCCTGTCCCCTCAGGACACCGCCGGATGTTTCCACCCGCCGGCCGAGGTGCAATGAGTTCGAACCGATCCTGCGGCATTCGCCGCTGAAACGGTCTTCACCCGTCTGTGCAGGCTTGGCGATTAAGAGGGCGAACCCCCGCCTGCAGTCTCGGACAGGACATTCCGGCCGTCTCCTCCCCGGCCCGAGAGCGCGGAGACAAATTCGGTCGGCCTTGCCGCCCGGGTTGCCCCGAACGGAAGCTGGTTAAATTCGTATCGGACTCTGATCGAGGTCCCGGAACACTCCGCCGTCAGATCCTCGCTGATGGCCACCGCGACGACAGCGCAGCGGCCCATGGCCCAAACGGAATCGGGGCGCGGTCTCCCACACCCCAGGTCGGCTCATCTAGCAAAGGCTGTTCCACTTGCCAAGTGGCGAGTACAATTTTTTCATTGACAATCGCGCGACTGCTCCTGGAGCGGCCGGATGACGCACCCCGTGAGATAGGGAGCGCGTCATCCTTTTTCAACAGCCTTCGGGCCCGATCACCCGTTCAGGACGCTGCCGGCATCGACCTTCACGCCCGGCCCCATGGTCGAGGAGATGGCGATGCGCTGGACATAGGTGCCCTTCGCGCCGGTCGGCTTGGCCTTCACGACGGCGTCGGCGAAAGCCTTGATGTTCTCCACGAGCTTGGCCTGGTCGAAAGAGACCTTGCCGACGGCCGAGTGGATGATGCCGGCCTTCTCGACGCGGAACTCGACCGCGCCGCCCTTGGAGGCCTTCACCGCGCCGGTGACGTCCATGGTGACCGTGCCGACCTTCGGGTTCGGCATCATGCCGCGCGGGCCGAGCACCTTACCGAGACGGCCGACGAGGCCCATCATGTCCGGGGTCGCGATGCAGCGGTCGAAGTCGATCTTGCCCGACTGCACGGTCTCCACGAGATCCTCGGCGCCGACCACGTCGGCACCCGCCTTCAGCGCCTCTTCGGCCTTGGGGCCGCGCGCGAAGACGGCAACCCGGAGCGTCCGGCCGGAGCCGTTCGGCAGGTTGCAGACGCCGCGGACCATCTGGTCGGCGTGGCGCGGATCGACGCCGAGATTCATGGCGATCTCGACGGTCTCGTCGAACTTGGCCGTGGCGCGCTCCTTGATGAGCTTCACGGCGTCGTCGATGGCGTAGGTCTTGTTGGTGTCGATGCCCTCGAGGGCCTTCCGGTAACGCTTGCCGCTCATGATCTCACCCCACGACCTCGAGGCCCATCGAACGGGCCGAGCCTTCGATCATCGACGAGGCCGATTCGACCGTGTCGCAGTTCATGTCGACCATCTTCGCCTTGGCGATCTCGGCGATCTGGGCGCGGGTGATCTTGCCGGCGAAGCCGCGGCCGGTGGTCGCGTGGCCCTTGTCGATCTTGGCCGCCTTCTTGATGAAGTAGGTGACCGGGGGCTGCTTCATCTCGAAGGTGAAGGAGCGATCCTGATAGGCGGTGATGATCACCGGGATCGGCATGCCCTTTTCCATCTGCTGGGTCTTCGCGTTGAAGGCCTTGCAGAATTCCATGATGTTGAGGCCGCGCTGACCGAGCGCGGGGCCGATCGGCGGGGACGGATTGGCAGCGCCCGCCGGCACTTGCAGCTTGATGAAGCCGACGATTTTCTTCGCCATGATGACCTCCTGACGGACCCTCTAGGGGTCGCCGGTTGGGTTTCGTGGTCGGGTCCAGGGCGCTGGCGAACCGCCGCCCCTCGCCTCCCACGGGTGAACGGAGCGGCGAGCCGCCCCGGTTCCGGCCACCGGGGCGATCGCGCCCCGCCGGCCGGCTCTTGCGGTCAGAGCTTGTCGACCTGACCGAATTCGAGCTCGACCGGCGTCGGCCGGCCGAAGATGGACACCGCGACCTTGAGCCGCGCGCGGGCGTCGTCAACTTCCTCGACGAAGCCTTCGAACGAGGCGAACGGGCCGTCATTGACCTTGACCTTCTCGCCGACCTCGAAGGAGACGGTCGCCTTCGGACGGTCGACGCCTTCCTGGACCTGCTGGGCGATGCGCATCGCCTCGGCTTCCGGGATCGGCATGGGCTTCTTGTCGGCGCCGAGGAAGCCGGTGACCTTCGGCGTGTTCTTGATCAGGTGATAGGCCTGATCGGTCATGTCCATCTTGACCAGGACATAGCCGGGGAAAAACTTGCGCTCGGTATCGACCTTGCGGCCGCGGCGCACCTCGACCACCCGCTCCTTGGGCACGAGGATGTCTTCGAACAGGTCGGACAGGCCGCGCTGCGCCGCGCCTTCGCGGATCGCCTCGGCCACCTTGTTCTCGAAGTTCGAATAGGCGTGAACGACGTACCACTGCTTCGCCATGGGGTCCCCCGGTCAGCTTCCGAGTGAAAGGAGCGCCTGGACGCCCCAGCGAATGATGGAATCAGCGGCAAAGAAGAAGACTGCCGACACGACCATGAAGATGAAGACCATCAGCGTCGTGATTCCGACTTCCTTGCGGGTCGGCCAGGTGACCTTGTTGGCCTCCTGGCGAACCTGCTGCATGAACTCGAAAGGGTTGGTCTTGGCCATGAACTGAATCCGAACAAGGCCGATCGCCGCCCCGTTCCGTTTCGGACCAGGACCGGCGCATCGGCCTCTCAAGAAGGAAGCGCGTCCCGCCGGATGTCCGTCACCGGGCCGGCAGGGAGTGCGCTCTGCTAGCGGAAACCGCCGAAGCCGTCAAGGAAAAGGGCCTGCCCGACCACCTGCGAGCCTGGCGATATTTCAGTCCAGCTTTAGGGGCCATCGCTGCGCGCTGTGGAGCACGGTGATGATGTCAACGGTCTCGGACTTGACCCGATAGGCCACGATATAGGGAATATCGGCGAACACATATTCCCGCGTGCCCTTGATACGGCCGACGCGGCCCATGGCAGGATGACTGCCAAGACGGTCGACGGCGGATAAGATGCGCGCCACCAGACGAGCTGCCGCCTGCGGATCGT
The DNA here is from genome assembly GCA_000751295.2 of bacterium YEK0313. NCBI lineage: Bacteria > bacterium YEK0313. Next base: position 3,811,819 of record CCMO02000001.1, read on the forward strand.
CTTTCGCGATGTGGAAACCGATCTGATCGAGCCGTCGCACAGCTCGGCGCGTCCAGCGCAACGACCGGCCGCTCATGGCTTGTGGGTAGGCTTGACGTATTTGGCGACCATCTCGGCCAGTTCCTCCCCACTGGCGAAGTCATTGCTGTCGGCCTCGTTGAGGCCGGCACGGATTTCGTCCAACTGCCATTCTTCGCGCGCCACATAATCCTCGATGGCTTGAGCCGCGAGGTAAGCGCGGGAGCGATCCGAAAGCGCCGCAATCCTATCGAGCTTCTCGGCGATCTCATCGCCAATCCGAACGGTGAATGCCGCGGTCATATTCTCTACTCCTTGGCGGTTCACAGAGAGTATCGACGAACCAAGATGGTTCTTCAAGATGCGCGAGCGTTTCGCTCGACGGGGCCAGGCCCGTTGGCAAACCGCCTCCGGAATCATCGAGAAACACCGGTCCTGGTGCGCGCAGCTCTGACCTCGAAGGCCAGGCCCCGCGGATCAACTGCCAGGGCCCGATCGCAAGGGCATCCGCCCCAAAGAAAAAGCCCCGGCGAACAGATCGCCGGGGCTTTTGAATTTGGCAGGGGCAGCAGGGTTCGAACCCGCGACCTGCGGTTTTGGAGACCGCCGCTCTACCAGCTGAGCTATACCCCTTCGGGGCGGCTTGGCCGCTTCGCCGCAGGGTATAGTCCCCCGCGGCGGCGCGATCAATGACCGACTTGTGGATTACTCGATGATGGAAGCGACGACGCCGGCACCGACGGTGCGGCCGCCTTCACGGATGGCGAAGCGCAGCTTCTCTTCCATGGCGATCGGCACGATCAGGTTGACCGTCATGGCGATGTTGTCGCCGGGCATGACCATTTCGGTGCCCTCGGGCAGGTGCACGATGCCGGTCACGTCGGTGGTGCGGAAGTAGAACTGCGGACGATAGTTGGTGAAGAACGGCGTGTGACGGCCACCCTCCTCCTTCGTCAGGATGTAGGCCTCGGCCTTGAACTTGGTGTGCGGCTTCACCGAGCCCGGCTTGCACAGGATCTGCCCGCGCTCCACGTCCTCGCGCTTCGTGCCGCGCAGCAGCGCGCCGATATTGTCGCCAGCCTGGCCCTGGTCGAGCAGCTTGCGGAACATTTCGACGCCCGTCACCGTCGTCTTGGCGGTGTCCTTGATGCCGACGATCTCGACTTCCTCGCCCACCTTCACGATGCCGCGCTCGACGCGGCCGGTCACCACCGTGCCGCGGCCCGAGATCGAGAACACGTCTTCGATCGGCATCAGGAACGGCTGGTCCACCGGACGCTCCGGCTGCGGGATGTACTCGTCAACCGTCTGCATCAGCTTGAGCACCGCGTCGCGGCCGATCGCCGGCTCGCGGTCCTCCAGCGCGCACAGCGCCGAGCCCTTGGTGATCGGAATGTCGTCGCCCGGGAAGTCGTACTTCGACAAGAGCTCGCGCACCTCGAGCTCGACCAGTTCGAGCAGCTCGGCGTCGTCCACCATGTCGACCTTGTTCAGGAACACGACGAGCGCGGGAACGCCGACCTGGCGCGCCAGCAGGATGTGCTCGCGCGTCTGCGGCATCGGGCCGTCGGCCGCCGACACGACCAGGATCGCGCCGTCCATCTGCGCCGCGCCCGTGATCATGTTCTTCACATAGTCGGCGTGGCCAGGGCAGTCGACATGCGCGTAGTGGCGGTTCGTCGTCTCGTATTCGACATGCGCCGTCGAGATCGTGATGCCGCGCGCCTTCTCTTCCGGCGCCTTGTCGATCTGGTCATAGGCCGTGAACGTCGCGCCACCGCTCTCCGCCAGGACCTTCGTGATCGCCGCCGTCAGCGACGTCTTGCCGTGGTCGACGTGACCGATCGTGCCGATGTTGCAGTGCGGCTTGTTGCGTGCGAACTTTTCCTTGGCCATGGGACGCCTCTCGACGGATCGAATTGGAACCTGCGGCCGGAACGACCACATCTCGGGGCGTGGGGATAGTGGGATTTCAGGCGTTCCGCAAGAGCCTCAGCCGGCAACAGGCCACCTTCCCTGCGAAAAACCGGCGATTGAGCGCGACGCCGTGTCGCTTGGCGGCCGGAGGCGGCTTGGCTGGTTCGAATGAACCCAGCAATTTCAACGCTTGTGGGGTGTTTGGCGACCGGGTTCGATCGGCCCTTTCAGACCGCCGGCCAGACCAGGGCCGGCCACAGCACCATGCCGATGCCGGCGATGCTGACGGCAAAGGCGACCGACCGCCAGACCGGGATGCCGGCCGCATAGATCGCGAGATAGGCGACCCGCGCGGCAAACCAGACGACCGCGCCGATGGCGGTCCAGCGGCTGTTGAGATGGGCCGCCTCGACGACCAGGATCGCCGCGGCGGCGATCGGGAACGTCTCCAGGAAATTCGCCTGGGCCCGTTTCATCCGGCCGACGAAGGGCGCCAGCGGCGGCACCGGCGCCTCGCGCGACGACAGGCCCCATTCCATGCCATATTGGCGCGTCGCCAGTTGAGCGGCGACGAAGATCTGGGCGCCGCCGAAGAGACACGCCCAGGCCAGCACCGTCAGTTCGACCGTCATTCGCATTCCTCCGGCGATCCGTTTTGGGGATCGCCACGCCATCCGTCTCTCGCCGCAGTGTTATTGGCCAGCGCATGTCTTTGTAAATACGGACAAAAAGGGTAGTACTGAGAAAAACATGGCAGAGCTTGCAGCGATGGCCGGCCCGACCTTCTCCACCCTGACCGGGCTCGACATGAGCCATATCAGGCTCTGCCCGGCGATTGCCTTCGACCAGATCCTCGGCGGCCGCTACAAGCTGCACATCCTGTGCGTGCTCAGCGACGGGCCGCAGCGCTATGGCGCGATCGGGCGCTCGCTGTTCCACGGCAGTCTCGGCCGGCCGATTACGCCGCGGCTGCTCAGCCGCGAGCTGAGGCAATTGGAAGAGCGCGGGCTGATCGACCGCAAGGCCTATCCCGTGGTGCCACGCAAGGTGGAATACAGCCTGACCGATCGCGGCCGCGCGCTGATCCCGATCGTCGCCGAGATCGTCCGATGGGGCGCGAGCGGTGCGCACGAGGAAATCCTGGGCATCGCCTAGCCATCTCCGGCGCGCCGGCGGCACACGGGGCCGACGTGGCGCCGTTTCGGCGCGACACGGCGAATTTCAGGGGAAAAAATGGAGCGGGTAGCGGGAATCGAACCCGCGTATTCAGCTTGGAAGGCTGCTGCTCTACCATTGAGCTATACCCGCACCGGTCCCGGGAGTGACCACATTCCGCGCGCCGGATCAAGAGGCAGGCTTCACGCGCCCGCCTGACGCGTCGCCTCCCAGGCCTGGCCGGGGATCGCCGCCAGCAGTTCGCGCGTATAGGCGTGGCGGGGATTTGCGAAGACTTGCCCCGTCGGGCCGAGCTCGACGATCTCGCCGCGCTTCATCACCGCGATCCGGTCGCAGATCTGCGCGGCGACACGCAGGTCGTGGGTGATGAACAGCATGGTGAGGCCGAGCCGCGCCTTCAGGTCGGAGATCAGGTCGAGCACCTGGGCCTGCACGGATACGTCGAGCGCCGAGACCGGTTCATCCGCCACGAGCAATTCAGGCTCCAGCGCCAGCGCCCGGGCAAGGCCGATGCGCTGGCGCTGACCGCCGGAAAATTCGTGGGGAAAACGATCGATCGCGCCGGCGTCGAGCCCGACGAGGCCGAGCAGCTCGCGGGCGCGGCCGAGCGCGGTCGCCCGCGCCACGCCGTGGGTGATCGGCCCCTCGGCAATGATCTCGCCGACCCGCCGGCGTGGATTGAGCGATGCGAAGGGATCCTGGAACACCATCTGGATCTTCTTGCGCAGCGGCTTGATCGCCGCCTTGCCGAGCTGGGCGATATCGGTGCCGTCGAACAGGATCGAGCCCGCCGAGGGGTCGTAGAGGCGCACGACGCAGCGCGCGAGCGTCGACTTGCCCGAGCCCGATTCGCCGACGAGGCCGACCGTCTCGCCCCGCGCGACGACGAGCGAGGCATCGTTCACCGCCTTCACCTCGCTGCGCCGGACGAGGAAGCCGCCCCGGTGGAACACCTTGGAGACGTCCTTGATGGCGAGCAGCGGCGGCGCGGCGACCGCCTGGCGCGCACGGGCCGAAAAATGCGGCACGGCGGCGATGAGGCGCTGCGTATAGGGATGGCGCGGCTGGTTCAGCACCTCGTCGCGGCTGCCGATCTCGACGATCCGCCCCTTGCTCATGACCGCGACGCGGTCGGCAATATCGGCCACCACGCCGAAATCGTGGGTGATGAACAGGACGCCGGTGCCCTTGGTCGCCTGCAGGTCGCGGATCAGCCGGAGGATCTGCGCCTGGGTCGTGACGTCGAGCGCGGTGGTCGGTTCGTCGGCGATCAGCACGGCCGGCTCGAGCGCCAGGGCCATGGCGATCATCACCCGCTGGCGCTGGCCGCCGGACAGGCGGAATGGATAGGTGTCGATGGTCCGGGCGGGGTCCGGAATGCCGACATTGGCCAGCAGCTCCAGCGCCCGCGCCCGCCGCGTGGCGGGATTGCCGACGTTATGGGCTTCCATCACCTCGGCGATCTGGCGTCCGACCGGCATGATCGGGTTGAGCGCGGTCATCGGCTCCTGGAAGATCATGGCGACGCGCCGGCCTCGCAGCGAGCGCTTGGCCTCCGCGCTGAGGCCGAGAATGTCCTGCCCCTCGAAGGTGACCGTGCCGGAAGTCACCGGCAGGCGCTTCGGCAGCAGGCCCATGATGGTCGAGGCGGCGATCGATTTGCCTGAACCGGATTCGCCTACGATGCACAGGACTTCGCCGGCGGCGAGATCGAAGGAGACCTCGCTGATCGCCTCCGGCCGGTCGCCGCCCGGCGGCAGCGCCACTGTCAGGTCGCGGACCGAGATGATCGGCTGGGTCATTCGCCACCCCGGTCATGCAGGCGCGGGTTGAGCGCATCCGACAGGCCCTCCCCGATCAGGTTGAGGGCGAGCACCGTGAGGAACAGGGCGATGCCCGGGAAGACGCTGGTCCACCAGGCGAGCTGGATGGTCGAGCGCCCGGCGCCGATCATGAAGCCCCAGCTCATCACATTGGGATCGCCGAGCCCGAGAAACGACAGCGCCGCCTCGAGCAGGATTGCGGTCGCCACCATGAACGAGGCGAGCACGACGATGGGCGACAGCGCGTTCGGCAGGATCTGCCGGAACACGATGGTGCCGGTGCCCTGCCCGAGCACGACGGCGGCCTGGACGAATTCGCGCGAGCGCAGCGACAGGAACTCGCCGCGCACGACGCGTGCCACCGGCGGCCAGGACACGATCGCCACCGCCAGCACGATGGACGCGACCGAGGGCTGGAAGATGGCGACGATCAGCAGCGCCAGGACGAAGCTCGGGATCGCCTGGAAGAATTCGGTGAAGCGCATGATGAGATCGTCGACGAGGCCGCCGGCATAGCCGGCGATCGCGCCGAGCGTGACCCCGATGAGCAGCGCCGCCGCGGTCGACACCGCGCCGATGATCAGCGACACCCGCGCGCCGTGGACGATGGTTGCCCAGACGTCGCGGCCGAGCATGTCGGTGCCGAGGACATGGCCCTCCTCCAGCGGCGGCGTCACCGGCGCGCCGGCCATGTCCCAGGGATTGCCGGGCGCGATCCAGGGCCCGAACACGGCAAGCGCCAGCACCACGGCCATGATCGCCACCCCGACCACGGCGCCGATATTGCGCGAGAAGCGTTTCCAGAAGGCACTCATGCGCCCACCTCGATGCGGGGGTCGACCAGTGCGTAGACGATGTCGGTGATCAGGTTGATCACCACCGCCATGGCCGAGGTGACGATGAAGACGCCGAGCAGGAGATTGTAGTCGCGCGCCAGCAGCGCCTCGAAGGCGAGCCGGCCGACGCCGGGCCAGGCGAACACCGTTTCGACCAGCACCGAACCGCCGACGATGGTGCCGGCCTGCACGCCGGCAAAGCCGATCACCGGCAAGAGCGCGTTCCTCAGGATGTGCCGGCGCACGATCGGGCCTTCCTTCAGGCCCTTGGCCCGCGCGGTGCGGACGAAATCCTGGGTCGCCACCTCCAGCATCGAGGCGCGGGTCAGACGCGCATAGAGCGCCATGAAGAACAGGCCGAGCGTCAGCGCGGGCAGGATCAGGTAGCGCGCGACGTCGAGCGCGAACGCAAGGCCGGTCAGGTCCTCGCCGATCGAATACATGCCGATCGCCGGCAGCCAGTTCAGCCAGATCGAGAAAACTAGGATGAACAGCAGGCCGACCCAGAACAGCGGCGTTGCGTAGCAGGTCAGCGCGATGACCGTGATCAGGCTGTCGGCCCAGGTGCCGACCCGCCGCGCCGCGAGCACGCCGAGCGTCACGCCGACCGTGACCGCGAAGGCGAAGGCGGTGCCGGTCAGGAGGATGGTCGCCGGCAGGCGCTCGGCGATCAGGCTGCCGACGGTGCGCTGCACCCGGTGCGAATAGCCGAAATCGAGCGAGGCTATGCCTTTGAGATAGATGAAGAGCTGCTCGCCGAGCGAGCGGTCGAGGCCGAACTGCTGGCGCAGCTGCGCCAGGAACTGCGCATCCGCGGCGCCCGACTGGCCGGCGATGACGAGAGCCGGGTCGCCGGGGGCGAGCCGCACCAGGAAGAAGGCGAGGACGACCACGCCGACCACCACGCCCAGCGCCTTCACCAGGCGCTGGACGAGGAACATGAGGAAGTGGGACGCATCCATGTCAGGCGCCCGCGATGCCCGCTGCCGCCACGCCGGTCACCCGAGCGTCACGTCGGCAAAGCCGGCATGGATGCCGGTCGCCGTGGTGATGACGTTCTTCAGCCGCTTGTCGGCGATGGTCGGGAAGGCGAGCTCGAGCAGCCAGATCACCGGCATGTCCTCGATCAGCAGCTTCTGCACCTCGGCGAAGGCCGCCTGGCGCTCCTCGGCCTTGGCCGCACGACGCGCCTTGAGGAAGGCTTCGTCCACCTTGGGGTTGGAATAGCCTTCGGTGTTGGTGAAGGCGATCTTCTGGATGTTCGAGGAAATGTAGGTGCGCTCGACGCCGATCGTCGGATCGCCCCACTGGTAGACGAAATTGACGGTGATGTCGTAGTCCCAGTCGCCAAGCCGGCGCGCCCAGGTGGCGGCATCGACCGCCTCGGCGGTGAGTTTCACCCCGACCTGGCTGAAGGCCTGGCGGATATATTCGCCGAGCCGGTTCCAGATCTCGCCGTAGGGCAGCGACATGAAGCGCATTTCGAAGCGCGTGCCGTCGGCCTTGCGCGGCAGGCCTGCCTCGTCGAGCAGCTTGTTGGCCTCGGCGATGTTGAAGGCCGGCAGCCGCGACGACCGGTCGTAATATTTCGTGGTCGATGACACCGGGCTGGTTGCCACCTTGCCGACGCCGAACCACAGCCGGTTCAGGATGAAGTTGCGGTCGATGGCCATGGACAGCGCGCGCCGGACCTTCGGGTTGTCGAGCGGCTTGACCCGGTTGTTCAGCTCGATCCAGGACAGCGGCCCGAACAGCTCCCAGCCTGCCGTCGCCACGTCCAGATTGGGCAGGCCCCGGAACCGCGGCACGTCGAAGGCCTCGATGTCGTTGAAGGCGGCCATCTGCACCTGGCCGGACTGCAGCGCGACACCGCGCAGGTTGGCGTCGGGAATGATCCGGTAGACGATCTCGTCGAGCTGCGGTTTGCCCTGCTGCCAATACTTGTCGAACTTGACGAAACGGATGAAATTGCCGCGCTGCCACTCGCCGAACCGGAACGGCCCGGTACCGACCGGGTTCTGGTTCGCCGGATTGTTGCGATAGTCCGTGCCGTCATAGAGATGCTTCGGCAGCATCGGCAGGGTCATGGCGTCGAAATTGATGAGGAAGGGCTCGAACGGCGTCTTCAGCTTGATGACGACGGTCGACGCATCCTTGGCGATGACGCTTTCGATATTGGCCAGCGTCGAGCGCAGGCGCGGATTGATCTCCGGGTGCAGCTTGGTGATGTTGAAGATGACGTCGTCGGTGGTGAACGGCTTGCCGTCGTGCCAGGTGACGCCGGCCTGCAGGGTGAACGTATAGGTCAGGCTGTCGCTGCCGACCTCCCACGACTTGGCAAGGCCCGGCCTTGGTTCGAGCTGCGGCGTATAGGTCAGCAGCCCTTCGAACAGCTTGCCGCCGACGATCAGCGTCGGCCCCTGGTTGTTGATGCCCGGCACGACGATCGGCGGCTCGGGCGTGATCATCGTGTTCAGCACCTTGCGCCCCTGCGCCAGGGCTTCGGAGCAGAGGAAGGCCGGCGGCATCGCCGTCGCCAGTCCGCCCGCGGCGGCAAGCTTCATCAATGCACGACGGCTCGGCCGCCCGGCGGATCGATCCAATGCCATGATAATTCCCTTCTGCTTCCCGATCTGGCGCGCAGCGCTTCGCGGCTGCTTTGGACCGAGTATGGGCGGGCGGCGGCAAGGCTGCCAAGCCACAAAAGCACGCAGTCTGCCGAAGCGCCGGGCAGCCGCGCCTTTTGATGGGTTGTGGCCATTTGCCGGCTCAAGCGATGCTGGCGGTCCGATTCAGGCATTCGTCGACGCTTCGGGAGGGCTCCCGGATGGATGCCGGGATCGGACGGCCACGGGCGGCGCTGTCAAGCGCGGGCTCGCAGGCGGCATCCGATCTGGAGCCCCCAACGCGTGAATCGAATGTCTGATCGGCCTCATTAGCGCGACATGCCCGACCTGCCCTCGCCGATTCATCCCGCCACCGTCCGGGTCGCCGCGCTTCTCGCCGTCACGCAGGTGATCGGCTGGGGCACGACCTATCACCTGCCGTCCACCCTCGCCGGCCCGCTCGCCGCCGAGCTCGGCCTTGGCCGAGAAAGCGTCTTTGCCGGCGTTTCGGTCATGCTGGTCGTCGCCGCGGCGGTCGGCCCGCGTCTCGGCCGGATGATCGACCGGCATGGCGCACATTGGCCGATGGTCGCCGGTTCCGCCCTCATGGGCCTCGCGCTCATCGTGCTGTCCAGGGCGAACGGGCTGGCGAGCTACCTCGCCGGCTGGGTCTTCATCGGCCTCGGCACGCCGCTCGCCCTCACCCAGGCCGCCACCGCCGCCCTCGCCCAGATCGACCGGCAGCGCGCCCGCCAGTCGATCGGCCTGCTCATGCTCATGGGCGGCCTCTCCTCCACCCTGTTCTGGCCGCTCACGGCCTGGCTCAATACCGCCATCGGCTGGCGCGAGACCTGTCTCGTCTTCGCCGCGGCCCAGCTCTTCGTCTGCCTGCCGCTCCATGCCTTCGGGCTCGGCATGCCGAACGGGCATGGCCGTGATACGGCCGCCGGCGCCGATACCGGCCAGCCGGTCCAGCCGCTCAACCCGGCCGACCGGCGCAAGGCGTTCATCCTGATGGCCGTCGGCTTTTCGCTGACCGGCTTCGTCTCGTGGGGCTTGCCGCTGCATGTCATCGGCATCCTCGAGGGCTATGGCCATTCCGCCGCCTTCGCCGTCGCCGCCGGCGCCCTGATGGGCCCCGCGCAGATCTCGGCGCGGTTTGCCGAGATGACCCTCGGCAAGCGCTACGGCATTCTCACCATCGGCGTCATCTCGGCCGCGATCATGCCGGTCGCCGTGGCGCTGCCCGTCATCGGCAGCGCCACGCCCGCGGTCGCCATCGGCTTCGTCGTCGGCTATGGCCTTGCCGCCGGAGCCATGTCGATCGTGCGCAACGTCGCCCCGCTCGGCATTTTCGGCTGGCAGATCTATGCGACCATGACCGGCTGGCTGGCGCTGCCGCAGAACATCGTCTTCGCGATCTCGCCCGTCATCTTCGCGGCGATGATCCGCCAGGCGGGACCTTCGACCGCGCTTCTCATCGCCTTCGGCGCAGCGCTCGGCGCGCTCCTCGTGATGATCCTGCTCGAGCGCCATGTCCGGCGGGCCGTGCTGGCCGCCGGACCGCCCTGAAGGAAACGCGTCAGCTCACGACCGGCAGATCGACAATGTCATAGGCATGGTCGATCGCCCGATTGAGCACGGGGTCGACCAGCTCCATTTCGAAGCGTGCCGCCGGCCGGATGCCACCGATGGCGCCGAGCGTTCCGCCGAACATGACGGTCGCCGGCGGCAGCGCCGGCTGGCCCGCCCATTTGGCGATCAGGTCCTGCGGCGGGCGCAGCGCCGAGAGCTTGCCCTCCTGGTAGAGCATGCGGTTGCCGTCGATCACGACATGCGACCTCAGGATCAATTCGTCCCAGTGCGGCGCCACCTCGTCGAGCTTCCACAGCACGGTCGCGACCGGCTTGGCGCAGAGCTGCTTCGACAGCGCGATGCCGACCGTCTCGGCCTTGCGGTCGGTATGGTCGGAACCGACGGTCACCCACAGGCCGTCGGCGAGGGAGACGATCACCGGCTCGATCTCGCCCGAGGAATCCGGGCCCAGCACCTCGACGCGCGTCGATTGCGTCACCAGCGCGTTGGCGCCGCGGTAGAACACCGGCACCGACGAGGGCCGCGGCACGCCGATCGCCGCCAGTTCCTCGATATGGTGGTTGATCGCCTCTTCGTCGCGGCCGGCCCAGCCGGCGACGACCAGCGTTTCCGGCGTGAAGGAGATGCGGTCGAAGCGATCGGCCTGGAGACGGGTAAAGGTGAGCATGGAGAAGGGTCCTGCTTGCTGAAACCTGCAGCGATACACGCGCGCGGGCGGGATCGCCAGCCTGCAGCCGGACGGCCGGGCCGCGCTAATCATACGACAAGGCGCCGGTTGCCGCAGGCGCGGGCTTCGGCTTTGATCCGGCCCGACCTATTGCGAGGGAGACAAGCCATGCAGCCGATGAGCGCCGGCATCACCAAGGCCGGGACCGGCATAGACGGCATCGTCTGGAACATCATGGGCCAGACCTATGTGCCGAAACAGCTGAGCGAGAGCTCCATGTCCTGGCACGCGACCTTTCCGCCCGGCACCTTCGTGCCGCCGCACATCCATCCGACCCAGGACGAGTTCATCTACATGCTCGAAGGCCGGCTGGACCTGGTTCTGGAGGGCCGCGAATTCGCCGCGACGTCGGGCGATCTCATCCGCCTGCCGATGGGCCAGGCGCACGGCATCTTCAACAAGTCCGACCAGGTCGTGAAGTGCTTCTTCTGGGTCGCCCCGACCCGCAAGCTCTACGACCTGTTCTGGGGCATCCACTCCCTGCCGGAGCAGACGCCCGAGGCGGTGGTCGCGATCTCCGCCAAGCATGAAGTGGTGTTCCTGCCGCCGCCGGCGGCCTGACCTTTCGGCAGAGCGAGGGCCTGATCGACACGGCGCCCCCTTTGCTCGGGAGGCGCCGTTTCGTTGTCTGTCCGGGCTCAGGGCTTCGGCGGCTCGACGAGCGCGCCGACGATGCGGCGCACCAGCGGCAGGACGACAAGCAGGGTCGGAAAGGCGACGAGCCAGGACAGTCCCCAGGCTCCGGCCCAATGCCGCGCGAAGCCCGCGGAAAAACCGAGATTGAGCGCCGTCGAAACGGCCGAGACCACGGCGGTCATCAGGATCGACAGGACGAAGGGCATGACGATGCCGGCATAGCGCGCCGGCAGCTTGCGCAATCCGCGGCGCGGGGCGGCCTGGCTGAATTCAGAGGTCAACATGATAGGTTCCGTTCACGGCCCCGCCCCTTGCGGCTCGGCCCGGCGAGCCGGACGCGCCGCCTTGGGGCCTGAGGGCCTCGCAAGGTGCTGGCGCGTTGATTCTCGTGAACGCTTACGATCCCGCCCCGTATGGACGGAATGACGGCTGATTACCTGCTGCACTGCAACATGGCAAGCGCGAGCAGCGCTTGCCGGCCGCAACGCAGGCTTGCGCCCGATGCGGGTGGCGGTCAGGCCGCCCTGGCCTGGTTGACCTTGTCCTGGGTGAAGCCGGCGGTTGAGGCATAGCCGCGCACGATCGCCTTGCGCTCGTCAAAGGTCAGCACCCTCTCGATATCGGTGAACCCGTCCGGTGCGCGCGCCTCCACGGCATCGATCACTCCCTCCGGCCCGCCACTGCGGTTCAGCCGGACGATCTCGGCAGTCGCCGGCAGGCGAGCCTGCTCATAGGCCCAGAGCGCCTGCACCGGATGTTCAGCGGAGACCAGCAGGTCCGCGAGGCAGCGGGCGTCGAGAATGGCCTGAGAGGCACCGTTCGACCCGACCGGATACATGGGGTGGGCGGCATCGCCGAGCAGCGTGACGCGGCCATGGCTCCAGCGCGGCAGCGGATTGCGGTCGCACATCGGATATTCCCAGAATTCGGGCGTCGCCTCGACCAGGCGCTGCGCGTCGAGATAGGGAATGGAGAAGCGGCGGAGATAGGGCATCAGGTCTTCGAACCGGCCGGGCCGCGACCAGTCCTCGCGCCGCGGCGGCGGCGTCGAGCCGTCGCCGAGCTTCGCCGCGATCGCCCAGTTCGTCAGTTTGCGGCCGGGCGCAAGCCCTTCCGCGATCGGATAGATCACCAGCTTGGCGCTCATTCCGCCAGCGATCACCATCGACCGGCCGGTGAGGAATTCCGGCCAGTCGATCGCGCCGCGCCAGAGCATGATGCCGTTCCAGGCTGGCGGCCCCTCCGACGGGAAAAGCCTGGCGCGAACGGTCGAATGGATGCCGTCGGCGCCGATCAGGATGTCGCCGCGCGCCGTATGCCGGTGCCGGCCCTCGCGATCGAAGAAATAGGCGGTCACTCCCGCCTCGTCCTGGCTCCAGGAACCGAGCCGGTGGCCGGTGAAGATGCGGCTCTCGCCGAGGCGGCCGCGCACCGCCTGGTAGATGACCTGCTGCAGGCGGCCGCGGTGGATCGAGAATTGCGGCACGTCGAAGCCGGCTTCGAGCCCGCGCGGCTCGCGCCAGATCTCCTGGCCGAAGCGATTGGTGTAGATGAGCTCATGGGTGCGCACCGCCACGTCGTCGAGACGCGGCAGGAGACCGAGCCCCGCCAATTCCTTGATCGCATGGGGCAGCGTGTTGATGCCGACCCCGAGCTCGCGCACCTCCGCGGCCTGTTCGTAGACCTCGCAGTCGATGCCGCGCTCGGCCAGCATCAGGGCCGTCGTCAGCCCGCCGACGCCGCCGCCGACAATGATGGCCTTCATGAAACCCGCGCTCCCCGACGCGACGGCAACAATTGCCTTCACTATTGCGATGCGTCCGGCGCGGCGCAAGGAGGCGGCGCGGAGACACGTCGTTGCAGCCCGCAATATGACGCAAAAATTCACGTCAGGTTCAGCGAAGCGGCAGGAAGGTTAAGCCCGTGGGATCGCCCCCGGATCCCTCGCATCAGCATGGGCGGCCAGCTAGCTTCCGGGCACCCCGCCGCCCCGCAGGAGGACTTTCATGCGAACGTTCACTTCCCGCCTCGGCGCCTTTTTCGGGTCCCTCGCGCTGGCGATCGCGGCCGCGACCGCCCTGGCCCCGGCATCGGCCGCCGAACGGCGTGCCGAGCCGGTGACGCAGGCTCCGGCGCCGCAAGGCCAGCCGATCGAGATGCAATATGGCCAGCGCGGCCATGGCTGGGGCCATCGCCACCACCATCACCGGCATTGGCATGGCCACCGGCGCCACTGGCACCACCATCATCATCACTACCGGCCGCGCTGGCACCACCACCATCACGGCCATCACCATTGGCGCCGCCACTGGCACCACCACCATCACGGCCACCATCGCCATTGGCATCACCGCCACGGCTGGTGAGCGCCTTCACCTCAAACGCCCGCCGGTCCCAGGTCCGGCGGGCGTTTTTTCATGTGCGATAAGAGCCTCCACCGGCTCAGTCCGGCCGGCCCAGGCGCGCCGCGCGCCCCTTGCCTGATGCGCGGTCCCGGCGAAACAATGAGCGGACAGGCCCGCAGCAACAGGATCGGCCCATGACGCATTCCTGCCCGAAGCACCTCAAGCACCTCGTCGTCGAACCCGGGAGCAAGTTCAAGCTTGGCGACATCGAGCCTCGCGAGGTGTCCTTCCTCGGCGACGAGGATAAGGCGCGGGCGCGGCTCGCCGAAGACATTGTCGAAATCGACAAGCTGCAGGACCGTCTCTACGCGGAGGGCAAGCGGGCTCTGCTCGTCATCCTCCAGGGCACGGATACGTCGGGCAAGGACGGCACCATCCGGGGCGTGTTCAACACCACCGGTCCCCTCGGCGTCTCCGTCACAGCCTTCAAGAAGCCGAGCGAGGAGGAGCTTGCCCACGACTATCTCTGGCGCGTGCATCTGGCCGCCCCGCGGCGCGGCACGATCGGCATCTTCAACCGCTCGCACTACGAGGACGTGCTGGTCGCCCGGGTGCGCAAGCTCGCGCCGAAAAACGTCGTCGAGGAGCGCTACGGACAGATCAACGCCTTCGAGAAGCTGCTCGTCGACAACGGCACGGTGATCCTGAAATTCATGCTGCACATCTCCCGCAAGGAGCAGGGCGAGCGCCTGCAGGAGCGTCTCGACAATCCCGACAAGCACTGGAAGTTCAATGCCGGGGACCTCGAGGACCGGGCCCTGTGGGACGACTTCCAGGACGCCTACCAGACCGCCCTGCGGCGCTGTTCGACCGCTGTCGCGCCCTGGCATGTCGTGCCGGCCGATCGCAAATGGGCCCGCAACTGCATCATCGCCTCCATCGTGCGCGACACGCTGGAGACGATGGATCCGGCCTATCCGAAAATGCCCTGGAAGCCGTCCGACTTCAAAATTGACTGAGAGCGCGGCGCGGCGTCAGCCGGCATGGGGCGCGATGTCGCCGCGCTTCCAGCCCTCGCGCACCTCGGCCGCATAGTCGGCGAAACGGCCGGCCGCGATCGCCGCCCGCGCCCCGGCCATCAGGTCCTGGTAATAGGCCAGGTTGATCCAGGTCACCAGCATGGCGCCGAGCATCTCCTCGGTTCGCACGAGGTGGTGCAGATAGGCCCTGGAATAGTCCCGCGCGGCCGGGCAGGACGAGGTCTCGTCCACCGGCCGCGGGTCGTCGGCATGGCGGGCATTGCGGAAATTCAGCTTGCCGAAACGGGTAAAGGCCTGGCCGTGCCGGCCGTTGCGGGTCGGCATGACGCAGTCGAACATGTCGATGCCGCGCGCGACCGACGCGAGGAGGTCGTCGGGCGTGCCGACCCCCATCAGATAGTGCGGCTTGCCGTCCGGCAGGTGCGGCATGACCTCCTCGATCATGGCCAGCATCACCGCCTGCGGTTCGCCGACCGCCAGGCCGCCGATCGAATAGCCGGGGAAATCCATGCCGGCCAGCGCCTTGGCGCTCTCCACCCTGAGATCCGGCTGGTCGCCGCCCTGGACGATGCCGAACAGCGCCCTGCCCGCCGGCTGGCTTTCGAAGGCGCGCTTCGAGCGTTCCGCCCAGCGGATCGACAGGCGCATGGCGCGGTCGATGGCGGCACGCTCGTTCGGCAGGGCGACGCATTCGTCGAGCTGCATCTGGATGTCGGAGCCGAGCAGCCCCTGGATCTCCACCGAGCGCTCGGGCGTCAGGTCGAAACGGCTGCCGTCGATATGGCTCGCAAAGGTGACGCCGCGCTCGTCGAGCTTGCGCAGCTTCGACAGCGACATGACCTGGAAGCCGCCGGAATCGGTCAGGATCGGCCCAGTCCAGCCGCCGAAGCGATGCAGGCCGCCGAGCGCCGCGATCCGCTCGGCGCCGGGCCGCAGCATGAGGTGATAGGTATTGCCGAGGATCACGTCGGCGCCGAGCGCGCGGACCTGGTCCATGTACATGCCCTTGACCGTCCCCTGGGTGCCGACCGGCATGAAGGCCGGCGTGCGGATCGCCCCGCGCGGCGTGGTGATCAGCCCGGTGCGCGCGGCGCCGTCGCGCCCATCGATCCGGAACGCGAAAGCGGCCCTTTCGCCTGACGCGGCATCCGGCGTGGCGAGGTCAGGACGATGCGACATCGGATGGCGGCCCTTCGGCAAGACTGGCGGATTGGCGGAACAGGAGGCTGCCGTCGCCATAGGAATAGAAGCGATAGCCGGATGCGATCGCACGGGCATAGGCCGCCTGCATCCGTTCGAGGCCGGCAAAGGCGGAGACCAGCATGAACAGGGTCGAGCGCGGCAGGTGGAAATTGGTCATCAGCGCATCGACCGCGCGGAAGCGATAGCCCGGCGTGATGAAAATGGAAGTCTCGGCGGCGAAGGGACCGATCGTGCCGTCCTCGGCGGCCGCGCTCTCCATCAGCCGCAGCGAGGTGGTGCCGACCGCGACGATGCGGCCGCCGCGCGCCCGCGCCGCGTTGAGCGCCTCGGCGACCTCGGCGCTCACCTCGCCATATTCGGGATGCATGCGGTGGCCGCTCGTATCCTCGGCCTTGACCGGCAGAAAGGTGCCGGCGCCGACATGCAGGGTCACGAAATGGAGCTCGATGCCGCGTGCCTCGAGCCGCGCCAACAGGTCGGGCGTGAAATGAAGGCCGGCGGTGGGGGCGGCAACCGAGCCTTCGTCGCGGGCATAGACGGTCTGATAGTCGCTTCGGTCGGCGCGATCCTCGGGCCGTTTCGAGGCGATGTAGGGCGGCAGCGGAATATGGCCGATGCGGTCGATCGCCTCGTCGAGCACGACGCCGTAGAGATCGAAGGCGAAAACGACGCCGTCGTCGTCCTTCGACACTACGGTCGCATCGAGGGCGCCGAGCAGGCAGGCCTCGGCAGTCTCGCCGAAGGCGACCCGGTCGCCCGGCTGCAGTTTCTTGGCACCGCGCACGAAGGCGAGCCAGCGGTCCGGCGCGAGCCGGCGATGCAACGTCGCGGAGACGGCGGCGGTCGCCTCGCCGCGCCGGCGCAGCCCCTCGAGCTGGGCCGGAATGACCTTGGTGTCGTTGAACACCAGCGCATCGCCCGGCTGCAGCAGGTCGGGCAGGTCGCGCACCAGGCGATCCTCGCAGGGCGCATCGCCTGACGGCACCACCATCAGGCGCGCGCTGTCGCGCGGGCTCGCGGGGCGCAGCGCGATCCGCTCCGGCGGCAGCTCGAAATCGAAAAGGTCGACGCGCATGGCGATCTTGGCAATGGCGGGCCGGCAAAGACCCTTGGAAAACGAACGGCGCCCGGGAACCTGCCCGGGCGCCGCGTGACCTATCACAAACTCTCGGAGCTTGGCGACCGCCCCCGGCGGTCAGAGCTTGGCAATGACGTCGCCGTAGGTCGCCATGTCGTCGGCGGCCATGCGGGCCACGACGATCTTGTCGGGGTCGCGCACCGGCTCGCCGCGCTTGATCGTGTCGACATTCTCCATGCCGTCCACGACCTTGCCCCAGACGGTGTACTGGCGGTCAAGGAAGCGGGCATCGTCGAAGACGATGAAGAACTGCGAATTGGCCGAATTCGGGTTCTGCGCCCGGGCCATCGAGACGATGCCGCGGATGTGCGGCTCCGCGTTGAATTCGGCCTTCAGGTCCGGATAGCGCGAGCCGCCGGTGCCGGTGCCGTGCGGGCAGCCGGTCTGGGCCATGAATCCATCGATTACCCGGTGGAACACGATGCCGTCGTAGAAGCCTTCCTTGACCAGCTTCTTGATGTGGTCGACATGGCCGGGGGCGAGATCCGGCCGCATGGCGATGATCACCCGGCCCTTCGTCGTCTCGAGGATCATCGTGTTTTCGGGATCGAGCGCCATGGGCGGCCTCCTTCTGTTGTCTGCTTTATCGGATCAACGGATGTCCGCGGCGACGCGGACGCGGACCATCCGGTCCGGATCGTTGCGCACCTGGCCGTTGTTGCGCGGATCGCCGCGCTTGATCTTGTCGACGGCATCCATGCCCTGCACCACTTGGCCGAACACCGTGTACTGGTTGTTCAGCGAGGGATATTCGTTGAACATGATGAAGAACTGCGAATTGGCCGAGTTCGGGTCCTGGGCGCGCGCCATGCCGAGCACGCCGCGCACGAAGGGCTCGCGCGAGAATTCGGCGTTGACGTTCGGCAACTGCGAACGGCCCGTGCCGGTGCCGGTCGGATCGCCGGTCTGGGCCATGAACCCGTCGATCACGCGGTGGAACACGATGCCGTTGTAGAAGCCCTGGCGGGCGAGCGTCTTGATCCGCTCGACATGGCGCGGCGCAAGGTCCGGCCGCAGCTTGACGATGACGGGGCCGTCCTTGAGCTCGATCACCAGGGTGTTTTCCGGATCGAGGCCGGCCGGCAGGCGGATCGCCTGGGCGGCAGCCGGCAGGACCGCGCCGAAGGCCAGCGCGTTGGCGAGGAAAAGACGACGTTTCACGTATTCGATCTCCGCGTGAGGATCAGGAGCGCTGCGGCGCCTTGGCGGCAACCTTGCCAGCCAGGGCGGTCGCGACCGCCGGCGGCACGAACTGGCCGACATCGCCACCCATCAGCGCGATCTGGCGCACCAGCGTGGCGGTGACATGGCGAACGCTGGGCGAGGCCGGCAGAAAAATGGTCTGAACGTCCGGCGCCATGCCCGAATTCATGCCCGCCATCTGCATCTCGTAGTCGAGATCGGTGCCGTCCCTGAGGCCGCGGATGAACAGGCTGGCACCGGCGCGCTGGGCGGCCCAGACCGCGAGATCGTCGAAGGTGATGACCTTCAGCACGCAGTTCTCGGCGGCTGCGACCGGCGCGCAGACCGTCTGCAGCATCGCCATGCGCTCGTCGGCGCTGAACAGCGGCGCCTTGCCGGGATGCACGCCGATGCCGATCACCAGTTCATCGGCCAGCCGGCAGGCATGCCTGATGACGTCGAGGTGGCCATTGGTCACGGGGTCGAACGAGCCCGTATAGAGCGCGACGCGTCTTGTCATGCATGTTCGCTTAAACAAGCAGGCCGCCACACGCAAGGGAACCATGCCGGTCACGCGTTGCGCGGAGCCGCCGGCATTGCGAAGAATGCGGCCCCGAAGGAGACGCTCACAATGTCGCAGGCAGACGAAACCCGCATCACCCAATGGCTGAGCGACCAGCGCCAGGCCATGCTCGACCTGCTGCGCGACGTGGTCGACATCGATTCCGGCTCCTACGACAAGGCCGGCGTCGACGCCGTCGGCGCGCGCTTCGAGCAGTTCCTGGCGAGCCAGGGCATCGAGACCTGGCGCGAAGCGCACGGCGTTTTCGGCGATGCCATCCACGCCAAGGTGGGCGAGCCGGGCACGAATGAAAAGCCTATCCTCTTGATGGGGCACCGCGACACCGTCTTCCCCAAGGGCGAGGCCAGCCGTCGGCCCTTCACGATCGACGGCAACCGGGCCTACGGCCCCGGCGTCTGCGACATGAAGGCCGGCATCGTGATGAACCTGTTCGTCGCCGCCGCCTTCAAGAAGTTCGGCGGCGCGCCCTGCCCGATCAAGGTGCTGATCACCTCGGACGAGGAGATCGCCTCGCCCTCGTCGCGGCCGGTGATCGAACGCGAGGGCCGCGCCGCCCGCGCGGTCTACAATTCCGAACCCGGCCGGCCCAGCGGCAATGTCATTGCCGGGCGCAAGGGCGGCGTCTTCATGCGCTTCGAGGTGTTCGGCAAGGCGGCCCATTCCGGCGGCAATTTCACCAGCGGGATCAGCGCGATCGGCGAACTCGCCCACAAGATCGTGGCGATCCACGCGCTGACCGACCTCGACAAGGGCATTACCCTCAATGTCGGCCTCGTCTCGGGGGGCCAGTCGGTCAATACGACTGCGCCCCATGCCGAAGGCCAGATCGACCTGCGCTATGTCGATCCCGCCGACCGGAAACGGACGCTCGAGGCGATCGAGAAGATCATGGCGAACGCCACCGTGTCGGGCACGACGGCCAGGCTTGAGATCAAGGGCGAGTTCCTGCCGGTCGTGCAGACCGAGGCGGCGAAAGCCATCTTCACGGCCTATCAGACCGCCGCCAAGGAGTCCGGCCTGACGGTCGATGGCGAGTTCTCCGGCGGCTGCGCCGATTCCGGTTTTACGGCTTCGGTCGGCACGCCGACGCTCTGCGGCGTCGGACCGGTCGGCGGCCTTGCCCATACGGTCGAGGAATATATGGACATCGACACCATGGTGCCGCGCGCCCAGGCGCTGGCGCTGTCGATCCTGCGGACGCAGGTCGACTGATCCGCCTCACCGCCCTTGCGGCGCCGGCAACAGAACGAGCGCTGCGCCGGCGCCGATCGCGGCCATGACCGCCGCCACGACAAAGAGCCTCACGAAACCGGCCGCCAGCGTCGCGCCAAGCACGGCAATGCCCAGCGCAAAACCCGCCTGGCGCAGCACCACGGTGACCGCCGCCGCCATGCCTGTCGCGCCGGCCGGTGCGAGCGCCACCACAGCGCCTGACAATTGCGGATGGGCGAGCGCCGCGCCGAAGCCGCTTGCCGCCATGCCGGCGAGCCCGAGGCCGTAGAAACCAAGGCCTGCGGCGATCGCCAGCGCGGCATTGCCCGATGCCATCAGAATGAGCCCTGCCCCGAACAGGCCTTTCCAGCCGAAGCGTCCCGCAAGACGCGCACCGAACGGCGGCAAGACCAACATAGGCAGCGTCGCTGCCAGCAGCGCCAGACCGCTTCGGCTTGCGGACATGCCGAACGTTCGCTCCAGAAACAGCGGCAGATAGACCAGCACGGCCCAATAGCTGACCGAAACCGCAGCGAGCAGGATGGCGATACCCGCCATGGGCCGCTGCCCGAACAGCCTGATGTCGAGGATCGGGCGTGGCCGGCGCGCCTGCTGCGCCACGAAGCCTCCGGCGAGACCGCAGCCCGCCGCGAGCGCCAGTGCCGGCCAGAGCAAGGCGCTCGTCGAGGCCGCCGCTCCGGCCTGCAGCAGCGCCACGATGGCCAGCCCCAGGGCACTCGTCATCAGCACGATGCCCGTCACGTCGGACGGTGTCGGATCGGCGGCGCGGCTCTCGGCCACCAGGCGCGGCAGGATCCAGGCAAGGGTAAGGCACAGCGGCACGTTGACGAGGAAGATCCAGCGCCAGCCGAAGCTCATCGCCACCAGCCCGCCGAGGGTCGGCCCGATCGCCATGGCCATGCCGGAGACGACGCCCATGGCCCCGAAGGCCCGCGCCCGATCGGCCGGTTCGCGATAGGCATCGGCGATGAGAGCGATCGCGCCGGTCACCACGAAGGCGGCTGCCGCCCCCTGCAGCGCGCGGGCGGCCCAGATCAGTGGCCCGCTCCAGGCAAGCCCGCAGAACAGTGAGGCCAGGGCGAAGACAAGGTTGCCGGCGATCAGCACGCGCCGGCGGCCGTGGCGATCGGCCGCCGCGCCGGCGGCCAGGAGCAGCCCGGTAAAGGCGAGGCTATAGGCATCCATCACCCAGGCGAAGCCGGCAAGGCCGAAGCCGAGATCCTGGCCGATGGTCGGCATGGCCACGACGACCGCGGTCACGTCGAGCTGGGTCAGGAAGGCGCCCATAGCGAGCGCAAGGGCCGGCGCGAGCGCGTGAACGCGCGACCCGGCGGCTGCCGGAGCGGCGGCGCGGAATTCGGACATGGGAAGGCCTGTCGGTTGCCCGCCTAATCTCGCAGACCGCCCGATCGCGCGCCAACGCCAAGGGTTCACATCGACATGAATCCATTTCATGATGGCCAAATGCGCACCCTGCCCCCCTTCGACGCCCTGGTCGCCTTCGACACCGCCCTGCGCCTGCGCAGCATGACGCTGGCGGCGGCCGAGCTCGGCCTGACGCAGAGCGCGGTCAGCCACCGGCTGCGGCGGCTCGAAGACTTCATCGGCACGCCGCTGATGCTGCGTTCCGGCAACGGGCTGGCGCCCACGCCCGCAGGCGCGGCCCTGGCCGCCGGTCTCGCCGACCTGCTCGACGGCTTGGCGGACCTGCGCGTGCGCTGCCGGGCCGCGGCTTCGTCATCGGCCCTGCAGGTCGGCGTCGGCGCGGCGCTGGCCGATCATTGGCTGGTCCGACGCCTGCCGGCCTTTGCCGCCGCCCATCAGGACATGGCGGTCGCGCTCACCGTGATGACCAGCGAGGCTGAGGCGCGCGCGGCAAGCCTCGATGTCCAGGTCACATGGCAGCCCGTCGCCACGGCCCGCTCCACCTCGACCCAGCGGCTGCTGTTTCACGAGCAGGTCTTTCCGGTCTGCCATCCGCGCCTGCTGCCGGGCGGCCGGATGCTGGACGCTCCGGCCGCACTCGCCCGCCTGCCGCTGCTGCACAAGGGCGAACCAGGCCGCAATGCCGGCGCAGAATGGTCCTGGGTGACCTGGTTCGACCGGCTCGGTCTCGACGGCAGGCCCGCGGTGAGCCTGCGTTTCGGTACGATCGGCACGGCGATCGCCGCGGCACTCGAAGGCGCCGGTGTCGTGCTCGCGCGTTCGCTGCTGGTCCACGACGCGCTCGCCGACGGCCGCCTCGCGCGGGTCCTGCCCGCGCACTGGGACATGGCGTCCAGCAAGGCCCATCTGGTGCGCTGGCCGGCGGCCCTCGGCAGCGATCCCCGGGTGCGGCGGTTCACGGCCTGGCTGGTCGCGGAGGCCGACCGGACCATGGCGTCCGCCGCGGCCTGACCTTTCTCGCGGCCCAAAGACAATGGCCGGGCACAGGCCCGGCCATTGGATCGGCATCGGATGCGGAACGATCAGGCGTCCGGGGCGCCCTCGGCCTCGCCGGCGCCCTCACCGCCTTCGGCTTCGGTCTCGTCGTCGGCCTCGCCTTCGTCGGTGATGCGCTCGACCGAGACGACCTTCTCGGTCTCGTGCGTATCGAACACGATGACGCCCTGGGTCGAGCGGCCGGCGACGCGGATGCCGTCCACCGGGCAGCGGATCAGCTGCCCGCCGTCGGTGACCAGCATGATCTGGTCGCGGTCCTCCACGGGGAAGGAGGCGACGAGGCGGCCGTTGCGCTCGTTGACCACCATGGCGACGATGCCTTTGCCGCCGCGGCCAGTGATCCGGTACTCGAAGGTGGAGGTGCGCTTGCCATAGCCGTTCTCGGACAGGGTGAGCACCACCTGCTCGGCCGCCGACATCTCGGCATAGCGTTCCGACGACAATTCGCCGGTGCCGGCCATCTCCTCGTCGTCACCGCCCTCCTCGCCGGTCACGGCCCGGCGCATCTTCAGATAGGCCGAGCGCTCTTCCGACGTCGCCTCGAAATGGCGCAGGATCGCCATGGAGATGACGCGGGCGTCCTCGGCGAGCGTGATGCCGCGCACGCCCATGGAATCGCGGCCCTTGAACACGCGCACCTCGTCGACGGCGAAGCGGATGCACTGGCCGGTATCGGTGGTCAGCAGCACGTCGTCGGCTTCCGAGCAGACCGCGACATTGACGATCGCCTCGCCCTCGTCGAGCTTCATGGCGATCTTGCCGTTCCGGTTCACCTGCACGAAGTCCGACAGCTTGTTGCGCCGGACCGTGCCGCGCGTGGTCGCGAACATCGCATCCAGGGTCGCCCAGGTGGTCTCGTCCTCGGGCAGCGGCAGGATGGTGGTGATCCGCTCCTCCGGCTCGAGCGGCAGGATGTTGACGAGGGCCTTGCCGCGTCCCTGCGGCGGCGCCAGCGGCAGACGCCAGACCTTCAGCTTGTAGACCTGGCCGCGCGAGGAGAACAGCAGCAGCGGCGTGTGGGTATTGGCCACGAACAGCCGGGTGACGAAATCCTCGTCCTTGGTCTGCATGCCCGAGCGGCCCTTGCCGCCGCGGCGCTGAGCCCGGTAGGTCGAGAGCGGCACGCGCTTGACGTAGCCGGTATGCGAGACGGTGACGACCATGTCCTCGCGCTGGATCAGGTCCTCGTCGTCGAGGTCGCCGCCATGTTCGAGGATCTCGGTCTTGCGCGGTGTCGCGAACTCCGCCTTCACCGCCGACAGCTCGTCCTTGATGATGGTCTGGATGCGCAGGCGCGAGCCGAGAATGTCGAGATAGTCGACGATCTCCTCGGCGAGCTTCTTCAGCTCGTCGCCGATCTCGTCGCGGCCAAGGGCGGTCAGGCGCTGCAAGCGCAGGTCGAGGATGGCGCGGGCCTGGGTCTCCGACAGCTTGTAGGTGCCGTCCTCGCCGATCGGGTAGCGCGGGTCGTCGACGAGGCGAATGAGCGGCGCGATGTCGACCGCGTTCCACTGCGGCGCCATCAGGCGCTCGCGGGCGGTGGCCGGATCGGGCGCGGTGCGGATGATCCGGATCACCTCGTCGATATTGGCCACCGCGATGGCCAGGCCGCACAGGACGTGGGCGCGCTCGCGCGCCTTGCCGAGCAGGAACTTGGTACGCCGGCTGACCACGTCCTCGCGGAAGGCGATGAAGGCGGTCAGCAGGTCCTTGAGGTTCATCACCTCCGGCCGGCCGCCGTTCAGGGCCACCATGTTGCAGCCGAAGCTGGTCTGCAGCGCGGTGAAGCGGAACAGCTGGTTCAGCACGACGTCGGCCACCGCATCGCGCTTCAGCTCGATGACGATGCGCATGCCCTCGCGGTCGCTCTCGTCGCGGAACTCGGCGATGCCCTCGATCCGCTTCTCGCGCACCAGCTCGGCAATGCGCTCGAGCATCTGCGCCTTGTTCACCTGGTACGGGATCTCGGTGACGATGATCGCCTCGCGCTCCTTGCGCACGGTCTCGATCGACGTGCGCGCGCGCATGATGATCGAGCCGTGGCCGGTCTCGTAGGCCGAGCGGATGCCGGAGCGGCCGAGGATCAGGCCGGCAGTCGGGAAATCGGGGCCTGGAATGATC
Source organism: bacterium YEK0313 (assembly GCA_000751295.2). NCBI lineage: Bacteria > bacterium YEK0313. Next base: position 3,836,441 of record CCMO02000001.1, read on the forward strand.
TCGAGCAGTTCGTCGACCGAGATCTCCGGCTTGTCGATGGTGGCGAGGCAGGCATCGACCACCTCGCCCAGATTGTGCGGCGGAATGTTGGTCGCCATGCCGACCGCAATGCCGCCGCCGCCATTGACCAGCAGGTTCGGGAAGCGCGCCGGCAGCACCGTCGGCTCGCGCTCGGAATTGTCGTAGTTGTCCTGGAAGTCGACGGTCGCCTTGTCGAGGTCCGACACCAGCTGGTCGGAGATCTTCTGCAGCCGGACCTCGGTATACCGCATGGCCGCCGGCATATCGCCGTCGACCGAGCCGAAATTGCCCTGGCCTTCGACCAGCATGACGCGCATGGAGAAATCCTGCGCCATGCGCACCAGCGCGAAATAGACCGACTGGTCGCCGTGCGGATGGTATTTACCGATGACGTCGCCGACCACGCGCGCCGACTTGCGATAGGGCTTGTTCCACTCGTAGCCGTTCTCGTGCATCGAATAGAGGATGCGCCGGTGCACCGGCTTCAGGCCGTCGCGGGCATCGGGAAGCGCGCGGCTGACGATCACGCTCATGGCGTAATCGAGATAGCTGCGGCGCATCTCGTCGGTGATCGAGATCAGGCGAATTTCGGTCGGGTCCGAGGGCGTATTGCCCGCGGGCGTATCGTTGTCGTCAGCCAAAGGGTTCTTCCGATGGGGCGGGATCGATGGCCCGCTGGTACTCGTGTTTCTAGCCGATTCCTTGACGTGAAACCAACCCAATCGACTCTTCCGCCGTCGCCGATTTCGCTTTCCTTTCAAATATTTATGGAGAGCACTTCGCAGCCTGTGGACGAAGCTGCCACGAAATGGGCACAAAGGAGCCGGCGCGGTGGCCTTCAAGGGGGGCGAAAGCCATGGAATTCCTGACCAATGCGCTGGTGACGCTGCTCGTCATCGTCGAGCCGCTGGCGCTCGTGCCGATCTTCCTGGCGACGACCCAGGGCTTCTCCGCCGACCAGCGCCGGCAGGTCGCCTGGCGCGCCAGCGTCATCGCCTTCGTCCTGCTGTCGCTCTGCGCCTTCTTCGGCGAATGGCTGCTGACCCGGCTGGGCATTTCGCTGCCGGCCTTCCGCATTGCCGGCGGACTGCTTCTGTTCTCGATCAGTTTCGAGATGATTTTCGGCCTGCGCGCCGGCCGCAAGAGCGCGGTCGAGCGCGAGGAGATCGACAAGGACCACATCATCCGGGTGGCGGCCTTTCCCATGGCCATACCGCTGCTGGCCGGCCCCGGCGCCATCGCGGCCACCCTGCTGCTTGCCGGCCAGACCGGCGGCAGCCCGAGCCTGATGGCCGGCCTGATCGCCGTGCTCGCCGTCGTCATCGTCCTGTCCTGGCTGTGCCTGCGCATTGCCGAAAGGGTGAACCGCCTGCTCGGCACGCTCGGCAATGTCGTGGTCTCGCGCCTGCTCGGCATCATCCTGGCGGCCCTGGCCGTGCAGTTCATCATCGACGGCATACGCGCCGCGATCCGCGCCTGACGCGGCAGGTCAGCCGCCGCCGACCAGCCGGCGCAGAACGAGGCTGGTCGTGGCGAAGCCGACAGCGGCAAAAAAGGCCCTCGCCTCGGCATTCGCCGCCCAGGTGCCGAGATCGATCCAGCCGAGGCCGCGGTCGCGCGCCACCTGCTCGGCATAGCCGATCAGCGCCCGTCCGACGCCCCGCCGCCTGAGGCCCGGCGCGACGGCGAGCTGCTGCACCACGAGATACGATCTTTCGCGCAGGAATGCGGTCTCAAGCTGCACGGCGACATCGAGCCAGACATAGCCGGCCGCGACCGCATCGATCCAGGCGATCGCCATCAGACTGCCGGGCTCGCCGAGCTGCGCGCGAAAGAAGGCCCTGATCTCTTCGGGATCCGGCTCCGCCTTGAAATCTTCCGGGCAAAGCCCCGCGTGCAGGCTCTGGGCCGGCTGGTTCAGCGCGACCAGGAGCGCGAGATCGCCGAGGTCTGCCGCCCTCACCTCGATCAGCATGCGGATCGCCTCCGGCCCGGCCGTGGCATGAACGGCGGGCAGGAGCGGATCTTAGCGCGACGAGACGGCGGCGGCGACCGGGCCCTTGCCGGCTTCGGGATCTAGGGCCGGGCCGAGACCGCCACGGCACCGGTCCGGGCATTGTCGATCCTGACGGTCCGGTCGAGAAAGCCGTCGGCCCGGATCCGCGCCAGGAAGGCATTGAGCGCGGCGACGGCGGCCGGATGGCCCTGGCGCACGGCCAGGGCCTGGGGCGTGCTGGCGACGTCGCCTTCGAGCCGCCTTGCCCCCTCCATCGCCTCGACGAGGCTGAGGAGCCGCGCATTGGCCGCGGCAAAGCCGTCGACGGCACCGATTTCCAGCATGGCCTGCGCGCCGGCGATGCCGGTGCCCTCGATCGGAACGACCACCACGCTGGGATAGTCACGCGCAAGGGTGACGCCGACCGTATCGCCCGCGCTGACGCCGATCCGCAGCGGTCGCTGCGCCAGATCAGCGATCCGCTGCAGGGGCGAGGCCGCGCGCACGGCGATCCCTTGCGGGTTGAGCAGATAGACGTCGGAAAAGTCGACCTCGCGCCGGCGCGCCGGATTGTCGGCGAGCAGCGCCATGTCGATCCGGCCCTGGCGGAGCGCCGCGACGACCGCTTCGCTGCCGCGCAGGCCGATCATGTCGAGCCGGACGCCGAGTTCGCGCGCGAGCTCGCCGGCGAGCGCCGGACCGATGCCGGTCAGCGCGCCGGAGCGCGGATCGCGAACCGCATGGATCGGATTGCCGTCGATATAGCCGACCCGCAGGACGCTGGTCGGCGCCAGCACGGCACCGGCCTCGCCGGCACCGGCGCCGGGCGGCATGAACGCAGCGAGCGCCAGGATCAGCGCGAACAGCCAGGATCGCAGGCGGCGCGCGCCGATGGGGACCACGTCCCGGCTGGATCCGTGCTCGGCCATGGCGGCCTCCCGGCAGGATGCTGCGCGAAGCGCGCCGCAATTTGCCCTTTCCGGCAGGCCTAGCGAATGGAGCGCGGCCGCGCAATTCAAGCCTGTTCAACAGCCCTCACGCGGCCGCGACCGCGCCGCGTTCAACCGGCGTCGGCAACCGCGCGCTCGCCGACCACCAGGGTGATCCAGGCGAGGCCGAGGGCCGCGACACCCGCGAGCGCGATGATTGCGACCATGGGCAGGGCCGTGCCGTCGAACATGAGGCTCGCCACCACGATCATCACCGCGCCGGTCGCCATCTGCAACGTGCCGCCGAGCGCCGAGGCCATGCCGGCGATCGGTCCGTGCCGCTCGAGCGAGAGCACCATGCTCATGGGAATGACCAGGCCCTGGAAGGCGAAGGTCAGGAACAGCATGATCACCAGCCCGGCCAGGCTCTCGTGGCCGCTGACCAGCAGCGCGAGATGGATCAGCGCCATGACGGTCGAGCCGAGGGTCGCGCCGACGATGACCCGCCCCATGCCGAACCGCTCGCCGAGCGTGGCGCTGAACTGCGAGGCGCCGATGAAGCCGATGGCATTGACGGCGAAGGCGATGCTGTAGAGCGTCGGCGTCAAGCCGTAGCGATGGATGTAGAGGAACGAGGAATTGGCGAGGAAGGCGAAGAAGCTCGCCATGCCGAAGGCGCCGATGAAGGTGACGCCCATGAAATGCCGGTCGCGCAGCAGCAGGCCGTAGCTTGACAGCACGGTCTTCAGGTCGCTGCGGATGCGCTCGGCCGGCGGACGCGTTTCGGGCAGCGCCAGGACCGTCAGCGCAAGGCTGAGAATGGCGGCGACCGTCAGGACGGCAAAGATCGCGCGCCAATCGAACAGCGCGATGAGGCCGCTGCCGGCAAGCGGCGCCAGGATCGGCGAGACGCTGATCACCAGCATGACCAGGGTCATCAGCCGCGTCGCCGCCACCCCGGTATGCAGGTCGCGGATGATGGCGCGCGGCACGACCATGACCGAGGCGGCGCCGATGCCCTGGATGAACCGGAGCACGATGAGCCATTCGATCGAACGCGTCAGGCCGCAGCCGATGCCGGCCAGCGTGAACAGGGTGAGGCCGAAATAGAGCGGCGGCTTGCGCCCGACCATGTCGGAGACCGGGCCGTAGAAGATCTGGGTGAGGCCGAAGCCGGCCATGAAGGTCATCAGCGTCATCTGCGCGCCGGCCGTCGAGGTGCCGAGATCGGCGGCGAGGGCCGGCAACGCCGGCAGATACATGTCGATGGCGAAGGGGCCGACTGCAGCCAGCAAGCCCAGAATGAACGCGTTACGGGCAAAGCCGGGCATGCACTGCATCCTCGAAGTATGGTCTGAAAGCGGCAGGCGGCTTCGCACATGTCGGGTGCGGCGCGCAAGGCGCAAGGGCTGCCGGTCCCGTATCAACCCGGATGCCGCGACAGTGCGATGACGCATTGGCGCGTCAGCCGGCCCAGGTCATGGCGGCCATCAGGCGCCCGGGCAGAAAGGTGAACAGCCCCGCGACCGCCCAGCCCGCCGTGACCATCATCATGATCCGGCGGTGGCGGGCGATCTCGCCGCGACGCCGCGCGGCCACCGCACCGACGAGGCCGGCGAGGGTGATCACCGAGAGGATGTGGATCGGGCTGAACGGGCCGACGAGCCGGATCTGGTGAATGCCGAAGGAGGTCAGCGCCACCACCGCCATCAGGACCACCCAGGTCCAGCCGACCGCGCGGTGGAACAGTCCGCGCTTCACCCGCAGGAACTGGACGAGGGTGAGCGGGATCAGGGCAAGCGCCGCCGTGGCGTGGAGCTGGATCATCGGGGGAGCGGCAAGGAAGGGAGCGAGGGTCACGGCAGCACCTGCGGCGAGGGAGAATGTGAAGTAAATAAACTTTACATTATCGACTGTCAATCGCCCCTGCCCGCTCTGGCGCGCGGGTCCCCTCCGGCCGAGTGCGCAGGCCACTGCGACCGCGCCGGGCGGCCTGCGGCGCATATGGCGTGAATGATGGTGGCGAGCGTTAGCCGCGCCGGGCTGCCGCCCATTCTGGCCGCAGCAGCGACATCAGCACCTGGTCGACGCGGCTGCCATCGGCCCGCTTCACCGCCTCGCGCAGCAGCCCCTCCTCGGCAAATCCGAGCGAACGATAGACATGGCGCGCCCTGGCATTGTCGGTGAAGACCTCGAGCAGGAAGCGGTGGCAGGCAGTTTCGGTGAACACCCAGTCGATGACGGCCGTCAGGAACGGCCGGCCAAAGCCCTGGCCGGCCGCAGCGGCGACGATGCGCTGCAGGCCGATATTGTCGGAACGGTTGTTGAGATCGCGCAGGATGGCGAAACCACCCGGTGGTCCGCCATCGGCGGAACCGACCAGATAGGCGAAATCCGCCGAGGCCATGGCGGCCTCATGCCGTTCGGCCGGCCATTGGCCGACCATGCCGGCGAAGGCCGGCTGGCGCTCGCTCGCCATGATGAAGGCGAGATCGGCTGGGGTCGCCCGGCGGATCGAAACCTGCATGGCCGGGCCCCCTCCCCGAAGCCGGGATCAGCGACCGCCGCTCAGAACGGGATCTCGTCGTCGTCCATCCGGCCACCGCCGCCACCGGCGGGCGCTGCCGGCCGCCGCGGGGCTTCCGCCCGGCCCATGCCGGACCGGTTGTCGAGCGCGCCGGACGAGCCGAAGCTGTCGTCGCCATAGTCGCTGCCGCCGCCACCGCCGCCGCCACCGCGGCCATCGAGCAGCACCATCTCGCCGCGGAAGCGCTGCAGCACCACTTCGGTCGTATATTTCTCGACGCCGGACTGGTCCTGCCATTTGCGCGTCTGCAGCTGGCCCTCGACATAGACCTTGGAGCCCTTGCGCAGATATTGCTCGGCGACCTTCACCAGGTTCTCGTTGTAGATCACCACGGCGTGCCATTCGGTGCGCTCGCGCCGCTCGCCCGAGCCCTTGTCGCGCCAGCTCTCGGTGGTCGCCAGGCGCAGGCTGCAGACCTGCTCGCCGTTGTTCATCCGCCGGACTTCCGGATCCTTGCCCAGATTGCCGACCAGGATGACCTTGTTGACGCTGCCTGCCATCTCGCTCTCCCTCTCCCCGCAGCCTCTGCCCGGGGCGCTTTCAGCCTGAACCTGCCGGAGCCATCCCATGTTCGGCCGGCGCCGTCACGGCACGGCCGCCGGATTGGCCGATCTATCCCCAGTTTCCCGCCCTGGCGCCGCAGGAGGCCGGAATTGGCCGCCTCGCGACCGCCCCTGCCGCGCCACGGCCGCGGAGCCGGCCGACCCGGCCGGTTGTCTGCACCGGCGCGGCGGAGACCATGCCACGGCTTCGTGTTCATTATTTGTTCTTGTGCGACTTGGCAAGCCCCGCTAAGGTCCAGCCGCTCTCCCGCCCCGAATCGTCGGACGCAACCTGTGCACATCAGCCATCACCTGTGCCGGCGCCTCTGGCGGCGGGCGTTCACGGTTTCTACCTTGGGGCTTTGGTTTTCCGCCTTGATCTCCACCGGGGCGCTCGCGCGCGAAGGCGCCGGCACGCGCCTTGCCCAGGATGAGACCTCGTCGTGATCGCGTTCAACGGACCCGTTCTATGACTGACCTTTTCGACAAGTTCCGCGACGACGTCCGGCGCCCCGACCAGCGGGTGATTTCCGTACGCGGCGCGCGCGAGCACAATCTGAAGGGCGTCGACCTGACCATCCCGCGCGACGCGCTGGTGGTGTTCACGGGCCTGTCCGGCTCGGGCAAGTCCTCGCTCGCCTTCGACACGATCTATGCCGAAGGCCAGCGCCGCTATGTCGAAAGCCTGTCGGCCTATGCCCGCCAGTTCCTGGAAATGATGCAGAAGCCGGACGTCGACCAGATCGACGGCCTGTCGCCGGCCATTTCCATCGAGCAGAAGACCACGTCGAAGAACCCGCGCTCGACGGTCGGCACCGTCACCGAGATCTACGACTATATGCGCCTCCTGTGGGCGCGCGTCGGCGTGCCCTATTCGCCCGCCACCGGCCTGCCGATCGAAAGCCAGACGGTGAGCCAGATGGTCGACAAGACCCTGGCTCTGCCCGAGGGTTCGCGCCTCTATCTGCTGGCGCCGACGGTGCGCGGCCGCAAGGGCGAGTACCGCAAGGAACTCGCCGAATACCAGAAGAAGGGCTTCCAGCGCGTCAAGGTCGACGGCACCTTCTACGAGATCCCCGACGTGCCGGCGCTCGACAAGAAGCTGAAGCACGACATCGACGTGGTGGTCGACCGCGTCGTGGTCAGGCCGGACATGGCGACGCGCCTCGCCGACAGCTTCGAAATGGCGCTGAAGCTCGCCGACGGCATCGCCATCATCGAATTCGCCGAGGGCAAGGACGCCAAGGGCGAGCCGCTGCGGGTGATCTTTTCGGAGAAGTTCGCCTGCCCCGTCTCCGGCTTCACCATTCCGGAAATCGAGCCGCGGCTGTTCTCGTTCAACAATCCCTTCGGCGCCTGCCCCGCCTGCGACGGCCTCGGCGTCGAGCAGACGATCGATGCCGACCTCGTCATCCCCGACAAGGACCAGACCTTGCGCAAGGGCGCCATCGCGCCCTGGGCGAAGTCGAGCTCGCCCTTCTACACCCAGACGCTCGACGCTCTCGCCAGGCATTACGGCTTCTCGCTGACCGCGCCCTGGCGCTCGCTGCCGGAAAAGGCCCGCGAGGCGATCCTGTTCGGCACCGGCGAGGAGACCGTCACCTTCCGCTACGACGACGGCCTGCGCTCCTATGAGACCACCAAGACCTTCGAGGGCGTCGTCCGCAATCTCGAGCGCCGGCTGAAGGAGACCGAAAGCGAATGGGCGCGCGAGGAGATCTCCCGCTACGTCTCGGCCGTGCCTTGCAAGACCTGCACCGGCTTCCGGCTGAAGCCCGAGGCGCTCGCGGTGAAGATCGCCGCGGCGCATATCGGCGAGATCTCGCAGCTGTCGGTGCGGGCGGCCAACGAATGGTTCTCGGCCCTGCCGCCCAAGCTCACCGCCCAGCAGAACGAGATCGCGGTGCGCATCCTCAAGGAGATCCGCGACCGCCTGCGCTTCCTGGTCGATGTCGGCCTCGAATATCTCACCCTCGGCCGCAATTCCGGCACCCTGTCCGGCGGCGAGAGCCAGCGCATCCGGCTCGCCTCGCAGATCGGCTCGGGCCTGACCGGGGTGCTCTACGTGCTGGACGAACCGTCGATCGGCCTGCACCAGCGCGATAATGAACGGCTGCTCGGCACGCTGAAGCGGCTGCGCGATCTCGGCAATACGGTCATCGTGGTCGAACACGACGAGGACGCCATCCTGCAGGCGGACCATGTCGTCGATGTCGGCCCCGGCGCCGGCATCCATGGCGGCCGGATCGTCGCCCAGGGCACGCCCGAGGAGGTGATGCGCGATCCGAAGTCGCTTACCGGCAAATATCTCACCGGCGAGCTGTTCGTGCCGACGCCGAAGCGGCGCAAGCCGCAGAAGGGCCGCACGCTCAAGATCGTCAATGCCCACGGCAACAACCTGAAGAACGTCACGGTCGAGATCCCGCTCGGCACCTTCACCTGCATCACCGGCGTCTCCGGCGGCGGCAAGTCGACGCTGCTCATCGACACGCTCTACAAGGCGGTGGCGCGCAAGCTGAACGGGGCGAGCGAAGCCCCTGCCCCGCATGACCGGATCGAGGGCGTCGAGCATCTCGACAAGGTCATCGACATCGACCAGTCGCCGATCGGCCGCACGCCGCGCTCCAATCCGGCGACCTATACCGGCGCCTTCACGCCGATCCGCGAATGGTTCGCAGGCCTGCCCGAGGCCAAGGCGCGCGGCTACGAGCCGGGCCGCTTCTCGTTCAACGTCAAGGGCGGACGCTGCGAGGCCTGCCAGGGCGACGGCGTCATCAAGATCGAGATGCACTTCCTGCCCGACGTCTATGTCACCTGCGACGTCTGCAAGGGCAAGCGCTACAACCGCGAAACGCTGGAAGTGGTGTTCAAGGGCAAGTCGATCGCCGACGTGCTCGACATGACCGTCGACGAGGGCGTCGAGTTCTTCAAGGCGGTGCCGCGGGTGCGCGACATCCTGAAGACGCTCTCGGAGGTCGGCCTCGGCTATATCCATGTCGGCCAGCAGGCGACGACCCTCTCCGGCGGCGAAGCGCAGCGGGTCAAGCTGTCGAAGGAACTGTCGCGCAAGGCCACCGGCCGGACGCTCTATATCCTCGACGAGCCGACCACCGGCCTGCATTTCCACGATGTCGCGAAACTCCTGGAAGTGCTGCACGAGCTGGTCGCCCAGGGCAATTCGGTTGTCGTCATCGAGCACAATCTGGAGGTCATCAAGACCGCCGACTGGGTGATCGACATGGGACCGGAGGGTGGCGACGGCGGCGGCGAGGTCGTGGCCGTCGGCCCGCCCGAGACGGTGGCGCGCGAACCGCGCAGCCATACCGGGCGCTTCCTCACCGAGGTGCTGGCGCGCCGGCCGATGAAGGCCAAGATCGAGGCGGCCGAGTAGGAAGTGGCGAATGGCCAATGGCGAATGGTAAGTGTGAGGCTCGTCCGTCTCAGACGGGCCGGCCCGTCCGTCCCTACTCGCCATTCGCCACTCGCCACCCACCATGACTGACCTCGAACTGTTCCATCGTTTCGGCGTGGCCATCGCCATCGGCGCGCTGGTGGGCGTGGAGCGCCACTGGCGGGAGCGCGACGAGCCGGAAGGCCGGCGCACGGCCGGCATCAGGACCTTTTCGCTCATCGGCATGCTCGGCGGCGGCGCCGGCCTCCTGGAACAGGCGCTGAAGGCGACCGGCGGCGTGCCGGGCCTGGTCCTGGTCGGACTGTTTCTCGGCTTCGCCGCCACCTTCACCCGCTTCAAGCTGCGCGAAGCCGCCGCCGAGAAGGATTTCAGCGCCACCACGGCGGTCGCCGCCATGCTGACCTATGTCCTGGGTGCCATCGCCGTGCTCGGCGACATGCGCATCGCCGCGGCCGGCGGCGTGGTGCTGGCGGGCGTGCTGGCGAGCCGCGAGGCCCTGCACGGCTTCATGCGCACGCTGACCTGGCCCGAGCTGCGCTCGGCCATCATGCTCCTCGCCATGACCCTGGTCGTGCTGCCGCTGGTGCCGACCGACCCGGTCGGCCCATTCGGCGGCCTCTCGCCCGCCCGCATCTGGACGCTCGCCATCCTGCTCGCCTCGATCTCGTTCGCCGGCTATGTCGCGGTGAAGCTGGTCGGCGGCCGCTACGGCGAGCTGCTGGCGGGCGCGGCCGGCGGTCTGCTGTCGTCCACCGCCCTCACCCTGACCAATGCCCGCCGGTCGATGGTCGAGCCGGCTCCCGGCCTGCTCGCGGCGGGTGCGCTCGCCGCAGGCGCCATCTCCTATATCCGCACCGGCCTGCTGGTCATGGCGCTGGCGCCAGGCCTTACCATCCTGCTCGTGCCCGCGCTAACGGCTGGCGCGCTCGTCATGCTGGCAGCGGCGGGCGCTCTGGCCGCCCGAAATGGCGGCGACGGCGCCGAGGCCGCCAAGAGCGCGCGCAACCCGTTCGAGCTCTGGTCGGTCCTGCAGATGGCGCTGCTCCTGGCTGTGATCGGCTTCCTGGCGCGCGCTGCGACAACCTGGTTCGGCAATGCCGGCATCATCATCGTTTCGGTTCTGGCCGGGCTTGCCGATGTCGATGCCGCGACGCTGACGGTGGCCGGCATGATCGGCGGCGGCCTCGCGTTCGAGACCGCGAGCCTCGCCATCCTGGCAGCGGTCGCCTCCAACACGCTCGCCAAGGTCGGCTATGGCCTGATGCTCGGCAGCCCCGCTTTCGCGTGGCGCTTCGGCGCAAGCTCGCTGGCCGCGCTGGCAGCGGGTCTCGGCGGCCTCGCAGCGGGGAGCCTTGCCACCTGAGGCCGGGCACTGCATTGGCGCATAGCTGCAGTGCAGCATTTTCTCTTCGCAACTGCGAAAACGCAACTATCTCAGGGGCAGCGAACGTCACGGGAGGGACGCTCGAGCGATCCGCCTGGAGATACCGACATGCTGTACCTGTTCAACGCCCTCGTTACCCGCTTCAAAGCCTGGATGACCTATCAGCGCACCAAGGCCGAGCTGACCCAGCTCGACGACCGCTCGCTGGCCGATATGGGTTTCCAGCGCGGTGAGATCGAGTTCCTCGCCCGCAAGGCGTCGCGCTCGGCCTGAGCATTGCGGGCCGGCCCGGCCGGCCCCTTCCCTTTCGATCCGGTCGGAACGCGGGCTCGCCTCAGGCGAGCCGCGGTGCCGATCTTGCCCGCCGCGCCGCTCGCCAGAGCAGCCATTGGCGCCGCCATTGCGGCAGTTCCACGCTGCTCTGGAACGGTGCGCGGATGAAGCTCGCCATCCGGTCGAGATAGGCCGGGCAGAGCTTTGCCGCGAGGAAGGCCGGCGCGACCTCGGCCGGCACCTTGGGCGCCAGCGCCTCCGCGGCCGTCACGTGCCGGCGCGCCAGCGTCCGCAACTCCTCCAGCGCCCGGCCGATCCCCTCGCTCATTCGCCCCGCCAGGATATCCGCACGTGCGGCCCCGGTCCGCTCCATGATGTCGGCCGGCAGGAAGATCTGGCCGCGCGAGGCCTGTAGCGGAAAGGCCCTGATGAGGCCGGTCAGCGCATAGGCGACGCCGGCATGGCCCGCCATGTCCGCCGTACCGGGATCGCGGCCGCCGGCCAGGACCAGCGCCGCGAGTTGCATCAGAGCCGACGAGGTCTCGCCGCAATAGCCTTCGAGATCGCCGGTTGTCGGCATCGGATCGTCATAGAGGTCGAAGACCCGGGCATCGATGAGGTCGATGAACGGCTTCACCGGCAGGCGCCGCCGGCGGATCACGTCGGTCAGCGCCGCCGCCACGGCATGACCGGAGACGTCGCCCCGCGCCTCGTCGTTGATCACGTCCCGCCACCATTGCAGGCGCACTTCGCCCGGCAGCGGCGCCGAAACGCGTTCACGCACCGCCGCGACCTCGACGTTGAACGCATAGAGCGCCATCAGGTCGGCTCGGAACGGCGCGGGAGCGAACAGGCCCGCCAGCCAGCGATCCTTGTCCGCCGTCCGCACCAGATCCTCGCAGGCCCGGAACGCGTCGCTCGTCTCATGCGTCATGCCGGCTGTCGCCCGTCTGTCTGCCCTGGTCGATTCGTCCGCTTTCGATATCAGCAACCGCCGCTCTTTCGAAGCTGGAACGCGGTCGAGAACCGGCATGTTGCACGCAGGTCCGGAATTGGCGCCGCCTCTCGTCGGCCCGCCGCCGCACAGCACGCGAAATCCCCGACATTCCAGGTGGATGGAGCATTGTTCCGAATCGGATTGGCAACCGCGCCGTCAGTCGACGGCAAGGAGCGCTGCCGCGACGCGGCGGCCTTCCGCCACCATGACATTGTAGGTGCGCGCGGCCGCCCCGGTCGTCATCACGTCGACGCCGATCCCGGCATCGCGCAGAACCCAGCGGACGGCGTCGGCCATGGGCACAGGCAGTTCGCCGGCACCGACCAGCAGCACGTCGATGGCCTCACGCTCGGCGATCACCTTGGCGAAGGCCTCGGGCGTAAGATCGGCCGGCGTCCGGGCCTCCCAGGCATGGATGCCCGAGGGCAGCGCCAGGATGGAGCCCTGGTGGCTCATCTCGGCGAAGCGGAAGCCGCCCCGCCCATAGGCGTCGACGGCGAAGCGGCCCGGGACGAACCCGTCATGCAGCCGCCGCACCGGCTCGCCGCGTGCCACGTCAGGCCTTGACCTTGTCGGCGGCCGGCGCGGGCGCGGCGCTCGACTGGGCGAAGCCGCCGGTCCTGAGGCCGAAATAGACCAGGATCGGCGCCGCGATCAGCAGCGACGAATAGGTCGCGATGATAACGCCCACCAGCATCGACGAGGTGAAGCCGCGGATCACCTCGCCGCCGAAGAAGAACAGGCCGAGCAGCGCCAGGAAGGTGGTCATATGGGTGATCGTCGTGCGCGCCAGCGTCGAATTGATCGCCTCGTCGAGCAGCTCGTCGATCGGCATCTTCTTGTGCTTGCGCAGCAGCTCGCGGATGCGGTCGTAGATGACGACGGTGTTGTTGAGCGAATAGCCGACGATGGTGAGCAGCGAGGCGATCGAGGTGATGTCGAAATCCGCGCGCGTCAGCACGTAGAAGAACACCACCACGGTAATGTCGTGCAGGGTCGCCACCATGGCGCCGAGGGCGAACTGCCACTCGAAGCGGAACCAGAGGTAGATCAGCACGACCAGGATCGCGAGGATCAGGCCGACCACCGACATCTGCACAAGTTCCGCCGAGACCGTCGGGCCGACCACCTCGGTGCGCCGTTCCTCGTAGTCGGACTCCACCGCCTGGCGGACGCGGCGGAGCGCCGCCTGCTGGCCTTCGTCGCCGCCCGGCTGCTCGCCATAGCGCACCAGCACCAGCGCCGGTCCGCCGAATTCCTGCAGCTGCACCTCGCCGATATTGAGCGCGCTCAGGCGGGTGCGCAGGTCGACCATGTTGGCGGTGCCGCTCTTGGCCTGCAGTTCGACCAGCGTGCCGCCCTTGAAATCGATGCCGACATGCAGGCCGAACATCAGGAAGCCGGCGATCGTCGCCAGCGTGATCAGCATCGACAGGGCGAATGCGATCGGCCGCAATCGCATGAAACCGAATTTGGTGTCGTCCGGGACGAGTCGCAAAAGGCGCACGGTCAAGATCTCCCTTTCGCGCGGGTCACATCGGGATGCGCACGGGCTTGAACCAGCGCAGCCAGAGGACGACGAGGAACCGCGTGAAGGTGATGGCGGTGAACATGGTGGTGATGATGCCGAGGCCGAGCGTCAGGGCGAAACCCTTCACCGGTCCGGTGCCGAGATAGAACAGGATCACCGCGGTCAGGAACTGGGTGATGTTCGCATCCATGATGGTGCCGATGGCCTTGGTGAAGCCGGTATCGATGGCGGCCATGACCGAACGGCCGTGCCGCGCCTCCTCCCGGATGCGCTCGAAGATCAGCACGTTGCTGTCCACCGCCATGCCGACGGTGAGCACGACGCCGGCAATGCCCGGCAAGGTCAGCGTCGCTCCGACCAGGCTGAGCAGCCCGAACATCATGGTGACGTTGACCACCACGGCAATGTTCGCGAACAGGCCGAACAGGCCGTAGGTCATGAACATGAAGATGACGACGAAGATCGAGCCGATAATGGCGGCGCGCGTGCCCGCGGTCACCGAATCCGCGCCGAGCGAGGCGCCGACGGTCCGCTCCTCGACCACGGTGAGCGGCGCCGGCAGTGCGCCGGCGCGCAGGAGCAACGCCAGGTTGGCGGCGCTGTCGGCCGTGAACCGGCCGGAAATCTGGCCCGAACCGCCAAGGATCGGCTCGCGGATGACCGGGGCCGAGATCACCTTGTTGTCGAGAACGATGGCGAAGGGCCGGTTGACGTTTTCCTGCGTCACCTGCGCGAACTTGCGGCCGCCGCTGGAATTGAAGCGGAAATTGACCACCCACTCGGCCTGCTGGGCGTTGAAGGCGGCCTGGGCGTCGACGAGGTCCTCGCCCGTCACGATGACCCGGCGCTGGATCAGATAGGGCACCTGCTGGACGACCCGGCCGTTATCCTTGACCTCCTCGTAAAGTACGATGGAGTCGGCCGGCGCCCGGCCGGCCAGGGCCTGCTCGACCGGCATGGACTGGTCGACGAGGCGGAATTCGAGCTTGGCGGTGGTGCCGATGATGTTCTTGAGGCGCTGCGGGTCCTTTTCGCCGGGCACCTGGACCAGAATGCGGTCGGCGCCCTGGCGCTGGATCACCGGCTCGGTGGTGCCGAGCTGGTCGACGCGCCGGCGGATGATTTCGATCGACTGGCTGACCGCCCGCGTCAGACGGTCCCGGAGGCCGGCCTCGGTCGCATTGACGGTGAACACATCGCCCTGGCGGCTGACCTCGAAATCATATTGCCCCGAGGTCGAGAACACGCCGCCGAGCGGCTGCGGGATCTTGCGCAGCTCGGTATTGGCTAGCTCGGCATTCTGGCCCTCGCGCAGGCGGACCACCACGCCATTGCCCTGGAACGTCGCGCTCTGCACCTGGACGCGGGCATCGCGCAGCACGCGGCGCACATCCTCGCGCAGCGCCTCCAGGCGCTCGCGGCGCACGGCATCGGCATCCACCTGCAGAATCAGGTGAACGCCGCCCTGCAGGTCGAGGCCGAGCGTCATATGCGTGCGCAGCGCCTTCGGCAGTTGGTCGACCCAGGATTGCGGCATGATATTGGGCGCCGCCAGAAGCATGGTGACGAAGGCCGTCACCAGGATGAGGGTCGCTTTCCAGCGCACGATGTTGAGCATCGACTGTCGTTCCTAGGCCGCGTGCGGCGCGCAGCTCACGGGGGCGCGCGCCGAAGCATTGTTATTTCTCTTCCGCCGGCTCGCCCTTCGAGCGGACCTCCGCGACGAATTGCCTCGCCGCCCGGATCCGCACGTTGTCGGCGATCTCGATCTCCAGTGTCGAGTCGTCGATCACCTTGGTGATCCGCCCGATGACGCCGCCGGACAGGGTCACCTGGTCGCCGCGCCGGAGGTTCTTCAGCATTTCCTGCTGCGCCTTCACCCTCTTCTGCTGCGGCCGAAGGATCAGGAAATACATGATCACGAAGATCAGCACAAAGGGGAGCAGCGTCTGCAGAAGATCGCCGGTTGAACCCGATCCAGTCTGCGCGAAGGCCGGGGTGATGAACATGGACTGTCCTTTTGATGGGAATCCTGCCGCATCAGCGCGGCAGGTCTGGAAATTCGCGCGGACTATAGCCGCCAAACCGTCGATTGCAACGGCGCTCGCGGCCTGAACGAGCCATGTGGGTTGCGCGCGGCGCTCTTTCCAGTCCGGTAATTGATCGAACGGCTTGGCTGGTGCAATGGACACGGGACTTTGACTGGAGTTCGACCCGTGTCCGACGATCTCGTCCGCGCCCTT